>NZ_JACCBG010000001.1:958500-1278000 GCF_013409645.1 Nocardioides panaciterrulae | reverse complement strand
TGGACCGACATCGACGTGGAGTTCAACGGCCAGCCGTTCACCATCGGCGGCCAGGGCTTCGCCGCGATGAGCCGCAAGGAGCTGCTGCGCATCCTGCAGCGGCGGGCCGCCGACCTGGGCGTCACGGTGCACTACCGCACCGAGGCCCCCGACCCCGAGCACCTGCAGGCGGCCTACGACCTGGTGGTCGCCGCCGACGGCCTGAACTCGACGATCCGGTCGCGCTACGCCGAGGCGTTCGGGCCGTCGCTGGACCGGCGCCGCAACAAGTACATCTGGTTCGGCACCGACCTGGTCTTCGAGGCGTTCCAGTTCTTCGTCAAGCAGACGCAGTGGGGCACCATGCAGATCCACGGCTACCCCTACTCCGACTCCGGCTCGACCTTCATCGTCGAGATGCACGAGGACGTGTGGCGTCGCGCCGGCCTGGACCGCACCGAGGACGAGGTGTTCCCGCCGGGCGTCTCCGACCAGTACGCCGTGGAGCGGGTCCAGGAGATCTTCGCCGCCGAGCTGCGGGGACACCAGATCCTCACCAACAACTCCAAGTGGCTCAGCTTCAGCACCGTCCGCAACCAGCGCTGGCACCACCGCAACCTGGTGCTGCTCGGCGACGCCGCGCACACCGCCCACTTCTCGATCGGCTCCGGCACCAAGCTGGCCATGGAGGACGCCCTGGCGCTCGCGGCCTGCCTGCACGAGCAGCCGACCGTCGAGGCCGCGCTGGACGCCTACGAGGCCGAGCGCCGGCCGGTGGTCGAGTCGACGCAGCGGGCCGCCCAGGCGTCGCTGGAGTGGTTCGAGAACATCGGCATGTACGCCGAGCAGGACCCGGCCCAGTTCGTCTTCAACCTGCTCACCCGCTCCCGCCGGATCACCTCGGCGAACCTCAGCGAGCGCGACCCCGGCTTCGCAGCGCTGATGGAGGCGGAGTTCGCCCGCCACCAGGGCGCGGCCGAGGTCGCGCCGGCGATGTTCCAGCCGGTCTCGATCGGCGAGCTGGCGCTGCGGAACCGGATCATCGTCTCCCCGATGGACATGTACAGCGCCGAGGACGGGGTGCCCGACGATTTCCACCTGGTCCACCTCGGCTCCAAGGCGCTCGGCGGGGCCGGGCTGGTGATGACCGAGATGGTCTGCGTCTCCCCCGAGGGCCGGATCACGCCCGGCTGCACCGGCCTGTGGAACGACGAGCAGCGCGACGCCTACCGGTCGATCACCGACTTCGTGCACCACCGCAGCGACGCGCGGATCGGGCTCCAGCTCGGCCACTCCGGGCGCAAGGGCTCGACCCGGTTGATGTGGGAGGGGATGGACCAGCCGCTGCCCGAGGGCAACTGGGAGGTGATCGGGCCCTCGGCGATCCCCTACGGCGAGGGCTGCCACGTGCCGCGGGAGGCGACCCGTGCCGACCTGGACCGGGTCGTCGCGGAGTTCGTGGCCGCGGCCCGGCGCGGCGTCGAGGCCGGCTTCGACCTGATCGAGGTGCACGCGGCCCACGGCTACCTGCTGTCCTCGTTCCTCTCCCCGGTCTCCAACCGGCGCACCGACGAGTACGGCGGCCCGCTGGAGCACCGGCTGCGCTTCCCGCTGGAGGTCTTCGACGCGGTCCGGGCCGCGGTGCCGGCGTCGATCCCGGTGACGGTCCGCATCTCGGCGACCGACTGGGTGCCCGACGGCAACACCGAGGACGACGCGGTCGAGATCGCGCGCGCGTTCGTCGAGCACGGCGCCGCGGCGATCGACGTCTCCTCGGGACAGGTGACCAAGGACGAGAAGCCCGCGTTCGGCCGCTCCTACCAGACCCCGTTCGCGGACAAGATCCGGCACCTGGTGGCGCAGCCCGCCGGGGTGAAGGTGATCGCGGTCGGCGCGATCTCGTCGTACGACGACGTGAACTCGATCCTGCTCGCCGGCCGGGCCGACCTGTGCGCGCTCGGCCGGACCCACCTCTACAACCCCCAGTGGACCCTGCAGGCGGCGGCCGAGCAGGACTACCGCGGCCCCGGCGCGCCGTGGCCGGACCAGTGGGCCGCCGGACGACGCAAGCCCCCGAGCTCGCGCACCGACAAGGTCCCGCCGCGGCTCTCGCTGCTGCGGGAGGGCACCACCGACGAGGTGCACCTGCGCTGGTCGCCGGGCCGGGCCGCGGTGACGGCGTGAGCGAGGCCGGCGGCCCGGTCGGCGTCTTCCGCACCCGGGTCGAGTGGGTCGACACCGACGCCGCCGGGATCTACCACAACAGCGCGGTGCTGCGCTTCGTGGAGGCGGCCGAGGCGACGCTGATGCGCGAGCGCGGCCTCGACGACTACTTCCCCGGGGCGCCGCGGGTGCGCTATGAGGTGGACTACCGGGCGCCGCTGTTCTTCGGCCAGCAGGTCACCGCGACGGTCGAGCTGAGCCGACTGGGCGGCTCCTCGATGACCTTCGACTTCGAGGTCTGGGGCGAGGAGTTCGGGGGCCGGCCGCGGGTGCGTGCGGCGGCGGGACGCTATGTCACCGTGCACGTCGAGGGCGCCCACGCGGGCGGGGACACCCGCAGCCGGCCCTGGCCGCAGGCGTGGCGGCAGGCCCTGTCCGCGGCGGGTTCGCCGGCCAGCGGTCGCTAGGGACTCCGGCACAATGGGCGGGGTGACCAAGCCCCCGGAGGAGCGGAGCCCCCAGAGCTCGCAGCGCTCGCAGCGCACGCGGACGGCGCTGGTCACCTTCCTCGGCGCGGTCGTACGCCGGATGGGCGACTGGATGCCGATCGCCGGCACCGTGGAGCTGATGTCGCAGGCCGGGCTCGACGCCCCGAGCGTGCGGACCGCGGTCTTCCGCCTCAAGCAGCGCGGGTGGCTGGCGTCCGAGGCGCGTGGCGGCCTGCGCGGCTACGCGCTGACCCCGGTCGCACTCCGGGCGCTGGCGGCCGGCGACGAGATCATCTGGCACGCCCGCCAGCCCGCCGACCTCGCCGACGGCTGGTGCGTGGTGAACTTCTCGGTCCCCGAGTCCGACCGCGCCAAGCGCTACCAGCTGCGCTCGCACCTCGCCTCGCTGGGCTTCGGCAACATCGGCACCGCGATGTGGATCGCGCCGGTTCGCATGCGGGCCGCGGCCGAGCAGGCCGTCGCGGAGCTCGGCCTCGACAAGTACGCCGCGATCTTCGTCGGCGACTACGTCGGGGGGCAGGACCTCAGCACGCTGCTCTACGGCAGCTGGGACCTGGCCGCGATCGACGGACGCTACCGGGACTTCCTGACCCGGTTCGGTCCCGAGGCGGACCGGTGGGAGGGCGGCGTACGCGTCGATCCCGAGCGGGCCTTCGTCACCTACCTCGAGGCGGTCGACCACTGGCGCAAGCTGCCGTTCCGGGACCCCGGCCTGCCGCGCGAGCTGCTGGCCGAGGACTGGAGCGCCCCGGAGGCCGGCGCGCTGTTCGAGCGGCTGGTGGCGCGGCTCGAGGGCCCCGCCCTGGCGCACGCCGCGAGCTGCTGGACCCCCTGACCTGCCCGGACAGGCGCAGCAGATCACGATCGCCAGCGTTCGTGCGCCGTTCACCGATCCCACACTCCTCGGCCTCCTGGCTCCAGCACGGTGCGCATGCAGCACCGACAACTCGGAGAGAGGAACCAGATGCGCACCATCTCGCGCAGGGCCCGGTGGACGACCGCCGTGCTCGCGGCCACCGGCACCGTGGCCGCACTGGCGGGGGTCACGACGGCCCCCGCCGACGCCCACGCCGACCAGCGCCACGGGGGCGGCCGGTCGGCCCACGGGGCGACCACCACGCCGATCAAGCACCTCGTGGTGATCTTCGGGGAGAACGTCTCCTTCGACCACTACTTCGGCACCTACCCGCAGGCCGCCAACACCGACGGCACGCCGTTCCACGCCCGCCGCGGCACCCCGCAGGTCAACGGCCTGCGGCAGCACGGGCTGCTGACCCACAACCCGAACCACTTCGACGACGGCAGCACCGCCAACCCCGACCGGCTCGGCCCGGCCCAGGCGGTCACCTGCGACCAGGACCACGGCTACTCCGACGAGCAGAAGGCCTACGACGGCGGTGCGATGGACCTCTTCGTCCAGCACACCGACAAGGAGACCTGCGACTCCTCGATGTACACCGAGCCCGGCCTGGTCATGGACTACTACGACGGCAACACCGTCACCGGCCTGTGGAACTACGCCCAGCGGTTCGCGATGAGCGACAACTCCTACAACACGACCTTCGGGCCCTCCACGCCCGGCGCCCTGAACCTGGTCTCCGGCCAGACCGGCGACGCGGTCAACCACGCGACCGCGGGCCGTCCGGCCGGCACCGTGCCCGAGGGACCGGTCACCACCTCCGAGACGTACGGCGTGCGCAACCCCGACGCCACCGGGACCGGCACCGTCGTCAACGACCCCGACCCGTACTTCGACAAGTGCTCGAACGCCAAGTACGACACCGTCGAGATGAAGGGCCGCAACGTCGGCGACCTGCTCAACGACAAGGGCGTGAGCTGGGGCTGGTTCGAGGGCGGCTTCCGTGACTGCACCGCCCAGCACGCCAACGTGGCGGGCGTGACCAGCACCGACTACATCCCCCACCACGAGCCGTTCCAGTACTACGCGAGCACGGCCAACCCCGAGCACCTGCCGCCGGCGTCGGCCGCGGAGATCGGCCACGACGGCCAGGCCAACCACCAGTACGACATGTCGGACTTCTACACCGCGCTGGACGACCACCGGCTGCCGGCGGTGAGCTTCCTGAAGGCCCCCGGCTACCAGGACGGGCACGCGGCGTACTCCGACCCGCTGGACGAGCAGCGCTACGTCGTCCACGTGATGAACCGACTCCAGCACTCGCCGCAGTGGCGCTCCACCGCGGTCGTGCTGGCCTACGACGACAGCGACGGCTGGTACGACCACCAGCCCTCGCCGATCGTGAACATGTCCTCCTACGCCGACGACGCGCTCAACGGCCCCTCGGCGTGCACCGGTACCCCGGCCGGCAGCACCGACGCGATGCTCGACGGCTTCCAGGACCGCTGCGGCTACGGCCCGCGCCTGCCGCTGCTGGTGCTCTCGCCGTACGCCCGCCGCAACGCCGTCGACCACCAGGTGACCGACCAGTCCTCGATCCTGCGCTTCGTCGAGGACAACTGGCTCGGCGGCATGCGCATCGACGGGTCCTACGACCGGCTCGCCGGCTCGCTGGACGGGATGTTCGACTACCGGCACCCGGTGGTCAAGCCACTGCTGCTGGACCCGCGCACCGGCGCCCCGCGGAACCAGGGCCACCACGGCCACCGGCATCGCCACTGACCGCCGCGCCGGACAGACCGACGGGCGCCACCCACTCGGGGGTGGCGCCCGTCGCCGTTCGCGGGCCGGGGCCGCCGGTCACAACAGGTCGGGGTGCTCGCGCAGCCAGGCGTCGAGCACCCGGTAGGCCTGCCGCCGCGGCTCGGACAGCGACAGGAAGACGTCGTGGCGCGCGTCGGCGATCGGCACCACGCTGGTGCGGTCGCCCAGGCAGCCGGACCAACGCGCGATCTGGCGCACGTCGAGGACGGTGTCGGCGCGGTCGCTGGCCGGACTGTGGGTCCGCGAGTAGTGCGTCTTGTCCGAGCGCAGCACCAGCGAGGGCACGCCGACGTCGAGCCCGCGGTGCAGCCGGGCGTGGCCACGGCGTACGGCGGCCAGCCAGCCGATCGTGACCGGGAAGCCGGTCAACGGCTTGAGGTCGAGGTCGTAGTCCCACTCGCCCTTCGCGCTGACATGGAGCGAGTCGCCGTAGACGGTGGACTCGGGCAGGTCGAGCGGCCGCAGCGGCCGGACCCGGGAGAGGCCGCGCACCGCCCAGGTGCCGGGGCCGCGCATCATCGGCTTGCCCTGCAGGTCGAACCACGGGCTGTTGAGCACCAGTCCGGCCACCGGCCCGACCCGGCCGCCGCGGCGCCGCCGGTCCAGCCACAGCGGGGTGACCAGCCCGCCGGTCGAGTGGGCCGCCACGACCACCGGCGTGTCCGGGTGGTCGGCCGCGAGCGCGCCCAGCGCGAGCTCCAGCTCCTCGTCGTACAGGCCGAGGTCGGAGACGTAGTGCGCGGTCTGGCCGGGCTGCCGCGCGCGGCCGCACTTGCGCAGGTCCAGGGCGTAGAACGCGAGCCCGCGCTCGGCGAAGAAGTCGGCGAGATCGGTCTGGAAGAAGTAGTCGGAGAAGCCGTGCACGTAGAGCACCGCGCCGGTGACCTGCTCGCCCTCGCGCACCGTGCGCCGGACGAGCACGGCACGGGCGTCGCCCTCGCCGTCCGGGTCCGGGCCCAGGTCGAAGGTGAGCTGCTCGTAGCCGTCGCCGAGCCGGTCGGGCTCCCAGGCGGCCGCGGGGCGCGAGCCGGAACCGGAGCCGGCGGTGGAGGTGGAGGTGGAGGTCGTCACAGCGGCCACTATCGCACCGAGGGCCAGCGGCGCCCGGCCTCGCCCGGGCATGCCCCCTCGCCGGTCGGGTACCGGACCTGCCCCGGCCAGGCCGCTCCCCGGCCACGCCGGAGCACGACCGGAAGCCAACCGGAAGGAGCCATCATGCCCGGCGAGAAGAAGCCCGGTCCCTCGGTGAAGGACGACGAGCTCTACGAGAAGCTCCGCGACGAGGGCGAGAGCAAGGAGAAGGCGGCGCGCATCGCCAACTCGGCCGCCAACCGCTCTCGCACCCAGGTCGGCCGGGAGGGTGGCGAGTCGCGGTCCTACGAGAAGTGGACCGTCGAGGAGCTCCACGAACGGGCCGCCGAGCTGGACATCGAGGGCCGCTCCTCGATGAACAAGGACGAGCTCATCGAGGCACTGCGCGATCATTGACCGGGGCGGGAGGCACCCGCCCTGAGTCCATCGGGGTCCATCGGGCGCGGCCCGCCGGAGGAGGCATCGACATGGCCCGGCTGATCTACTCCGCGCTCACCTCGCTCGACGGCTACGTCGAGGACGCGGACGGGGGCTTCGACTGGGCGGCCCCGGACGAGGAGGTGCACACGTTCGTGAACGACCTCGAGCGCGGGGTCGGGACCTATCTCTACGGGCGCCGGATGTACGACGTGATGCGGGTCTGGCAGGACCTCGGGACCCCCGACCGGTCCGCCCCGGTCCGGGACTTCGCCGAGATCTGGCGAGCTGCGGACAAGGTCGTGTACTCCCGGAGCCTCTCGGCTCCGTCGACTCCGCGGACCCGGCTCGAGCGGGACTTCGACCCGGCCGTGGTGCGACGGCTCAAGGAGGCCGCGTCCCACGACCTCTCGATCGGCGGCGCCCGGCTCGCCGGCCAGGCGATCGCCGCGGGCCTGGTCGACGAGTGCCACCTCTTCCTGAACCCGGTGCTGGTCGGCGGCGGCGAGCGGGCCCTCCCGGACGGCGTGCGTGCCCGCCTCGAGCTGGTGGACGAACACCGCTTCGACAGCGGTGTCGTCCACCTCCACTACGCCCTGGTGCCCTGACGGGGCTCAGGGCACCAGCAGGGTGCTGTCGCGCAGGTCGGTGATCGCCATCGATCCGGGGGCATGGCTGATCGCGAACGGCGGCCGGGAGGCCATCACCGCGGCCTGCGGGGTGACCCCACAGGCCCAGAACACCGGGACCTCGCCGTCCCGGACCTCGACCGGGTCGCCGAAGTCCGGCGCCCCGAGGTCGGTGATGCCCAGCGCGGCCGGGTTCCCCACGTGCACGGGCGCACCGTGCACGGCGGGGTAGCGCGAGGACACCCGGACGGCCGTCGCCACCTGCTCCGCGGGCACCGGCCGCATCGACACGACCAGCGGACCGCCGAGCGCGCCGGCGTCACGACAGGGCACCGACGTGCGGTACATCGGCACGTTGCAGCCGGCCTCCACGTGGCGCACCGGCACCTCGGCCTCCAGCAGCGCGGCCTCGAAGGAGAAGCTGCAGCCGATCAGGAACGCCACGAGGTCGTCGCGCCACCAGCCGGTCACGTCGGTGGTCTCCTCGACGAGCTCGCCGTGCTCGAAGACCCGGTAGGCGGGCAGGTCGGTGCGCAGGTCACCACCGAAGATGCTGGAGGCGAACTCGCCGGGCTCGGTCACGTCCAGCACCGGGCACGGCTTGGGGTTGCGCTGGGCGAACAGCAGCACGTCGTAGGCCTGCTCACGCGGCACCGCGATCAGGTTCGCCTGCGCCCAGCCGGCCGACCAGCCGGCCGTCGGGACGTTCAGGCCGGCCCGGAAGCGTTCCCGCGCCTCGGACGGGAGGAGCTCGGAAGGGTTCATCTCATCTCCTTGAAGTGGATCGTCTGGCCGGGTCGGACCTGTGCGGCCCGCCCGAGGTCGGTGGTCACGACCACGCCGAGGACCGGGTAGCCCCCGGTCACGGGGTGGTCGACGAGAAACAGGGTGGGTTGACCGGTCGGCGGCACCTGCAGCGCGCCCGGGACCATGCCCTCGCTGGGCAGCTCCTCGGAGCGGACCCGCTCGAGCGCCGCGCCGCGCAGCCGCATCCCGACCCGGTCGCTCTCGTTGGTCACCTCGTACGGCGCGGCCGTGAGCCGGTCGAACGCCTCGTCGGTGAACCAGTCCGCACGCGGACCGCGGACGACCCGCAGCTGCACCTCGCCCGAGGGCGGGTCGGGGACGGGCGCGAGGTCCACGGTGGGCTGGCGGCGTGGACACGGCCCCACCGGCAGCTCGCTGCCCGGCGCCAGCACCTCCGGGCCCAGGCCGGCGAGCACGTCGGTGGACCGTGACCCCAGCACCGGGGCGACGTCGACGCCGCCGCGGACGGTCAGGTAGGTGCGCAGCCCGGTCGCCGGCGCGCCGAGGCGCAGCTCGGCCCCGTCGGGCAGCAGCACGGGGCTGTTGCTGCCCACGCACCGGCCGGCGACGGTGGCCGGACAGCGGGCGCCGGTGAGTGCCACCAGCAGGTCGCCGTGCGCTCGCACCGCGAGCCCGCCGTAGGTCACCTCGATGCCGGCGCTGTCGTCGTCGTTGCGGAGCAGCCGGTTGCCGAGCCGGAGCGACGCGGCGTCCGCGGCGCCCGAGCGCCCGACCCCGAGCGCGGCCTGTCCCGGCCGGCCCAGGTCCTGCACGGTGGCCAGTGGGCCGGTCTCCAGCACCTCGAGGCTCTTCATCGCGCCTCCCGGAACCGGACCCGGACGCCTGCGGTGAGCACCGCCGGCGGCGTGCGCCGCAGGTCCCAGACCGGGTCCAGCGCGTGGCCGATGAGCTGCCAGCCGCCGGGCGACTCCCGGGGGTAGACCCCGGTGAACTCCCCGGCGAGGCCGAGGGCGCCCGCGGGGACCCGGGTGCGCGGGTCCTCCCGCCGCGGCACGTGCAGCCGGTCGTCCTCGCCGACCAGGTAGCCGAACCCCGGCGCGAACCCGCAGAAGGCGACCGTCCACTCCTGGCTCGTGTGCGCCTCCACCACGCCGCGCTCCCCCAGGCCGGTCAGCTCCCCGACCTCGGCGAGGTCGGCGCCGTCGTAGCGCACCGCGACCTCGACGTGGCCGGCGTCCGGCCGCGCACCGGGCCGGGGGGTGGTCGCGCGGACGGCCGCCGCGACCGGCGCGAGGTCGGTCCCGGGGTCGACGCGCAGCAGCACGGTGCGGGCCGCGGGCACGATCTCGGTCACGCCGGCGGGCGGCCGCTCGACGAACGCGGCGTACGCCGCGAGCACCTCCTCGAGGCTGGCCACCTCGACGAGGAGCCCGGCGTCCCCGCAGGGCAGCACCCTCATCCGGCGCCGCCGGTGAAGGGTGACACGGCCACGCCCGCGGACTCCAGCGCCGACCGGACCGCCCGCGCGACCTCGACCGCGCCGGGGGTGTCGCCGTGCACGCACAGCGAGCCCGCCCGCGCCGCCACGACGCTGCCGTCGACCGCCACTACGTCCCCGGTGGTGGCCATCCGCACGCACCGGGCCGCGATCTCCTCCGCGTCGTGGAGCACCGCGCCCTTCTCCCGCCGGGAGACCAGCGTCCCCTCCGGGGTGTAGGCCCGGTCGGCGAACGCCTCGGCCACGGCCGCGAGCCCGGCCTCGCCGGCGAGCGCCAGCCACCTCGAGCCGGGCAGCCCCAGCACCGGCAGCGCGGGGTCGTAGCGGACCACCGCCTCGACCACCGCGGCCGCCTGCTCCTCGTGGTGGACGATCGCGTTGTAGAGCGCGCCGTGGGGCTTGACGTAGGCCACCGAGGTGCCGGCGACCCGCGCGAACGCCTCCAGCGCGCCGATCTGGTAGAGCACGTCGTTGGTCAGGTCCTCGGCCGGCATGTCGATGAACCGGCGACCGAAGCCGTGCAGGTCGCGGTAGCCGACCTGGGCGCCGATCGCGACGCCGCGCTCGGCGGCCATCTCGCAGACACGGCGCAGCACCGTGGGGTCACCGGCGTGGAAGCCGCAGGCGACGTTCGCGCTGGTGACCACCTCCAGCAGCGCCTCGTCGTCGCCGAGGCTCCACTGTCCGAGGCCCTCGCCCAGGTCGGCGTTCAGGTCGATGCGCATCTCAGCTCCAGAGGGCCGCGATGCCGCCGAGCGACCTCCAGCCCAGGTAGACGGTCAGAACCCAGGCCGCGACACCCAGCACGAGCAGCCAGCGGGGGTAACGGTAGCCCCCGAGCAGGTCGGGGCGGCGCGCCGCCACCCACATCAGCACGCCGAGGCCGACCGGGAGGATCAGCCCGTTCAGCGCGCCGGCGAGCACCAGCAGGGTCACCGGAGTCTGGCCGACGATGAGGAAGACCGCGAGCGAGAAGATGATGAAGCCGACCACGACCAGGTTGCGCCGGCGCGCGAGGCCCTCGGAGAAGGTGGTCAGGAACGACACCGAGGTGTAGGAGGCGCCGATCACCGAGGTGATGCTGGCCGCCCAGAGGATCACGCCGAACAGGTGCAGGCCGGCCTGGCCGAGGGCGTGCTGGAAGGCCGAGGCGGGCGGGTTGCTCTGGGCGAGCGTGACGCCGCCGGCGACGACACCGAGGACGGCGAGGAAGAGCAGCGCGCGCATCACCCCGGTGACCACGACCCCGGTGGTCGAGGTGCGGGTGATCTCGCGGACGTGTTCGCGTCCGGAGATGCCGGAGTCGACCAGCCGGTGGGCACCCGCGTAGGTGATGTAGCCACCGACCGTGCCGCCGATCAGGGTCGTGATGATCAGGAAGTCGGCGTGGTCGGGCAGCACCGTCTGGCGCAACGCCTCGCCCACCGGGGGCTGGGACTTGAACGCGACGAACGTGACCATCACGATCATCAGCAGGCCCAGGACCACCACGATCCGGTCCACCGCGACGCCGGCGCGCTTGCTGAGGAAGATCCCGATCGCGATCAGCGCGGAGACCGCGCCGCCGATCTTGACGTCGGCGCCCATCATCGCCTGGGCCCCCAGCGCGGTGCCGCCGATGTTCCCGACGTTGAAGACGAGCCCGCCGAAGACGACCAGCGCGGCCAGCACGTAGCCACCGCCGGGCACCACCCGGTTCGCCAGGTCCTGGGCGCGCAGGCCGGACACGCCGATCACCCGCCAGACGTTGAGCTGGACGGCGACGTCCACGAGCACCGAGATCAGGATCGCGAAGGCGAAGGCCGCCCCGAGCTTGGCGGTGAACACGGTGGTCTGGGTGATGAAGCCGGGCCCGATGGCGCTGGTCGCCATGAGGAACATCGCGCCCAGCAGCGCGCCGCGGCGGTGGCTCCTGCCCCGGTCCGACCGTGACCCGGCCGGGTCCTCACCCCCGTCGGGGGCGACCCCGTCGGCGACCTGTGGTGCGGCCGATTCGCTCATTTCCTGCTCCTCCTGGATGTGGCCCCGCTCACAGCACCCTAGGGATTGTTCAACAATCCCGCAATACCCTGTTCCCCTAGGATGGGGGCAGACCTGGGAGGACGGGGGCCGCGTGATGACGCAGTGGCTGGAGGGGCTCGCCGCCCGGCGGGCGGACATGGGCCGGTCGAGCACCGCCGGCCGGGTCGCGGACGCGCTCCGCGAGGACGTCATCGAGGGCCGGCTGCTGCCCGGGGTCCGGTTGTCGGAGGAGGACATCGGCGCCGCGCTCGGCATCTCTCGCAACACCCTGCGCGAGGCGTTCCGGCTGCTCACCCACGAGCGACTGCTGGTCCACGAGTTCAACCGCGGGGTGTTCGTGCGCCGGCTGACCACCGAGGACGTGCGCGACCTCTACCGGGTGCGCCGGGCGTTGGAGGCGGCCGCGTTGCGTGCCGCCCCGGGCGCGCCGCCGGAACGGCTCGAGGCGGTACGCCGGGCCGTGGAGGACGGCGAGCGGGCGGCGGTCGCCGGCGACTGGACCCTCGTGGGGTCCGCCAACATGCACTTCCACCAGGCGCTGGCCGGCCTGCTCGACAGCCCTCGCCTCGACGAGACCATGCGCCAGCTGCTCGCCGAGCTGCGCCTGGTCTTCCACGTCATGGCCGACCCCCGGGCCTTCCACGAGCCCTACCTGCAGGGGAACCGCGAGATCCTCCGGCTGCTGGAGGAGGGCGACACCGCCGCCGCGGAGCGGGCGCTCGCCCACTACTTCGACGTCGCCGAGAAGCAGCTGCTCGACGCCATGGGCTGAACCGGGCCCGGAAACGCCGCGGAGGCCCCCGCAGCCGGGCTGCGAGGACCTCCGGGGCTGGGCGGGGCCGGTCAGCCCAGCGTGGCGGTGTCGATCACGAACCGGTAGCGGACGTCGGAGGCCAGCACCCGCTCGTAGGCGTCGTTGATCTTGTCGGCGCCGATCAGCTCGATCTCGGCGCCGAGGTGGTGCTCGGCGCAGAAGTCGAGCATCTCCTGGGTCTCCGGGATGCCGCCGATCATCGACCCGGCGTACGAGCGCCGGGCCCCGATGAGCGAGAACACGTTCAGGCTCAGCGGCTCCCCCGGGGCGCCGACGTTGACCATCGTGCCGTCCACGGCGAGCAGGCCGAGGTAGGCGTCGACGTCGATGCTGGCGCTGACGGTGTTCAGCACCAGGTCGAAGCTGCCGGCGAGCTGCTCGAAGGTGGCCGGGTCGCTGGTCGCGAAGTAGTGGTCGGCGCCCAGCCGCAGCCCGTCCTCCTGCTTCTTCAGCGACTGCGAGAGCACCGTGACCTCGGCGCCCAGCGCGTGCGCGATCTTGACCGCCATGTGGCCGAGCCCGCCGAGGCCGACGATCGCGACCCTCTTGCCCGGGCCCGCGCCCCAGCGGCGCAGCGGCGAGTAGGTGGTGATGCCGGCGCACAGCAGCGGCGCGGCGGCCGCCAGGTCGACGCCCTCGGGGACCGAGAGGACGTAGTCGGCGTCGACCACGACGTGGGTGGAGTAGCCGCCCTGGGTGATGGTGCCGTCGCGGTCGACGGCGCCGTAGGTGCCGACCATCCCCTCCGCGCAGTACTGCTGGTCGCCGTTGCGGCAGTTGGTGCACTGCCCGCACGAGTTGACCATGCAGCCGACGCCGACCCGGTCGCCGACCTGGTGGCCGGTCACGCCGGACCCGACCTCGGCGACCAGGCCGACGATCTCGTGGCCGGGGACCAGCGGGTAGGACTGCGGTCCCCAGTCGCCGCGCACGGTGTGGATGTCGGAGTGGCAGATCCCGGCGTACTTGACCTCGATCAGCACGTCGTTGGCACCGACCTCGCGGCGCTCGATGACGGTGGGGACGAGGGGCTCGCCGGCGGCGGGGGCGGCGTAGGCATGGACGGGCATGGGGACGGGCATGGAGGTGCTCCTTGCGTTTGGGGATCCGTGTCAGGTCAGGCGTACGCGCCGCGCACCCTGCGCGGGCCGCCCACGTGGCCGGGGGCCGTTGGCGGGGGCCCGGGTGGCCCTTCGGGCCGGGCGCGGGGCCGGCGGACCGGCGCGTACCCATCCGGTCGGACAACACCGCGAGCCCGGCAACGATTCCCACGGTCGGCGGCGGCCGGGCACGGTTTCCGGTGGCGGTCGAGCGGGTACCTGCCAGCCACCCCCGAGTGCAGAGGAACCGCCATGTCCACCGACGCGATCGTGCTGCTGAAGCAGGACCACCAGGAGATCAAGAAGGTCTTCACCGCCTTCGAGAAGGCCGGCGAGAACGCCCACGCCGAGAAGGGCCGGCTCGTGAACAAGATGATCGAGCTGCTCACGGTGCACACCTACATCGAGAACGAGGTGATGTACCCCCGCGTGCGCGAGCTGCTCCCCGAGGTCGAGGACGACGTGCTGGAGTCCTACGAGGAGCACCACGTCGCCGACGTGCTGGTCATGGAGCTGGCGGCGATGAAGCCGGACGCCGAACGGTTCACCGCGAAGACCACCGTGCTCATCGAGAACGTCCGCCACCACATCGACGAGGAGGAGGACGAGTGGTTCCCGAAGGTGCGCTCCGGTCTGGGCCGCAAGGCCCTGCAGGAGATCGGCGCGGAGATGGAGGAGGCCCGCAAGAAGGCGCCCCGCTCCCCTGCGCAGCCCAGCGCCCTGAAGAAGACCATCGACGCCGTCATCTCCTGACGACCGGGGAGCCGGCGTGGTCGACCGCTACCCGCCCCGCCGGTGGGTGAGCCAGAAGGCGACCACCACGGCGATGGCCACGATCGTGAGCGCGATCGGGTTGGCGACGAAGGGCGGGTGAGCGCCGGGCAGGTGATGCATGTGGACGCCTCCGGGGAGGGCAGGCAGTGCGCCTTGCCCGAGGACCGCAACGTACTGGAGCCCCGGCCCCCCACCCCGGCCGGCCCGGCCCAGCCCCGTCCGCACCACTCCGGTCTCCTGTGAATGTGCGAGCCACGGCGGATCGGGTACAAAGCGGGAATGCCTGACGATGCGACCGACCACTTCGTGCGCGTCCGGGGCGCCAGCGAGCACAACCTGCGCAACGTCGACGTGGACATCCCCCGCGACGCGATGGTCGCCTTCACCGGCGTCTCCGGGTCCGGCAAGTCCTCGCTCGCGTTCGGGACGCTCTACGCCGAGGCGCAGCGACGCTACTTCGAGTCGGTCGCGCCCTACGCCCGCCGGCTGCTGCAGCAGGTCGGGGCACCTCACGTGCAGGAGATCACCGGGCTGCCGCCGGCGGTCGCCCTGCAGCAGCGCCGCGGGGCGGCCACGTCCCGATCCTCGGTCGGCACCATCACGACGCTGTCCAACCTGCTGCGGATGCTCTACTCGCGGGCGGGCGACTACCCCACCGGGGCCGGCCACCTCGCGGCCGAGGCCTTCTCACCCAACACCGTGGCCGGCGCCTGCCCGCGCTGCCACGGCCTGGGCGTCGTGCACGACGTCACCGAGGAGCTGCTCGTCCCGGACCCGTCGCTGAGCATCCGCGAGGGCGCGATCGCGGCCTGGCCGGGAGCCTGGCAGGGCGTCAACCTGCGCAGCATCGTCGCGGGCCTCGGCATCGACGTCGACAAGCCCTGGCGCGGGCTCAGGAAGAAGGACCGCGACTGGCTGCTCTTCACCGACGAGCAGCCGTCGGTCCTCATCAAGCCCGAGCGTGATCGCATCGACTACGGCTACTACGGGAAGTTCTGGAGCGCCCGCAAGCACGTCATGCACGTCCTCGCGGACTCCAAGAGCGAGCGGATGCGCGAGCGGGCCCTGCGGTTCGTCGAGGACGCGCCCTGCCCCCAGTGCCACGGCAGCGGGCTGCGACCCGAGGCTCTCGCGGTGACCTTCGCCGGTCGCTCGATCGCGGAGGTCAACGACCTGCCGCTGGCCGAGGTCGTCGCGCTGCTGCGACCGGTCGCCGACCTGCCCGAGGAGACCAACGAGGTCGCGGTGCGGATCTGTGCCGACCTGGCCGCCCGGATCGAGGTGCTCCTCGACCTGGGCCTGGGCTACCTCAGCCTCGGGCGGAGCTCGACCACGCTGTCCCCCGGTGAGGCGCAGCGGCTGCGGATCGCCACGCAGCTGCGCTCCGGGCTGTTCGGCGTCGTCTACGTCCTGGACGAGCCCTCCGCGGGCCTGCACCCGGCCGACGCGGAGCCGCTGCTCGACGTGCTGGACCGCCTGAAGGCGTCCGGCAACTCGCTGTTCGTCGTGGAGCACGACCTCGACGTCGTACGCCGCGCCGACTGGGTCGTCGACATCGGCCCGGGGGCGGGCGAGGGCGGCGGGCAGGTGCTCTACAGCGGTCCGGTCGCCGGTCTCGCGGAGGTCGAGGCGTCGGCCACCGGGCGCTACCTCTCCGGCCGCGCCGAGCCGATCGAGCACCGCGGCCGCACCCCGCAGGGCTGGCTGCATCTGCGGGGCGTCACCCGTCACAACCTGCGCGAGGTCTCGGTCGACGTGCCCCTCTGCGTCATGACCGCGGTGACGGGAGTCTCCGGCTCCGGCAAGTCGACGCTGGTCACCCAGGTGCTGGCCGAGGTCGTGGGCCGACACCTCGGGCAGACCGGCGACGACCCGGACGAGGCGCAGCTCGAGGTCGACGTCCAGGACGCCTCCGGTCTCGAGGCCTTCGACCGGCTCGTCCGGGTCGACCAGCGGCCGATCGGTCGCACGCCACGGTCCAACCTGGCGACGTACACCGGGATGTTCGACACGGTGCGCAAGCTGTTCGCGGCGACGGAGGAGGCCCGGGCGCGCGGCTACACCGCCGGCCGGTTCTCCTTCAACGTCGCGGAGGGCAGGTGCGAGACCTGCCAGGGCGAGGGGTTCGTCGCGGTCGAGCTGCTGTTCCTCCCCGGCGCCTCCGCGACGTGCCCGACCTGCCACGGCTCTCGCTACAACGCCGAGACGCTCGAGGTGGCCTACCGCGGCAAGGACATCGCGGAGGTGCTGGCGATGTCGGTCGACGAGGCCGCGAAGTTCCTCCTCGACGTGCCGGCCGCCGTGCGGAGCCTCGAGACGCTCCGCGAGGTGGGGCTGGGGTACCTGCGCCTGGGCCAGCCCGCGACCGAGCTCAGCGGTGGCGAGGCCCAGCGCATCAAGCTCGCCACCGAGCTGCAGCGCGCGCGACGTGGCCATGCGCTCTACCTGCTCGACGAGCCGACCACCGGGTTGCACCCGGCCGACACCGCGCTGCTGCTCCACCAGCTGCACCGACTCGTCGACGCGGGCAACACGGTCGTCCTGGTCGAGCACGATCTCGACACGATCGCCTCCGCGGACTGGGTCGTCGACCTCGGCCCGGGCGGCGGTGACGCCGGCGGGCGCGTGGTCGCCGCCGGTCCCCCGGCCGAGGTCGCCCGGGCCGCGGACAGCGCCACCGCGCCCTACCTCGCCCGGCGGCTCGACCGGGGCTGACCTACACCCCGCTCACCGCCGGGGGCGCAGTCACTGGTTCTGGGCCACGTAGCGCTCCGGATCCTTGTCGGAGGAGTCGATGCCGCCGGCGTGCTTGGCCTCGAAGACCAGGAACTTCACCGCGAGCTCGTGCCGCATCCCCAGGTCCGCGTGACGACGGAAGTCCGCCAGGTCCTCCCGCTCCTCCTCCGCCATGTGGTCGCTGTTGGCCAGGCGGGCGTCGATCACCGCCTTCCACCACGCATCCGTGCCCGGCCGCTCGGCGTTCGCCCGCGCCACGGCGTCGCGGATGTCGTTGTGGTCCCCGATGGCGTCCTCGGTCTCCTCCGCTGCGCTCTCCGCGCCGCCGGCGCCGCGGCCGACCCGCAGGACCTCCGGGTAGAAGATCTCCTCCTCGGCCGCCGCATGCACCTCCAGGAACCTCGCCAGCTGGGTCCAGACGGCGCCGAGCGAATCCGAGTCCCCGGGATCGATCTCGTCGAGCAGCGCGAACATGCGCCGCTGCTGATGGTGCTGGGACAAGATGTGCTCGGTGATGTCCATGACGCTCCCTTGCTCTTCGAGTGAGTCGCTCCAGCACCAGTGGTTCCCCGGTTCGACGACCGCCACACCGGGGAGGGCCGGTGGTCCCAAGGTGAGCGGACCGACACGCTGATCTACGGGTCGAATCGGAGGCCGGTTCAGGCCCGGGCTGCCGGCCACGCGGTCTCGCCCAGCCGTTCAGGATCGCGGAGCCTGCGCCGCCGGATCATGTGCACGAGCACCAGCACCGACACGAGCGCGGCGTACACGCACCACAGGGAGGCGAACACGCTCTGGTACAACACCGCCGCACCCACCAGGCCCACCAGGTTCAGCACTCCGAAGACCACGATCGAGCGGTAGCCCGAGAGCAGGGCGGGGCCGATGACCGCCACGACATAGAGCACTGCCCACCACAGCCCGTGGGTCACGCCCGTCTGGTACTCCACGGCGTGGGGATGGGGGGCCACTCCCACGGGTTGCGCGAGCAACCCGAGCAGCAGCGCGACCGAGACCACCAGGCCGAGCAGGACGAACGGCGAGATCCTCAAGCGCCCGCGGCGCGGCTCCAACAGCAGGAGCGACAGCGGCACGAGGGTCGGGAGCACCACCAGCGCGTAGCCGAGATAGACCAGAGCGGCGGCATGCGCCCAGCCGGCGCCGACGTCCCCGTCGATACCCGCCCACACCACCGCCTCCACGAGCTGGTGGAGCGCGAACAGCAACGGCAGCGCGGCGAACGGCAGCTCATCGAGCCGCTTCACCTCACGCAGCGACAGGACTCCCACCGGGACGAGCGCCGCCCCGGCCACCAGGTCGGCCTGAACCGAGAAACACACGGACCGATCCCCCTCACACCTCGCGCGCACAGCAGCGGGCGGCCCGACGCCACCCGCTGCGGTTCAGCATCTCAGTCGCGGCCAGGGAGCGGTCACCGACCTCCGGCGGAGGCGTTGCCGGGCGCGGTTCGCGCCCACCGGCCGGGGTCTGCGATCTCCTCAGCCGGTGGATCCGACGAGTTCCGGTCGACTTCCGAGCAGGTCGGACAGCTCGAGTCCTGCTGACTCGAGGGCGGGGAGCAGGTGGGTGTTCTCCTGCGCGATGCGCACCTGGCACAGGGCCACCAGGGCGCCCGCCGCGATGGCGGCGTCCACGCTGGTGACGGCTTGTTCCACCTGATGGATCGATGCGGCGATCACCCGATGCTCGTCCTGCATCGCTCGCGCCAGCAGGGCGGTCTTGTCGGTACGCACGGCCCGGTAGAGCAAGTCGGCCTCGATCCGGAGATGCGGCACGAGCTCGGCTCGCAGGAAACCGAGAAGTGCACTCCGGGACGGCCCCGGGGCCGAGCCGGACCTGACCGCATCGAGCAACGCTTCGACCCGCTCGGTCAACTGTTCCAGGAGCTCGTCGTGGTGGGCCGTCGCGGCCCTGAGCGTGGCGGACGGGAGGCGGACTGTAGCGGTCATGGGCGTTTCCTGATCTCCAGAGCAAGGGATCTCACCTTATTGTGACAATTATGTTCGTGTCAATGAACGACCAGGTCGTCTCAGCAACGAGCCGATGGGCTGGTTGCCCAGCCGATGCGGCGATGTTATACATGAACTAACTAGTTTCAATTCTCCGTCAGGAGCGCGACCATGAGACGACCGCCAGCCGTGTCCACGTTGTTGGTTGACCAGATCGACGAGGCACTGACCGCCCTCGACGACGCCCGTGCGGAGCTGGCACGCGTGGTCGCAGCGCGCTCACCGCTTCGAGACCACCGCGAAGCGCACGCAAGAGTCAGGCGCGCGTTCGACGAGGCGGACGCGCTGCTGCGTCAGGCGACCGCCACGGCCAGGCAACACTCCTACCGCGAGTGGGCGCTGTGGCGACACCGCCTCTCGAGCCTTGACGTCGCCCGTCAGATCCATCTCTTCGCCGAGCAGGACGAGCCGGGCCTGCTTCAGATCGGCAGCGTGCGCGCCATCGACACCGGCATGTCCGGCCCCGACATCGGCGATCTCCAACACGGTCGGTCTCGCGCTCCCGGAGCGCTGCCCACCTACGGGCTGGACCTCGAGGAGCTGCTGACCGCGCCCGCCGGGGTCGGGTCAACGACCGGGGACCCACCCGAGCAGCCCCGCACCGAGCCGCCGGCACGGCAGGCCGCGGCCGACCCGCCGAAGGCCGCGGGGCCCACGTCGCCAGTCCAGGCAGCCTGAGGGCGCACGGACGCGACGAAGCCGGTCATCTCGAGCCCGAAGCCTTGGCGCCGGTCCGCTCGCTCGCCGATTGTTATTGACAACCCGGCATGTGACAATCCTTGCGTGACGAGCGCGAGGCTGGCGGATCCCGCACCGCAGTTCCCCCCGGGCAGCCGGCGAGCGGCGGCGCTCGCCCTGCTGCGCGACACCGACCAGCCGCTGTCAGTGGCCGAGGTCGCGGAGGCCATGGACCTCCACGTGAACACCGCCCGCTTCCACCTGGACGGCCTCGTGGACGACGGCCTGGCCGTCCGGACGACCGAGCCGCGCGAGACGCCCGGGCGGCCGAGGATCCTCTACTCCTCCGAGGGCCTGTCGCCGGGTCCGCGCAGCTACGAGCTGTTGGCGCAGATGCTCACCGGCTTCGTCTCCTCCCTGGAGGGCGCCGACACCGCGACCGTCGAGCTCGGCAAGGCCTGGGGCAGGCACCTGGTCGAGCGCGCCGCGCCCTCCGAGCGTGTCGACGCCGAGGAAGCCCTGTCCCGGCTCGATCGAATGCTGGACGCGGTCGGGTTCCAGCCCGAGACCCAGGCGACGGAGGGGGGCGCGGAGGTGCGGCTGCGCCATTGCCCGTTCCGGGAGGTCGCGAAGCAACACCCCGACGTCGTGTGCGCGATCCATCTGGGTCTCATGCAGGGCGCGCTGGACGAGCTCGACGCGCCCCTGGCGACGACCTCGCTGGAGCCCTTCGCCACCCCCCACGCGTGCCTCGCCCGCCTCGCAACCACGCGGGCCGCGGGCCGACCGGAGTGACCGCGCCACGACCGCACCCTCATGACGACGAGGATCGATCGCCGTACATCCGATGACCCATGTTTCTACAAGGTGGCCCCGCGGTGCCGACCGATCCTGGTGACGGTCAGCCCTCTCTGCGCGCCTTGACGCAGCACTGGCCGGGCTCGGGCTCCAGACAGGCCGCGACCCGCTCGCACCCCAGGCCGTCGGCCACTCCCTGGACGAAGTCCCGGTTGAGCCCGCACACGAGCCGGGTGTGCTTCTTGGCGAGCGTGTCGAACGGGCAGTTGCTCAGCACCACGACGTCGGCCTCGACGTGCGGCTCGTAGCCCTGGCTCGCCAACACCTGTGCCATCGCCGCCAGCGGCTGCGCGGCGTCGACCCCGCTCGCGGCTCCGCCGACGTCGCGCCCCTCCGCGAAGGCGACCTCGTGGAGCGCGTCCTCCAGCGGCATGCCCTCGGCGCTGCGGGTGACCGCGGCGGCGAGGATGTCGCCGACCAGGTCGTAGCGCCTCGGCGGCAGCGAGACGGCGAACTCGCGGTCGGCCCGCCGGTAGAGCTTGCTCGGGCGTCCGGCGCCCGGACCGGACTTGCCGCTGAGCCGGCGGTACTCCACCGCGAGCAGACCCTCGGACACGAGCCGGTCGAGGTGGAAGTTCACGTTGTGCTGGGCGATGTCCAGGGCCGCGGCGGCCCGCTCGCGGCCGACCGGCTCCGGCTGCGCCACGACGTACTCGTAGAGCGCGCGACGCGTGTCGTCGGCGAGGGCGCCGATGCCGGCCGCCTGCGATGCCAGGTCCATGCCTCCACTCTAAAACACAATCTTCTTGACACAACAGATCCAGCGGTCTAGTTTCAAGGAAGTTACCTTTTAGAACCGGGAGAGCCCATGACTGCCACCCCGACCCACACCTCCCCGATCGCCTCCGGGCCCGACGAGCTCCGCGAGGCGACGGCGTGAGCACGGCTGCGGTCATCCCCACCGCGTGGCCCGAGCCTGCGCCGTGGCGGCCGCGCATCACGCATGCGCGGCCGGAGGCCGATCCCGAGGCGGCTGAGCAGGCAGCCGCCGCCCTGCTCACCGCGCTGGGGCTGGACCTCACCGACGAGCACCTGGCTGACACCCCGCGACGCATGGCGCAGGCGCTGATCGAGATGACCACGGCAGCAGACTTCGAGCTCACCACCTTCCCCAACGAGGAGGAGTACGACGAGCTCGTCCTGGTCCAAGACCTCCCGGTGCAGTCACTGTGCGAGCACCACATGCTGCCGTTCGTCGGCGTCGCCCACGTGGGCTACCTGCCGGGCGGCCGGATCCTGGGGTTGTCGAAGTTCGCCCGCATGGTCGACTTCCACGCCCGGCAGCCCCAGACCCAGGAGCGGCTCACCAAACGCATCGCCGACCACCTCCAGCGAAGCCTGCAACCCAAGGGCGTCGGCGTGGTGATCGAAGCCGAGCACACCTGCATGAGCCTGCGCGGGGCACGCGCCGTCGGCGCTCGCACCACCACCTCCACCCTGTTCGGGCAGCTCCGCGACGATCAGCGGAGCCGCGCGGAGTTCCTCGAGCTGACCCGGAGCAAGCCATGAACATCGTGGTGGTCGGCGGCGGCCTGGCCGGCGCCCACGCCGTCCAGGAGCTGCGCGAGCAGGGCTACCCCGGCGACATCACGCTCCTCGGCGAGGAGCGTCACCTGCCCTACGAGCGGCCTCCCCTGTCCAAGGGCCTGCTCCTCGGCACCGAAGAGGTGCAGTCGATCTTCGTCCACGACCAGGAGTGGTACGCCGACCAGCAGGTCGACCTCCGCGTCGGTACGTCGGTCACGGCACTCGACCTCGACCGCGGAAGGGTCCACGTCGGCGATCACCCCATCGCCTACGACCGACTCCTCCTGGCCACCGGCGCCGAGCCGCGGCGCCTGCCGATCTTGGACGCGCTCGAGGTGCCCGTGCTCTGCCTCCGCACCCTCGACGACGCCACGGCCCTGAAGAGCCACCTCGCCGGTCGCGTGCTGATCGTCGGTGCCGGCTGGATCGGCCTCGAGGTCGCCGCGGCAGCGCGCCGGGCCGGGGCCGACGTGACGGTGCTCGACACCGCCGCACTCCCGCTGCTCGCGGTGCTCGGGGTCGAGCTCGCGGCGCTGTTCGCCGACCTGCATCGCGAACACGGCGTCGACCTGCGCCTCGAGACCTCCGTGGTCGAGGCGGACGGATCCACGGTCACGCTGTCCGACGGCACTCGCCTCAACCCCGACGTCGTCGTCGCCGGGATCGGCGCCACGCCTCGCGACACCCTCGCCGCCCGCGCCGGGCTGGCCACCGGCAACGGGGTGCTGGTCGACGCGCGGCTGCGCACCCTCGACCCGCACGTCTACGCGGCCGGCGACGTCGCCAACCACGACCACCCGACGCTCGGCCGGCTGCGCGTCGAGCACTGGGACAACGCCATCGAGCAGGGCAAGCACGCCGCCCGCGCGATGCTCGGCGACGACCAGCCATACGACCGCCTGCCCTACTTCTTCACCGACCAGTACGACCTCGGCATGGAGTACGTCGGCCACGTCGGACCGGACGGCTATGACGAGGTCGTCGTCCGGGGAGACCGCGAACGGCGCATCCTCACCGCCTTCTGGGTCAGGAACGACCGGGTCGTCGCCGGCATGCACCTCAACGACTGGGACGCCATGGACTCGATCCGGCAGGTCGTGGGCTCGCCTCGTAGCCAGGCCCAGGAGACCACCGCGCGTCCCTAGCGGGACCCGCGCCCCCGACGGGACTCCCCCGTCCCCTATGCGGTGCGGGCGTTCCGCGGACACCGGCGGGGCCCGGGCCTATCGTGTCGTCGGGACTGTCGCCAGGCATTGCGGACGTGTGCGCACCTTCGTGCCCAGAGTCGTCGGACGACCGGATGGAGCACGTCGATGCTGAGAGTTCGAGCGGTGGCTGCGGTCGCGGTCCTGTCCATGGCCGCGGTCCCGGTGGGGCTGCTCGCGTCCCCAGCCGCGGCGTCGAGCGCGGGGGTCCTGAGGATCACCGCCGCCTCGTCCAGCACCAACGTGACGTTCTCCGGCTCGACGTCGGGCAGCACGGTGGTCACGGTCACCGACGGCACCCGAGGCGAGCTGAGCATCGCCGACCTCGACCAGCGGCTTCAGGATTCCGATGTGGTCCTGGACTCCGCCACGGTGTCCCTCGCCACGTCGATCATGGCCGACGGCCCGCACAGGCTCGACCTTCACGGGGCCGCGCTGCTCGAGGCGGATGTCGCGGTGTCGACGCAAGGGAGCGTCGACTTCGCCGGCACGGTCGACGGCAGCCACGCACTGAGCGTGAACGCAGTCCGAGGCGTGAGGTTCGCAGGGAGCATCGGGTCGGTGGCGCCGCCGACCTCCGTGACCATCGGTGCTCCCACCCCCACCTCGCTCGCAGCGGATGTCACCACCGCGGGCGGCCAGTGGTACGGCGGCCCGGTCGCCCTGGACGCGGACTCGACCCTGGCCTCGGTCGGAGGCGGGACTGTCGGGCTCAACGACGTCGGGCTCGACGGACACCGGCTGGGACTGCCCGGAGACTCCCTCCTCCAGGCTCGGGTCGGGGGGCCCGGCACCACACACGTGTTCGGGGGCGGCACCACCACCATCGCGGGGAGCGCGACAGTGGAGAGCCCGACCGTTGTCGAAGGGGACGCGACCCTGAGGGTGGACGGGGTGGCGGGAGAAGTCACGTTCACCGGCAACGGGACCCTGGCCGGCAACGGACGCACCGGCGACGTCCGCGGCATCGCCGGGATGCAGACGATCCGGCCCGGCACCGACGGCCGGGGGACGTTGAGCACCCACAGCATCGCCATGACCGCGGCGAGCGACGACCTCCGCGTGACGCTGGGCCCCGACGGGACGAGCGGCAGGGTGATCAGCCAGGGCAGCACCGCGTTGGCGGGCCACTTGACGGTGCACCTCGCCGACGGGTTCCTCCCCGCGGTCGGAAGCACGTTCACGATCGTGGAATCACCGGCCACCGCGACCCCGATCCAGGCTGCTTTCACGAACATGCCCGACGGATCCGAGCTGCCGATCGACGGTGTCGACCTGCGCATCGACTACGGCAGCCACGCGGTGACCCTGACCGTGATCGGGCCGCCGGAGGCGCCGACCTCGGTGACAGCGGCGCCAGGAGCAGGCCAGGCGCGCGTGAGCTTCTCAGCACCTGCAGCGGACGGCGGCAGCCCCGTGACCGGCTACACCGTCACCGCCGTCGACCTGACCACGCCGGCCGAGGGCGGTCAGGTGGCGCACGGCACGAGCAGCCCGATCACGGTCGACGGCCTGACCGACGGTGACCTCTATGTCTTCACCGTCACGGCCGAGAACGCCGCCGGGTCGTCGGCGCCCTCCCAGGACAGTCCGGCGGTGACGCCACGCCACGCCAGCACGACGACGCTGACTCCGCCGACCTCGACCATGGTCGGCGTGGCGGTCACCCTGACCGCCACGGTCGCCCCTGCTCCCAGCGCGGGCACCGTGACCTTCACCGATGACGGGCACCCGGTGGCCGGTTGCGCGGCCCGACCGGTGTCGACCACCGACGGCCGCGCGACGTGCACGACCTCGTTCGAGGCTGCCGGCTCCCACAGCATCCAGGCCACGTTCAGTGGCAGTCCGCAAGCCGAAGGCTCGAGCGGCAGCACGACGATCGGCGTCGACCCGGCCCAGCCTCCGGTCGCCGACGCGGGCCCCGACCAGGACCTGAAACTCGCCGGAGCTCCGACGCTGCGGGCCCGGCTCGATGGCGCCGGTCCGACCGACGACGGGGAGCCGAACGCGCTGACCTACACCTGGCGCGAGCGGAACGTGACCCTGGCCACCGGCGTCACCGCAACCGTCCCGCTCGGTGCCGGCACCCACCACATCACGCTCACCGTCGACGACGGCCAGTTCACCTCCACCGACGAGGTGGTCGTCACGGTGCTCGACCCGACGCCCCCGGTGGTCACCCCCACGACCGCCGGTCCGGTCGGTCTGAACGGTTGGTACGTCGGGGACGCCACCGTGACCTGGTCGGTCACCGATCCGGAGAGCGACGTCGACGCCAGCGTCGGCTGTGGTGCGACCGTGGTGGACGCGGACACCGTGGCCACGACCATCACCTGCCGGGCGACCTCTGCCGGGGGCACCACGACCGTCGACCAGACGGTGCATCGCGATGCCACTCCCCCCACCGTCGACTACGCCGGCAACACGGGCGGCTACGCCCTGACCGACACCGTCCACATCACCTGCTCCGCCACCGACCTCGTCTCGCGCGTCGCCAGCGACAGCTGCACCTCGGTGGACAGCCCGGCGTACCTGCTCCCTGGCGGCCCCCAGACCCTGACCGCCTCGGCCACCGACAACGCAGGGAACATCGGGCACGGGTCCACCAGCTTCACGGTCGTGGTCGACGCCGGGACGATGTGTGACCTGATCGGTTCGTGGACCGACAAGGGCACCGCGAACTCCCTGTGCACCAAGCTGCACCACCGGTCCTACACGTCCTTCGACAATGAAGTGCGCGCGCAGACCGGCAAGAGGCTCACCGTCGACCAGGCCGCTGCGCTGCTCCGTCTCCGCCGGGAGCTGTGAGCGCCGCCGGCGACCGGCTCGGTGGAGGCTGTTGCCCGGCTCAGCCGCGATGGACCGTCACGCGCAGGTCCTCGCGGCTGACCTCGAGCACCATGCCGTTGTAGATCCGCTCCCAGCGCGGGCCCTCGGGCTCCCAGCCGTCCGAGGCCACCGTGACCGCGTCGGCGGTGACCCGGAACATCAGCTCGTAGGTCGCTGTCCCGGCCTCGGGGCTGGGCGGGACCGACTCGTCCCAGAAGGCGAAGGCGAACAAGGACCGCTGGGTCAGCAGCAGGGCGTTCAGCGACACCAGGTGGTCGCTGGCCGCGGTGATCCTGCGGGCCACGGTCTGCAGCGCGTCGACGGGCCCGACGTCGCGCATGGCGGCCAGCACGAGGTTGAAGTAGCGCTCGCTGTCGGTGTCGCCCTCCGGCGTCCGGGCGCCGCACTCCTCGAGCAGGCGGTCGGCGGCCGACAGCGGGGTGAAGAAGCCGTTGTGCGCGAACGCCGCGCCGCCGGCGACGAACGGGTGGGTGTTCGCCGGGTTCGGATCCATCCCCGCCGAGGCCTTGCGCAGGTGCAGGATGGCGGCGTCGGTGTCGGCCTGCTTGGCCGCGGACCAGAAGTCCTCGCTGCCCTGCGCCGCCTCGGGCGACTTGGCCACGACGAGGTCGTCGTCCTGGTTCCAGTAGGACATGCCCCACCCGTCGCAGTGGATCGAGGACAGCGCCGCGAACGGCGTCAGGTCGGTCGCGAGGGTTTCGGTGAGCGGGGCCGGGGCGTGCGAGACCACGCCGAGCAGGCGGCACATGCGTTCGATGTCCTTGTCTGTCGTCCAAAGGCCCGGGCCGTTCGCCGGTCCGGGGTGGTGCGGGTCGGGTCAGGCCGTGGGGGCCAGGCCGGCTTGGGACGTGGGGTCGAGCTGGCTCGGGCGCCGCCCGCCGGTGGCGGGTCGCCGGCCGAGCCGCCGGTCGACCAGGCCGGCGAGCTGTCCGAGCAGGTAGTTGATGGCCACGTAGACCAGGGCGATGATCACGTAGGTCTGGAAGAGCAGGTGGGTCCGCGCGGTGAGGAAGTCGGCCTGCTTCATCAGCTCGGGGTAGCTGACGGCATAGCCGAGTGTGCTCTCCTTGAGCAGCGTGACGAGCTGCGCGATCAGGGTCGGCAGCACCAGCCGGATCGCCTGCGGCAGGATCACCAGGCGCAGCGACTGCCAGTAGGTGAGCCCGATCGCCTGCGCCGCCTCGCTCTGACCGCGGTCGAGCGCCCTGACGCCGGCCCGGAAGACCTCGGCGATGACGGCCGAGCAGACCATCACGATGGGGACCACGAGCTTCCAGAAGATCGGCAGGTTGATGTTGTAGCGAGGCAGGGCCAGGAGGAAGACGTAGATCAGCAGCAGCAGGGGGATCGAGCGGAACAGCTCGATGTAGCCGGTCGCGAGCCACCGCAGCGGGCCCCGGGGCGAGAGCCGCATCAGCGCGAGCAGCGCTCCCAGGGGGAAGGCCAGCAGTGCGCTTATCGCGGTCGCCTTGAGGGTGCCCTCCAGTCCCGCCCACAGCACCCGCAGGTACGGCCCGGTCGTGAACGCCTGCCAGCGGTACGCCTCCAGCTGGCCGTGGCCCGCGAGCGCGGCCAGGGCCAGGCCGATCAGGAGCAGTGCCGCCAGCACGGAGGCGATGGTGAACATGACGATCCGGCGCTGGGCGCGGGGACCCGGGGCGTCGAAGAGGACGCGGTTCGCGGTGCTCATCGCTTGATCGCCAGCCTTCGCTCGAGCCGGCCCCCGACCGCTCCGGCGCTCAGCGCGACCAGCAGGTAGACGGCGCCGGCGAACAGGAAGCAGACGACGGCCTCGGCGTACTGCAGGTTGAGCTGCTGGGTCCGGTTGGTCAGCTCGGGCACCCCGACCGCGGCGGCGAGCGCCGAGCTGAGCAGCACCCCGATGAAGACGTTCACCAACGGCTGCACCATCGCGCGGAAGGCCTGCGGCAAGATGACGTGGCCGAGCACCTGGTTGAAGGACAGCCCGATCGCCCGGGCGGCCTCCGCCTGGCCGACCGAGACCGAGTTGATCCCGCCGCGCATCGCCTCGCACACGAAGGCCGAGCCCGACAGGGCCAGGCACACCGCGGCGGAGGCGAAGAGCGGGATCGTGACGCCCGCGTCGGGGAGCCCGAAGATGACCAGCACCAGCAGGGCCAGCAGCGGGATGTTGCGGAAGAACTCGACGTAGATCGAGCCGATCACCCGCAGCGGGGTGATCGGCCCGACCCGGAACACCGCGAACATCGTGCCCAGCAGCAGGGCGCCGACGTAGCCGAGCACCGTCAGCTCGATGGTCACCACGACTCCCTGAAGCAGGAAGCCGATGTTGTCGATGATCACGTGCATGGCAGTGCGCCGTCTCCGTCCGAGAGGATGTGCGGGTGGGATGTGTCGGTCAGGAGCCGGGGACCGACCCGATCGTCGGCGGCTTCGGCGCGTCGCCGCTCACGACCGTGCCGATCGTGGCCTTCCAGAGCTTGGCCCAGTCGCCGCTGGCGTAGATCTTCTTCAGGAACGCGTTGACGAAGGGCTTGGCGTCGGTGTCCTTGTTGAGTCCGACGCCGTAGGGGTCGACGGTGAAGGGGTCTCCACCGACGAGCTTGACGGAGTCGTTGCTGAGCGCGTCGCCGAGCAGGATGCCCTGGTCCAGCACGTAGGCGTCGGCGCGCCCCTGCTGGACGGCCGCGACGCACTGCTGGTCCTCCTTGAAGAGCAGCACCTTGGCCTTCGGCGCGAGCTTCTTGACGGCGAGGGCCGCAGTGGAGCTGCTCTCGGTCGCCACGGTCTTGCCGTTGAGGTCGTCGACGCCCTTGATCGAGGTGTTGTCCTTCTGCACCATGATCGCGTCACCGGACTGGTAGTACGGGCCGGCGAAGTCGACCTTCTGGGCGCGCTCGGGGGTGATCGAGTAGGTCGCGAACACCGCGTCCACGGTGTTGTTCTGCAGCATCGTCTCGCGGGTGTCGACCGAGGTGATGGTCAGCTGGGTGAGCGCCTTCACGTCGTCCTTGCCGGTGATGTAGTGCGCCAGCATCTGGGAGAGCCCGGCGTCGAAGCCGGTCAGCTCGCCCGTGTTGATGTCCTTGATCGAGAACAGCGGGCCCGAGTCGGTGCCGCCCACCTTCAGATAGCCCTGGGCCTTGATCTTCTTCGCCCACGCGTTCTGGTCCACGTCAGCGGCGCTGGCGACCGGTGCCGAGGTGATGATCTTGTCGTACGACGCGCCCGCCTTGGCGCCGATGCCGTCGATCGAGGGGGCGTCCGACGAGTTGCCGCACGCGGCCAGGACCGTGATCGAGGCGGCGGCGACGGTGGCGAGAGCAACCGCCCGTCGTCCGCGTCCCGAGATAAGCAGGGCCATTCTTCCTCCTGAGTGGGGTGGAGCGCTGGTTGGGGTGAAGCGGGGTCGGCGCGTCAGTGCGCCAGGATCTTGGACAAGAAGTCGCGGGCCCGTTCGGTCCGGGGGTTGCTGAAGAACTCGTCGGGAGTCGCCTCCTCGGCGATCTGCCCGGCGTCCATGAAGATCACGCGGTCGGCGGCCTGCCGGGCGAAACCCATCTCGTGGGTGACGACGAGCATCGTCATGCCGTCGCGGGCCAGCTCGGTCATCACATCGAGGACCTCGCTGATCATCTCCGGGTCGAGGGCCGAGGTCGGCTCGTCGAAGAGCATCACCTTCGGCCGCATCGCCAGCGCCCGCGCGATCGCCACCCGCTGCTGCTGGCCGCCGGACAGCTCACTGGGGTAGCTGTCCTCCTTGTTCTCGACGCCCACCCGCCGCAGCAGCGCGCGGGCCTCCGCGAGAGCCGCCTCCTTGCTCTGTCGCCGCACCTTCAGCGGCCCGAGCATGATGTTCTGCAGGACGGTCCGGTGCCCGAAGAGGTTGAAGGACTGGAAGACCATGCCGACGTCGGAGCGGAGTGCCGCCAGGGCCTTGCCCTCGTCGGGCAGCGGCTGTCCGTCGATGGTGATGGTCCCGGTCGTCACCGTCTCGAGCCGGTTGATGCACCGGCAGAGCGTGGACTTGCCCGAGCCCGAGGCGCCCACCACGACGACGACCTCGCCGCGGGCGATGTCGAGGTCGACGTCGCGCAGCGCCTGGAAGCCGCCGAACGACTTGCCGACGCCGGAGAGCCGGACCAGGGGTGCACCCTCACGGGCGGAGGGCGGCACCACGGTGGAGGACGAGGCGGGCAGGTCGGTCATGACAGCCGAAGGTAGGACCTCGAGGGCCCCAAAGGCCAATAGAGATCTCAGAGGGGACACCATCGATCTGTTTATGATGCCGGGTGCTCGACCCCCAACAGCTCCGCCTCCTCCAAGAAGTCGCCCACACCGGTTCCTACTCGGCGGCCGGGCGGTCGCTAGGGTTCACCCAGCCGGCGATCAGCTATCAGATGAAGGCCCTCGAGAAGGCCGTCGGCACCCCGTTGACGGTCCGGATGGGCCGCACCATGAGGCTCACGCCGGCCGGCACCAGCCTGCTCATGCACAGCCAGCGGATCCTGGCCGCGATCCGCGCCGCGGAGAGCGACCTCGCGGCGTTGACCAGCTCCGGCACCAGCGTCGTGCGGTTGGCGGCCTTCCCGTCCTCGTGCGCGACGGTCGTGCCGGCGGCGATGGCCGGGATGCGGCGGGCGTTCCCGAACATCGAGATCCAGCTGGTGCAGGCCGAACCCCCCGAAGCCCGGGCCCTGGTCCGCCGGGGTGACGTCGAGGTCGCGTTGAGCTACCGCTTCTCCGACGCCCCGGAACGGGTGCCGGACGGCGAGGGCGGGGCCGGGCTGCACCAGCGTGAGGTGCTCGTGGAGGACATGCACCTGATCGTGCCGCTGGACGACCCCGCCGCCTCCCACCGCCTGGTGGACCTCGCCCAGCTCGCGGAGGCCACCTTCCTGCTGGCCAGCCCGAACTTCGAGGACCGCCTCCGCAGGGCCGCAGCCGCAGCCGGCTTCACGCCCAAGGTCGTGAGGATGGCCGACGACTACGTGGCCATGCAGGCGCTGGTCGCTTCCGGATTCGGGGTCGCCTGGGTCCCGGACCTCGCGTTGCGCGCCCACCGTGACCCGCGCGTCGTGTCGCGCAGCCTGGTCGGTTGGCCGCAGCGGCACATCGGTGTCGAGGCCTGGCCGGACCTCCTCCGCGTCGAGCCGGTTCGGGCGATGGTCGACCACCTCAGCGCTGCCGGCGCGGCTCTGCGACGTCGCTAGTGCGGCGTCACGTCGCCGCCTCCTACTCGCCCGGGTGCACGAGCCCGCACTCGTAGGCGGTGACCACGGCGTGGACCCGGTCGCGGAGGTCCAGTTTTCGGGTCAGGTGCGCCAGGTGCGTCTTCACCGTGGCCTCGGAGAGGAACAGGGCGGCGCTGATCTCGGCGTTGGTCGCGCCGCGGGCCACTTGCTCGAGGACCTGGCGTTCGCGGTCGGTGAGACATCTCAGTCGTTCGGGGACGCCGTGGGGGGCCGGTCCGCGGCCGAACCGGTCCAGCAGCCGGCGCGTGAGCTCGGGGTGCAGCACCGCGTCGCCCGCGGCCACGGTCCGGATGGCGCCGACCAGCTGCTCCCGGCGGGAGTCCTTGAGCAGGAACCCGCTGGCGCCGGCGCGGATCGCTTCGTAGAGGTAGGCGTCCTCGTCGTACGTCGTCAGCATCAGCACGCGCGTGGCCGACCACGAGGCGACGATCTCCCGGGTCGCGGCCAGGCCGTCGAGCATCGGCATCCGCACGTCCATCAGCACGACGTGGGGGGCGAGTTCGGCGGCGACGCGTACGGCCTCGCGACCGTTGCTGGCCTCGCCGACGACCTCGATGCCGTCCTCCACGTCGAGGATCAGCCGCAGCCCGTCGCGTACGAGCGCTTGGTCGTCGGCGATCACAACCGTGGTCACGCCGGCTCCAGCGGCAGCATCGCGCACACCCGGAAACCGCCGAGCACGGTCGGTCCGGTCTCCACCCGGCCGCCGAACAGCGCCGCCCGCTCAGTCATGCCGACGAGTCCGTGCCCCGCACCCGACTGCGCTGGCTCCGGCAGGCCCGGGCCGTTCACCACCTCCAGCTCGACGGCCGACGGAGTACGCCGTACCGCGACCTCGGCGGCGGCGCCGCGGGCGTGCTTCATCGCGTTGGTCAACGCCTCCTGGGCGATCCTGAAGAGCACCATGCCCATGCCGTCCGGCAGCTCGCCGACGGCCTCGTCGACCTGGCAGGAGACCTGCAGGCCGGCGCCGCGCAGGGACTCGGCCAGGCGCGGGATGTCGCCGACCCCGGGCTGCGGGGTGAGCAGCGCGTCGTCCTCCTCGCGCAGTACGCCGAGCATCCGGCGCATCTCCGCGAGCGCCTCCCGGCCGCTGCTCTCGATGGCCTCCAGCGGCGCCCGCACCCGGGTGGGATCGCTGTCCAGCACCCCGTTGGCGGCCATCGCCTGCATCACCACGACGTTGACGTTGTGCGTGACGACGTCGTGCAGCTCGCGCGCGATCTTGGCGCGCTCCGAGGCGACCGCCTCCCGGCGCCTCGCCTCCGCCTCGGCCTCGGTCACCCGCGAGCGCCGGGCGCGGCGTACGGCGCCGACCGCGACACCGAGAAGCACGGTCGCGACCAGCACCAGCTGCCAGAACAGGTAGGCCATGACGGACAGCTGGCCGTCACTGGAGATGCCCGGGTCGTTGAGGTCGTGCACGGCCACCAGGCCCGTGGTCGCGAGCGTGCCGACGACCAGCTGGCGCCACGAGCCGTAGGCGCCCAGCGAGTAGAGCGCGACGTTGACGGGAACCACCGCGAGCAGGCCCTCGGCGCCGTGCCCGGTGAGGGCCGCGTGCAGCGCGAACGGTGCCGTCGCCCCCACCACGCAGGCCACCGGCCGAGTCCGTCGCCACAGCAGCGCCGCGGCGGGCACCAGCAGGAGCGGCACGGTCCAGGCCGGGCTCCCGGCGATGTCGGTCGTGGTGTCCCACCCGATCAACACCCGGTCGACCGTGAGCGCGGCGACCACCAGCGCCACCGCGCCGTCGAGCAGCAGCGGCCGGCCCTGCGGGAGACCCAACCGGGTGGTCACGTTGCTGATGCTAGGGCCGCACCCGCACCGCCGCCTCCACTTCGGGATGGACCGTCCTCATCCCCGGAGATGACGTGGGCCGGTCGACGGCCTGATGTGCGGGACCGGAGTCCGGCACACGCTGGCCACGACCATCCCCTCGGCCAACCAAGGAGTTCCCATGTCCCGTCGTACCGCGCTCGTCGGCAACCGGCTCGTGCTCGTCGGTGCCGTCCTCTATCTGCTCGAGTGGGTGGCCATCATCGGCGCCGGCGTCGGCGTACCCCTCGGGGCGACGGCCAGTGCCCACGACGTCCTCGCCGGGTATGCCGGCCACGCCGACGCCCTGGGCTGGGCGGCCGGCTGGTTCGCGGTCGTCGAGCTCGGCCGGGTGCTGCTCATGGTGGGGCTCCGATCCGCCCTCGCCGAGTCCGAGCGTCCGCACCGGCTGATGGACGTCGCCGTGGCCGCCATGGCGGTCAGCGTCGCCCTCGAAGTGGTGGTGTACGCCGTCTCGGCCGGCGCCTCCTGGAGCCTCGCGCACGGTGGCTCGCTCGCCACCACCCGGGCCCTGGACGCGGTCGCGTTCCAGACGAACCTGACCGTCTACGGACCCATTGGCGTCTCCCTGCTCTGTGCCGGCGTCGCCATGTGGTGCTCCGGTCTCTTCGCCCGCGCGCTGTCCGGGCTGGGCCTGGTCGCCGGCCTCCTCTTCACCGTGATGGGTCTCGCCCTGGAGGCGCCGCGGTTCGCCCAGGCCGTCCAGGCGATCAGCGCCGCGGCACTGATCATGTGGATCTGGATGGTGTGGACCGGCGTCGTGACCTGGCGCGCCCGGCCTCGGGTCGCCCGCCCCCGCGGCGCAGACGACACGTCGACGTACGACCTCACGACGGCCTAGGTTCGGCAACAAGGGTGACAGTGAAGCTTGTCCCGCGAGTCGATCGGTGACATAGCCGGGGTTCAGCAGGTCTCGGGAGGAGCCACCGGCGCCGGTCACGCCGATGGAGCACAGCAGCGCCACCGGGACCACTCGGCCGTCGAGCGCCTCCAGCAGCGCCAGGATGACACCGAACGAGCAGGGCGGGAGCCCAACGTCAGGTGCCACCCTGGCCAGGCCGGACCTCAGCCCTTCGTGATCAGCAACTGCACCGTGCGGGGCAGGTCGCCGAGCTTCTCCGTTCCGTCACCGGGAACGTAGATCACGTCTTCGTACCCCTGCCCCACGCGGAAGAGAGCCTGATGCGCTGAGATTCCACGGATGTGCCGCAGGGTGACCTGACCCTCATCGATCGGGTCACCGGCCCCGTCGTCGCAACTGACGGGCTGGCCCTTGAGCGCCGGCCCGACCAGAGGACGATGCAGGCGCTTCGACATGGTGAAAGCACCCCATCTGTCACCTCGCACCGTGAGCACATCCGCGCACTGCGCTGATGCCAGAGAAGCGCCGCTTCCGTCAGCGCCTGACGACTTGCCCTCCGAATGCGAGGCGCATCCAACTGTCAACAGCGAGACAAACGCCAGAACCACCATCTTGGTCATGCCCGAGTCCCATCCACGGTAGAGGTAGCGTCCAGTTCAGGCGCGACCAGTCGGCCCTCGTATTGCCAGCGAGCGAGACCGCCCGCGGACGTGCGTCGGACATCTGGGAGCGACGTCGCCAGGTCGTTGAGGCTGTCCAGGTCCACCCTCGGCAGTTTGGCACTCGACAACATCGAACATCCGCAGGTTCGATCATGTTCGTAAATGCTTTCAGGCCCGGAATCCGTAGATTCCGGGCCTGAACTTTGTAGCGGGGGCAGGATTTGAACCTGCGACCTCTGGACCTCCAGCGCGTGCTCGTCTCGCAACGGGCTTGTTTGACCACACTTGCCGGCGTGTGCTCTGACCTGCGCAGACGCGCACAAGCCAGCGGCCCGACCCTGCACCGTCTTGATGCTGTCTGCTCGTAATAGAGGGCTTGCGCTGGCGTTTTCGGTACATAAGCGCGGCATGACTCGAATCGCAAGTGGGTTCGGAGAGCCAGGCTCACTACCCGCGTCTATCCATCGCCACGATGCTGGGCAACCAGCTGCCCAAGGTCGAGCAGATGTTTCGCAACGCCCAAAGGCGCGAGCTCCTCACCCACGGTTCAAGCCAGCCCCCACACGAGGTAGAGAAGGCCCGCATCCAGCGTCAGTGCTCAAGCGACGAGTCCCCGGATCGCCCACGTGCGCGCCACGGGCGACCAGGCCAGAATGAGCCGCCCAGCGAAAGCGTCACCCCGGCACCCTCAGCGGGCGAGGGGAGAGCCGAGACTCCCAGGGCGCAGAGGCCGACGGCCCGTGGCCGTCGCGGCGACGTGCACGATCGACCGGGCCTCCTGCCCGTGTTCGTCCCCGTGGTGCACTGTGAAGACCAGCACCGTGTCAGGCGCCAACGGCACCGCGGCGAGCAGCGCGAGGCCGACCGAAACCGTCACGGGTGGCACTTCCCCGGGTGTGGCGGCTCCGGAGTAGGCATCCCTTGCCCGAGGAACATGAGGGGCACGTCAGAGCGCGGCTACGTCACCGACCACAATGATCGCCGGCGGCTGTACCTCTTCGTTGTCGATCGACTCCCCGAGTTGACTCAAGGTCGTGCGGATGACGCGTTCGCTCGCCATTGATCCGTCCACGACGATGGCCGCGGGCTGACCGGTGTGGCGTCCGCCATCGATGAGGGTCTGGGCGATCACAGCGGCGTTGTGGACGGCCATCATCAGAACGATCGTGCCTCTTGATGCGGCCAGGGCGTCCCAGTTGACGAGGCTGTCAGGGTGGCGGGGCGGTACGTGTCCTGAGACGACGGTGAAGTCGTGGACGACACCTCGGTGTGTGACGGGGATTCCCGCCAGCGCTGGTACGGAGATGGACGAGGAGAGGCCGGGGATGACACGGACCGGGACCCCGGCTTGTTGCAGGTGAAGCACCTCCTCGAACCCTCGTCCGAAGACGTGGCTGTCGCCTCCCTTGAGGCGGACGACCCTCTTTCCGGCTCGTGCCCGGTCGAGCAGGACGGCGTTGATGTCTTTTTGGGCGGTGAACCGGCTGCGCGGGAACTTGGCGACGTCGATGAGCTCCACATCTGGAGCGAGCCCCGCAAGCAACTCATGAGGCACCAGCCGATCGGTCACGACGACATCCGCGCCGAGCAGCGCCTTGAGGCCGGCGATCGTGATGAGGTCCGGGTCGCCTGGGCCGGCGCCGACGAGTGTGACTCCGGCGAAGGAGGCTGGGTCAAGGCAAAGGGCTTGGTCAGGCATGAGCGTCATTGTCCAAGCCAGGTGAGGTGGTCGCCGATGCGGGCCACGGCGCCGTTGGGGACGTCGACCCACGGTGCTTCGTGTGGCTTCATGCCTTGGAGGTACGCGACGGCGGACCGTATCGCGTCCCCGTGCGACACGAGGACGGATACGTAGCCGCGGTCGAGGTCGCTGAGCACAGCACCCATGCGGTCGTACACGTCCATGAGCGACTCGCCACCCGCGATCGGCTGCGTTGGGTCCGACCAGTCGAAGGCCTCCGCTGCGGCCCAGGTCTCCTCGTACGTTCGGCCCTCCAGGTCACCCAGATGTTGCTCGCGCAGGCGGGGGTCCGACTCCGGAGTCAGCTGCAGCCGGCGGCCGATGACCGCGGCGGTCTCCGCCGCGCGGGTCAGGTCGCTGCTGACGAGACGGTCAGCGGCCAGTCCCACGTCCTTGAGGTCTTCTGCGATCAGCTCTGCCGCTGCGGCCGACTGCGAGCGCCCGAGATCGGTCAGCGGCGGATGAGGGGTCTGTCCCTGGGTCAGGCGGCGGACGTTCCACTGCGACTGGCCGTGGCGGACGAGATAGACCGGGTGAGGCATGGGGGTGATTCTCCCGTAGGCTGCGGACTGCTCGTGGTGCAGGAACCCGGTGAGATTCCGGGGCGGTTCCGCCACTGTGACGTCGACAAGACGCAGCCAGACACTGGCCATGGGCTGATCCGACCGATTGACGGGGCGAGAACCCCGGAGGAGGAAAACGGCCCATGGCTGCGCCTACCCGCATCGCACTGTTGTCGACTTCCGACACGGACCTGCTGTCTGCTCGCGCCAGTGTCGCCGGCTATGTCTGGGGGAACCCTGCCCGCAGCACCGACGCCGAGCTCACGGCACTCGCCACCGGCGCGAACCTCGTCGTCGTGCGCCTGCTCGGATCGCCTCACGACCTGTGGCCCGGCCTCGCCGCCGTGCGCGAGGCCGGCACCCCGCTGGTGATCCTGGGCGGCGAGCAGCAGCCGAACGCCGAGCTGATGGAGCTCTCCACCGTGCCGATGGGGACGGCCGCCGAAGCACACCGCTACCTGGCCGAGGGCGGTCCGGCCAACCTCGCCCAATTGCACGCGTTCCTCTCCGACACCGTGCTGCTGACCGGCGAGGGGTTCGAGCCGCCCGTGGCGATCCCGGCGTGGGGGTACGCCGACCGGCCGTCCGGCCACGATGGCGACCTGCCTCGCGTGGGCGTGCTCTACTACCGCGCGCACGAGGCCAGCGGCAACAACGCGTTCGCGCACGCCCTCGCCGACGCGATCGACGCGACCGGCCGAGCGGTCGGCGTCCCGATCTTCGCCGGGTCGCTCCGCTCGGCGCCCGATGACCTCTACGAGGCGCTCGGGACGCTCGACGCCCTCGTCGTGACGGTGCTCGCGGCAGGCGGTAGCGCCCCGGCCACGGCCAGTGCCGGCGGCGACGACGAAGCGTGGGACGTGGAGCGGATGGCAGCCCTCGACATCCCGGTGCTACAGGGCTTGTGCCTGACCAACAGCCGCGACGAGTGGGAGGCCTCGGACGACGGGATCAGCCCGCTCGACTACGCCAGCCAGATCGCCATCCCCGAGTTCGACGGCCGGATCACGACCGCGCCGTTCTCGTTCAAGGAGATCGACGCCGAGGGTCTCCCGTCCTACGTCGCCGACCCCGAGCGCTGCGACCGCGTCGCCGGCATCGCGGTCGCACACGCCGTCCTGCGCCGGGTGCCCACCGGCGAGAAGCGGATCGCGCTGATGCTCAGCGCCTATCCCACGAAGCACGCGCGGATCGGCAACGCGGTCGGCCTCGACACGCCGGTCTCGGCCATCCGGCTGCTGCGCCGCCTGCGTGAGGACGGCTACGACCTCGGCACCGACAACCCGGTGCTGCCGCTCCTCGACCTGCCCGACGACACCGAGGCCGGCGACGCGCTGATCCATGCCCTCATCGCCGCCGGTGGGCAGGACGAGGAGTGGCTCACCAACGCACACCTCACCGACGCGCACGTGCGCATCGGCAAGGCGGCGTACGACGCCTGGTCGGCCGACCTTCCGGTGTCTCTGCGTGACGCCATGGTCGAGGCGTGGGGCGAGTCACCGGGCGGCCTGTTCGTGAACGATGACGGCGAGATCGTTCTCGCCACCCTGCAGGCCGGCAACGTCGTGATCCTGATCCAGCCTCCGCGCGGCTTCGGCGAGAACCCGGTCGCGATCTACCACGACCCCGACCTTGCGCCCAGCCACCACTACCTCGCGGCCTACCGCTGGCTCGGGGCGGATGTCCAGGCCGGGGGCTTCGGGGCACACGCGGTGGTGCACCTGGGCAAGCACGGCTCGATGGAGTGGCTGCCCGGCAAGAACGCCGCACTGTCCGCCGCCTGCGGCCCCGACGCCGCCATCGCGAACCTGCCGCTGATCTACCCGTTCCTGGTCAACGACCCCGGCGAGGGGGCGCAGGCCAAGCGACGCGCGCACGCCACGATCGTCGACCACCTCGTGCCGCCCATGGCGCGCGCGGAGTCCTACGGCGACATCGCACGACTCGAGGGCCTGCTCGAGGAGTACGACAAGATCTCAGCGATGGACCCCGCCAAGCTGGCGGCCATCCGGGGTGAGATTTGGCAGCTCATGCACGCCGCCCAACTGCACCGTGACCTCGGCCTGGAGGAACGCCCCGACGACGAGGAGTTCGACGACTTCCTGCTCCACGTCGACGGTTGGCTGTGCGAGATCAAGGACGCCCAGATCCGCGACGGCCTCCACGTCCTGGGCGCGGCGCCGACCGGCGAGGCCCGGGTCAACCTGGTGCTCTCCATCCTGCGCGCCGCGCAGGTGTGGGGCGGCGTCGACAACGCGGTCCCCGGCCTGCGGGCCGCGCTCGGCCTCAAGGATGGCGCCGATCTCCGGGCCGTCGACGAGACGGAGGCGCGGGCCCGGACGCTGGTCGAGGCAATGGAGGCGGCTGACTGGGACCCGACGGTCGCGACCACGCTGCATGACGCGCCGGAGGTCCAGCAGGTGCTGAGGTTCGCGGCCGAGCAGGTCGTCCCCCGCCTGGCCGGGACAACCGGCGAGCTCGACGCGGTCCTCCACGCGCTCGCTGGCGGGTTCGTGCCGGCCGGGCCCTCCGGCTCTCCCCTGCGTGGCCTGGTGAACGTGCTGCCGACGGGCCGCAACTTCTACACCGTCGACCCGCGGGCCGTCCCCAGCAGGCTGGCCTGGCAGACCGGCCAGGCGATGGCCGACTCACTGGTGCAGAAGTACCTCGACGAGACCGGCACCTATCCCACGTCGGTCGGACTGTCGGTGTGGGGCACCAGCGCCATGCGGACCTCCGGGGACGACGTCGCCGAGGTGCTGGCGCTGCTCGGGGTGCGTCCGGAGTGGGACGCCGAGTCCCGTCGGGTCCGCGAGCTGGTCGTCGTCCCGCTCGAGGAGCTCGGCCGCCCGCGCATCGACGTCACCGTCCGGATCTCGGGCTTCTTCCGCGACGCGTTCCCCCACGTCGTGGCGATGCTCGACGACTCGGTGCGGATGGTGGCCGAACTCGACGAGCCGGCCGAGGCGAACTACGTGCGCGCCCACTTCGCCACCGACCTGGCCGAGCACGGCGACGCCCGCCGCGCGAGGACCCGCATCTTCGGGTCCAAGCCCGGGTCGTACGGCGCCGGCATCCTGCAGGTCATCGAGTCCGGCACCTGGCGCGACGACAACGACCTCGCCGAGGTCTACACCGCCTGGGGCGGCTTCGCCTACGGCCGCGACCTCGACGGTGCCCCGGCCGCCGACGACATGCGCGCCAACTACCGCCGCATCAAGGTCGCCGCCAAGAACGTCGACTCCGCCGAGCACGACATCGCGGACTCCGACGACTACTTCCAGTACCACGGCGGCATGGTCGCCACGGTCCGCGCGCTGACCGGTGCCGATCCGAAGGCGTACGTCGGCGACTCCACCTCGCCGGACGCGATCCGCACCCGCACCCTGTCGGAGGAGACCGCCCGCGTCTTCCGGGCTCGGGTGGTCAACCCGCGCTGGATCGCCGCCATGCAGCGGCACGGCTACAAGGGCGCCTTCGAGCTGGCCGCCACCGTCGACTACCTCTTCGGCTTCGACGCCACCGCCGGGGTGGTACACGACTGGATGTACGACAAGCTCGCTCAGGAGTACGTCCTCAACGAGCGGAACCAGGAGTTCCTGCGCAAGTCGAACCCGTGGGCACTGCGCGGCATTGTCGAGCGACTTCACGAGGCCGCCGAGCGCGGACTGTGGGCCGAGCCCGACGCCGACACCCTGGCCGCGATGCAGCAGGTCTACCTCGAGGTCGAGGGTGACCTCGAAGACCGCGAGTGAACGCCCGGTGAGGGTCCGCGTTCTCGGCGTCGGCATGGGGCCGCAGCACATCACCCCGGAGGTGGCCGACGCGCTCCGGTCGTGTGACTACGTCCTCGCCGCCGAGAAGCGCGAGGACGACGGCCTGCTCTCGGTCCGCCGAGCCATTGCGGCCGAGCATCGTCTCGAGGTGGTCGCGGTCCCCGATCCCGAGCGGGATCGGACGGATCGGGCCGACTACGCCACGGCGGTGCAGGACTGGCACGAGGCTCGGGTGGCGGCCTACGAGCGGGTCCTGCGCGAGCGGGGTGGCACGGCGGCGTTCCTCGTGTGGGGCGATCCCTCGCTGTACGACTCGACGATCCGGGTCGTGGACCGGCTGGCCGAGCGGATGCCGGTCGAGTACGACGTGCTGCCGGGCATCAGCGCACCGCAGCTGTTGGCCGCCCGCCATCGGATCGTGCTGCACCCTGTCGGGCAGCCCGTCCACATCACCACCGGCCGCCGGCTCCGCGAGGACCTTGCCGCCGGCCAGACCAACCTGTGCGTCATGCTGACCGGCACCCTCGACCTGGCCGGCCTCGACGACTGCTCGATCTGGTGGGGTGCCAACCTCGGCACCGACTCTGAGGAGCTCGTCGCGGGGCGGGTCGCCGACGTGCTGCCGTCGCTCGAAGCGGCGCGCGAGCGTGCGAAGACAGCGGCCGGCTGGGTGATGGACGTCTATCTGCTGCGGGCTCGGGAGGCGCAGCCGTGAGCGGTCTCCTGGTCGCCGGGACGACGTCCGACGCGGGCAAGTCGGTCGTTACCACCGGCCTGTGCCGAGCCTTCGCGCGGCGCGGCGTGAAGGTGGCGCCGTACAAGGCCCAGAACATGTCGAACAACTCGATGGTCTGCTCCGCCGGCGACGGCACGACCGCCGAGATCGGCCGGGCACAATGGGTCCAGGCACTGGCTGCCCGCGTTGCCCCGGAACCGGCGATGAACCCGGTGCTGCTCAAGCCCGGCAGCGACAGGCGCAGCCACGTCGTGCTCATGGGCCACCCCGCGGGCGAGGTCTCGTCGGCGGACTGGGAGACCGGCCGACGTCACCTGGCCACGGCCGCACACACCGCGTACGACGACCTGGCGGCGCGTTTCGACGTGGTCGTGGCCGAGGGAGCAGGGAGCCCGGCGGAGATCAACCTGCGCGCCGGCGACTACGTCAACATGGGGCTGGCCCGGCACGCATCGCTGCCGACGGTGGTTGTGGGCGACATCGACCGGGGCGGCGTCTTCGCGGCGATGTACGGCACGGTCGCGCTCCTGAACCCGAAGGACCAGCGACTGGTGGCGGGCTTCGTGGTCAACAAGTTCCGTGGCGAACTGGCGCTCCTCTCCCCCGGCCTGGGCTCCATGGAGCGGCTGACGGGCCGTCGGGTGTTTGGCGTGCTGCCGTGGGATCCGAGCCTGTGGCTGGACTCCGAGGACGCTCTCGACCTCGAGGGTCGTCGCTCGCGCGGTGAGGCCGCCTTCCGGATCGCGGTCGTGCGGTTGCCGCGGATCAGCAACTTCACCGATGTCGACGCGCTCGGGTTGGAGCCCGACCTCGACGTCGTCTTCGTCTCCAATCCCCGCGACGTCGCCGATGCCGATCTGCTCGTGGTGCCGGGGACCCGCTCGACGATCAGCGACCTGGCCTGGCTGCGCGCACGGGGCCTGGACGCCGCGATCCTCGACCACGCCCGCCGAGGTCGCCCGGTGCTCGGCATCTGCGGCGGTTTCCAGATGCTCGGTCGCACCATCAGCGACCCTTCCGGTGTCGAGGGCGTGCCGGGTGCCGAGGTCGAGGGGCTGGGGCTGCTCGACGTCCGCACCGACTTCGCCGCCGAGAAGGTGCTGCGATTGCCCGCCGGCGCCGCCCTGGGCGCACCTGCCTCGGGCTACGAGATCCACCACGGCCGGGTCACCCGCGGCGGTGGCGAGGAGTTCCTCGGCGGAGCCCGTGCGGGCAAGGTCTTCGGCACGATGTGGCACGGCAGCCTCGAGGGCGACGCGCTGCGGGGTGCGCTGTTGTCCGAGCTGTTGGGCCGAGAGCCGTCCGCGGTGAGCTTCGGTGCCGCCCGCGACGCCCGGCTCGACCGGCTGGGCGACTTGGTCGAGGAGCACCTCGACGTCGACGCACTGCTGACACTCGCCCGCGACGGCACACCCGCCGGCCTGCCCGTCCTACCCCCAGGAGGTTCCCCGTGAGGCTGCTGCTCCTGGGAGGCACCAGCGAGGCCCGCGACCTCGCCGCCCGGCTCGTCGACGATCGCGACAGCGGCATCGAGGTGACCAGTTCCCTGGCCGGCCGGGTTGCCGAGCCGCGTCTGCCGGTCGGGAGGGTGCGCATCGGCGGCTTCGGCGGGGTCGAGGGTCTGCGGGCCGCGCTTGCCGAGTACGACGCCGTGGTCGATGCGACGCATCCCTTCGCCCTCGGCATGAGCGCCAACGCCGTAGCCGCCTGTCGCCTCGAAGACGTCCCCCTGCTGCGGCTCGAGCGGCCCGGTTGGGAGCCAGACCCGAGGTGGCACTACGTCGACGACCACGAACGGGCGAGCACGCTGGCTGCCTCTCTCGGTGCGCGGCCGTTCCTCACAGTCGGCCGCCAGGAGCTGGCTCGCTTCGTCCCCGCGCTGTCCGGCCACGCCGTGCTCGCCCGGGTCGTCGACCGTCCCGCCCTCGACCTGCCCGAGGCGTGGTCGCTGCTGACCAGCCGTGGCCCCTACACCCTCGATGGCGAGCTCGCCCTGATGCGGCAGCACGCCATCGACGTCCTCGTCACCAAGGACTCAGGCGGCAGCTACACGTGGCCCAAGATTCAGGCCGCAGCCGAGCTCGACGTCGCCGTGGTCGTCGTACGGCGTCCCGCGTGCCCGGTCGGGGTGCCGATCGTGCACGACGTGGACGATGCCGTCGCCTGGGTCAGGGAGCAGTCGTGAGAGTGCTCGTCACCGGCGGAGTCCGCTCCGGCAAGTCCTGTCACGCGGAGTCGCTCCTGACCGGACCGGTCACCTACCTCGCCCCAGGGCCGGTCCAGGACGACGCCGACTGGGCCGCGCGGATCGCCGTCCATCGGGCGCGGCGGCCTGTCGACTGGACGACTGTCGAGTCCCACGACCTCGTCGGAGTGCTCGCGCGCACGGACGGGCACGTCATGGTCGATTGCCTGGGCACGTGGCTCACGGCGGTGCTCGACGAGCGTGGCCTCTGGGGTGCGCCGGCGGACGAGATCACCGACGTGATCGGACACGTGGCGCAGGAGACAGCGGACGTCCTCGCTGTTCGCGACCAGGGAGAGGACACCGTTCTCGTCACCAACGAGGTCGGCCTGGGCGTCGTCCCCGAGCACCGGTCCGGTCGGCTCTTCCGGGACCTGCTCGGACTGGTCAACCAGCGCATCGCGGCGGCCTGCGACGAGGTGCACCTGGTGATCGCAGGCAGGGTGATCCGGCTATGACCCAGCCAGGCACCGCGCTGCTTCTCGTTGGCATGTCCGTCTCCGATGTCGACCGTCGCGACGAGCTGCTCGCGGCGGCCGACCGCCACCATGCGGGCGTCGCCTTCTTGCAGATGGGCGACCCATCGCTCTCGCGCGAGCTCACCCGGCTCGCGGACGCCGGCGCCACCACGATCAGCCTCGCCGGCATCAGCCTCGGCCCGCTCGCCCCTGGGCAGTCATGGCTACGGAGGATCGCCTCCCACTGGTGGCGCGAGCGCGCCGGGCACCGGCCGGTGATCGAGGTTGCGACCCGGCTGGCCTCTACGATCGAGGAGATCGAGGTCGCGCTGTTCGACCTGAAGCCGATCTCCGGCGCCGAGCCGGGCCTGACCTCGACCGCCTGGGAGGACGTGACCCGCCACCGGCGCCAGGTGCTCATCTGCCGCGGCCCGCGGTGCACGGCCCGCGGATCCGACGAGACGGCCCGCGCGCTGATCCTCGGACTGATGGAGGCCGGGCTCGGCGACCATGACGTGCTGGTCACCCACACTGGTTGTCAGTTCCCCTGCAACCAGGCCCCGGTCGTCAGCGTGCAGCCCGACGACGTCTGGTACGGCGGCGTCGATCCCGGCGCGGCCCGCCGGATCGTGTCCGACCACCTGCTGGCCGACACTCCCGTGGAAAGCCGCCGGCTCCCGCGCTGAGCGCAGGAGCCGACAGGTTGGTTCGCGGGGCGGGCCGTCAGAGGCTCGCGGCGAGCGCGCGCCGCTGCGCCCGCGCCGTGTGCGCGGCGTAGAGCCGACCGACCAGTCCGGTGAGCACCACGCCGATCACGCCCCACATCGTGGCCAGCGTGAACAGTGACGCCCGGCGGAAGAACCAGAGCGTGTCGGCCGGGAAGTCGCCGACCTCGTTGACGGTGGCGAAGAGCTGGCCGGCGACGGCCATGACGGCCAGGTAGCCGGCTGCACCGGCGACGACGCCACCGTAGGTGCCGAGGCGGTTGCGCAGCCGCAGCGCGACGTACGTCGCGGCGACGGCCGTCAGGACCGAGACGGCCACGAAGCCGAAGTAGAGCGCAGTCCTGTCGCCGATGGTGTCACCACTTCCGACCGCCGGCGGGTTCGCCGGATACTTCAGGAACGGCACCAGGGCGAAGGCGACGAAGCCGAGCAGAGTGATCAGGGCGGTGGACTGGCCGGGCTGGAGCCGGCCCATGCGGCCGATGGTGCCGGCCGCGACGAGGGCGACGATGCCGCCGAGCGCGAGTCCGACGGCGAGGCTGCCGGTGAGCAGGCCCCAGGTCCGCTGGTTGTCCCGGGAGACTTCGGTATCCTCGCCCTCGTCACCGTGAGAGTGGCTGTGCGTGTGGCTGTGGCCTCCGGAGGCCTCGTCGCCATGGTCGTGGGACGCGTCGGTCGGCGCCTCCTCGGCGGCGGTGCCTGACTCCTCGAGGGCGATGGCAGTCTCGACGTGGGGCTCCCCCACCGAGTACGCGACGAAGAAGGTGGCGATGCCGGCAACCAGGCCGGCGATCAGACCACGGATGAGAAATGCACGTGCGGTCATGCTGGTTTCCGTTCAGGAAGCAGCGCGGCGCCGACGCCGGCGCCGCGCGCGAGAAGTGTCGTCAACAGCCCCGCCGCGCTTGTTCGGGGTCGCTATCGCGCCGAAGAGCGCTCAGAGCTCGGCCGGGATCCCGGGCTCAGGCCTGGATCCGGGCCGGAATCAGGCTCAGTGGCAGGGGTAGCCGAGGAGGTGGCGTCCGTCGTGGACCCACTCGTGGATGGCCGTGCCGGACAGGAGGGAGACGGCACCCTGGTCGGTGCTGACGAAGAAGAGCACCAGCGTTCCGAGGAGACCGAAGAACAGCGCCCATGACGCCAGCTGGCCGAACGGGATGGTGGGAACGGAAGGTGCGCCGGCGACCGGCGCCGCAGAGACCTGCGACATGTGTCCTCCTCAGGGATACGTGCGTCCCTGTTCGATGGGATGGATGACGGACACTCGGGTCTGACTCCACCGCCCGGAGGCGATGTCACAGTAGCGCGACTGTGCCGGATTCTCACCGGCTTCCTCGTGCCCGTTAGCCGGATGCTATCGCACTCCGGCCCGCTGTGCGCCGAGCCACGAGCAACGCGCCGGATGCCGACACGACCGCACCGATGATGCCAACCCTGCGTGCGAGTCGGGCGGCCCGACCGATGTCCTCGGGTCGTACGGCGCGCCCGTCGCCCATGACGGAACGGTGCTCGAGCCGGCTGCCGTAGTAGCGGTTCGTGCCGCCCAGCCGGATGCCGAGAGCGCCGGCGAAAGTGGCCTCGACGACTCCGGCGTTGGGGCTGGGATGGGCGGCGGCGTCACGGCGCCATGCCTTGGCGGCGGACCGCGCCGTTCCTGGCGAGGCAAGGAGCGTGGCGGCACCGGCGATCCGCGAGCCGGGCAGGTTGACCAGATCGTCGAAGCGGGCGGCGGCCCAGCCGAACCGCTCATAGCGGTCGTTGTGGTGGCCGACCATCGCGTCGAGGGTGTTGGCCGCCCGGTAGCCGAGCAGCCCGGGCATCCCGGCCACGGCTCCGCACAGCAGCGGTGCAACGACGGCGTCCGAGGTGTTCTCCGCGACGGACTCCACGACCGCGCGCGCGACCTCCGACTCCTCCAGCGCCGAGGTGTCGCGGCCCACCAGATGGGTGAGGCGTTCACGGGCGGCCGGGAGGTCGCCTGCTCTCAGGAGCGCGTCGACCGCGAGTGCCTCGCGCTCCAGCGAGCGCCCACCGAGCACCGTCCAGGCCACCACCGCGGTGGCCACCGCCTGGGCGACGGGGTTCCGCGCCGCTGCCCGCTCCGCTACGACTCCCACCACGATCGCCGCCCCGACGAGTGCCGCCGTGTGTGCCGCACCCCGCGGCCGCGAGTCGGCGTACAGCCGACGCTCCAGCGCCGCGGCCGCGTTGCCGAAGCCGGCAACGGGATGGAGATGCTGCGGGTCTCCGAGCACGCGGTCCGCGGCGAACCCGAGCAGAAGACCGACGGCTCGGGCGCTCACGAGAGGGCCACCAGCAGGGCGGCGAGCGCCAGCTCGATCGCGGCGCCGAAGACGTCGCCGGTGACGCCGCCGAGCCGCCGCACCGCTCGCGCGACGAAGACGGCGACCACGGCGAGTGCCATCGCGCTGGCCAGCGCTCCGCGCCACCAGGTGAGTCCGGACCAAGCGCCGGCGAGCGAGAGAACGGCGGCGCACGTCAGCCACATGAGCACGACGACCGGCCGGGCCACGGTGCCGGTGTAGGTGTCGCCGAGTCCCCCGGGTCGTGCGGACGGCACGCCCCGGGCGCAGCAGGTGGCGAGCGCGGCGCGGGAGACGCAGAGCGCGCAGCCGGCGAGGACGGCGGCGCGCACAGGGTGCGGTGAGGCCAATACTGCGACCAGGCCTGTGGCCTGCAGGCCGAGGACCAGGACCACCGCCACGACGCCGGCCGGACCCGACGTGCCGCTCTTCATCACCGCCAATGACCGCTCACGGTCGTAGGAGGCCGCCACGCCGTCGACGGTGTCGGAGAGCCCGTCGAGGTGGAAGGCGCGGTTGCCGAGGATGGTTGCGCCCAGCGCCAGCAGAGCCGCCACGGGGATCGGCACGTCGAGGCCATGCCCGGCCAGGGCCACCAGAGTCACCGCCACCGCGAGCGGCAGGACTGCCAGCGGTGCGAGCACCATGGCCATGCCGGCCCGGCGTCGGTCGACGAGGGCCGGTGGGGCGACGGGGATAGCGGTGAGTGTGCCGAGGGCCAGCCGCCACGCGTCGAGCAGCATCACGCCCGTAGCTCGGACAGCAACGCCACCTCGCGGAGCACGGCGGAGGCGCTGCGGACCACCGGAACGGCCGCGACAGCACCTGCCCCCTCCCCCAGCCGCATGCCGAGGTCGAGCAGCGGTTCTCGGCCCATCTTGGCGAGCGCGAGGGACTGGGCAGGCTCGGTGGAGCGGTGCCCGGCGGCGTACCAGGCGGCGGCGCCGGGCTCGATCCGGTCGGCGGTGAGGGCACAGGCCACGCTCATGAGTCCGTCGAGCAGCACCGGTACGCCGTCCTGGGCTGCGGCAAGGAGGTAGCCGGTGGTGGCGGCCAAGTCTGCGCTTCCCAAGGCTGTCAGTGTCTCGACCGGGTCGCCGGCCCGGGTGCCGGCACGCTGGAGGGCGATGTCGATCACCTCGGTCTTGTGCGCAAGCGCGACATCGTCGATCCCCGTGCCGCGCCCGACCACCTCGGCTGCGGGAAGCCCGAGGCCGGCGGCGACCAGGGACGCGGCGGGCGTGGTGTTGCCGATGCCCATGTCTCCGCCGAGGAGCAGCTGAGCACCGGCCCGGATCTCCTCTCGCGCGATCGCCGCCCCTGCGTCGAGGGCCTGCCGGGTCTGCTCCGGCGTGAGCGCGTCCTCGAGATGAATGGCGCCGCTGGACCGACGGACTTTGTGGACGGTCAGCGCCGCGCGAGTCGCCTCGTCGAGATCGGCGAAGTCGTCGTCGACACCGAGGTCTAGCACGCGGACCGCGACGCCGTGGGTGGCTGCCAAGGCATTCACAGCCGCCTTGCCGGCTAGGAAGGTGCGGACCATCGCACCGGTGATCGCGGGCGGGAACGCGGAGACACCGTGCGAGGCGACGCCATGGTCGCCGGCAAAGATGACCAGCCGGACGTCATTCACCGGCTTCGGAGGTACATGGCCCTGGCAGGACGCGAGCCAGATGCCCAGCTCGCCGAGGCGGCCGAGGGCACCGGGCGGGGTGGCCAGCGCGGCCAAGCGCTTGGCCGCATGATCGCGGGCGATGTCGGACGGGGCGGAGACGTAGGGCATGGCGGACCTCACAAGGTGGGCTGGAGAAGGCGGACCGCGTCGAGCGCGGTGAAGAACTGGTTCGTCATCCCCGGTGGACGCACGGCGATGCGGACCCAAGTGGAGTCGAGCCCCGGGAACGTGTCGGCCCGGCGTACAGCGACGCCGCGCTCCCTCAGCGCCGCATGAGCGCCCCGTCCCAGCCGCGCCAGGACGAAGGGCGCCGCCGATGGCGCGTAGTCAATCCCGCGTCCGCGAAGACCGCCTTCGAGGAAGTCGCGCCAACGCGCCAGCGTGGCCGCACGCTCGCGGACCTCGGGGGTCGCTGTCCGGCTGGTGCACGCGATCGTTGCGGCAATGGCCGGTGCCGAGACCGACCAGGGCGTTTGCCGGTCGGCCAACCAGCGGACATGGGCGCGGTCGCCGACGACGTAGCCGGCACGGATGCCCGGGATGGACCAGTGCTTGGTGAGACTCCGGACGACCACCAAGTCCCTGAGTCGCTCGCGGGCCAGGGAGCCGGTCTCGCCGGGCACCGCGTCCATGAACGCCTCGTCGACCACGACGAGACGGCCGCGTCGGCGCAGTCGGCGGAGCGTGTCTTCCAGGTGCAGGACACCGGTCGGATTGGTGGGATTGCCGATGACGACGAGGTCGGCGTCATCAGGGATCGCGTCGGGGTCGAGCGCGAAGCCATTCTCCGGTCGGCACAGGACCGTCGTCACGGTGTGTCCGGCCTGCTCCAGCGCCGCATGCGGCTCGGTGAACTGGGGGTGTACGACGACGGGGCGCCGCCATGGGCGCAGCTGGGCGATCAACGTGAACGCCTCCGCGGCGCCGGCGGTCGGAAGGACCTCCTCGAGCTCTCGGCCGTGCCGCTGGGCGATCGCGGCGCGGGCCGGCTCGGCGTCGGGGTACGCCGCCGCCGCGGTGAGGCTCTCGCGCAGGGCGCGCTCCAACCAGGCCGGCCGGCCGCCGTCGTAGACGTTGACGGCGAAGTCCAAGAGCCCCTCCCCCGTCTCGACGTCGCCGTGATGGCGCAAAGGGTCGGCCACACGGTCACGGGGTCGCGTGACGGGCACCGCAGGCGGAGCGGGCGAGACCACGTGCATCGGCGCGGCGTAGACGGCGTCGGCGAACCGCTGGGCGAGCTGAGGGTGGCCGGCCCAATGGACGTGGAGGTACGACGCGTGGAGGTTCCCGCTGGCATAGCCGACTGGTTCGTGGTCGATCGCCCAGGCCGCGCTCTCGCCGGCCGCCGGGGAGGTACGGGTGCGGTGGAACTCATGGCCGGTGACCTCCTCCCCTGCCTTGGTGAGGAGCGAATCGGTCGCGGCGACCGAAGCCGGGTAACGCAGCACGAGCCGCCCTGCCATCGCAGCCGTGGCCGGGAGGATGCCCGCCATGGGTGCGCCGTCGAGCGACTCGGCCAGGTAGAGCAACCCGGCGCACTCGGCGACCGTCGGGATCCCGGCTGCCACGGCGCTACGCAGATCGTCCAGCAGACCACGGTTGGCGGCGAGCTCGGCGGCGTACACCTCGGGGAACCCGCCGCCGAGGTAGATGCCCTGCGTGCCAGCCGGAAGGGCCGGATCGACGAGCGGATCGAAGGTGACGACCTCGCAGCCGGCAGCGGTCAGGAGCTCTTCGGTCTCCGCGTAGCGGAACGTGAAGGCGCGCCCGCCGGCCATCGCGACGACTGGCCGGTGGTCGCTGGCGCCGACCGACATCACCTCTCGTGCGGGGCTCCACGACTCGGCGTCCAGATGCGGCGCCGAGCGGGCGACCTCGAGGATCGCGTCGAGGTCCAGGTGGCGGGCCACCTGCTCCCCGAGCTGTTCGATCATCCGGATGGAACCGTCCCGTTCGGCGGCGGGGACGAGCCCCAGGTGGCGTGAGGGTGTGGAGAGCCGGACGTCGCGCGGCATCACGCCAAGGACCGGCAGGCCCGTTTGCTCGAGCGAGCCGATGATCTCGGCGGTGTTGCGGTCCGATCCCGCCTGGTTGAGGACGACACCGGCCACCCGGACTCCGGCGTCGAACGTCGCCATGCCGAGGGCGATCGCCCCCGCGGAGCGGGACAGCTTGGCGACGTCGATCACGAGCACTACTGGCGTCCGGGTGAGGGTGGCGACGTGCGCGGTGGAGGCGAATCCGTCGGTGCCCAGTCGTCCGTCGTACAGGCCCATGACGCCCTCGATCACCGCGATGTCCGCGCCGGACGCACCGTGCAGCAACATCGGGACGAGCCGCTCCTCGCCCACGAGGTGCGGGTCGAGGTTGCGGCCGGGGCGGCCGGTCGCCAAGGCGTGGTAGCCGGGGTCGATGTAGTCCGGACCGACCTTGTGGCCGCTCACCTCGTGGCCGGCGATCCGCAGTGCCGCCATCAGGCCGGTGGCGATCGTGGTCTTCCCCTGTCCGGTCGACGGTGCTGCAACGACGAGCCGGGGCAGGGCTACCACTCGATGCCCCTCTGGCCCTTCTGGCCGACGTCCATCGGATGCTTGACCTTGCTCATCTCCGTGACTAGGTCGGCAGCCTCGACGAGTAGGGGATCGGCATTGCGGCCCGTGATGATCACGTGCTGGAAGCCCGGGCGGTTGGTCAGCGTCTCTACGACGTCCTGGACGTCCACCCAGCCCCACTTCATCGGGTAGGTGAACTCGTCGAGGATCAGCAGGTCGTGGCTCTCGTCGGCCAGGCGGCGCTTGATCTCCTGCCATCCCTGCAGAGCCGCGGTCTCGTGGTCTTCGGCGTCACCCTGCTTTCGGGTCCACGACCAGCCGGAACCCATCTTGTGCCACTCGACCGGGCCGCCCTCGCCCGTCTCCTCGTGCAGCCGGCCCAGTCGCTCCAGAACGGTCTGCTCGCCGATGCGCCATTTGGCCGACTTCACGAACTGGAAGACACCGATCTTCCAGCCCTGGTTCCACCCGCGGAGCGCGAGCCCGAAGGCGGCGGTGGACTTCCCCTTGCCGTCGCCGGTGTGCACCACCAGCAGTGGTCGGTTGCGACGCTGCTTCGTCGTCAGGCCGTCGTCGGGGACGACGGCGGGCTTGCCCTGGGGCATCAGGCCGCTCCCTTCTGCGTGCGGGATCGGACCGTGCCGGCCAGCGCCTCAGCACTGACCTCGGCCACGGGGAGGTGTTCGGCACGCAGCAGCTCGGCGAGTCGCAGTGCGAGGCCAAGACGCAGGGGGCCGCTCTCGCCGTCGATGACGACCGTCGTCACGCCGAGCCCGGCGACGTACTCCGCAGCCTGCTGTGACCGCGCGACAGCGTCTTTTCCGCCCGTCGCGCGACCGTCCGTGACCAGGACCAGGAGTGGTCGCAGTCGTGGATCGCGCATTCGCTCGCGGGTCAGCACGCGAGCGGCTTCGAGCAGCCCTTCGGCCAGCGGCGTACGTCCCCCTGCCGGAACTTCGTCGAGCCGCGCTGCAGCGATGTCGACGGAGCGTGTGGGCGGCAGCGCGACCGTCGCCTCGGCGCCTCGGAAGGTGACCAGGCCGACCTTGTCACGGCGGCGGTAGGCGTCGAGCAGCAGCGAGAGGATCGCGGTCTTCACCTGGGACATCCGCTTACGCGCGGCCATAGAGCCGGAGGCGTCAACGCAGAAGAGCACAAGATTGGCCTCCCGACCCTCCCGCACGGCGACCCGGAGGTCCTCGTTGCGCAGCTCCACGCGTCCGGTCGTGCGGCCGCGCGAGGACTGCTTGCCAGCGGCCGCCAGCAGGGTCTCCACCAGGTGGAGCGAGCCGGTGGGCCCGTCCGGCAGCCGGGCGCCGACGCGGCGACCGGTGCTCGCGAGGGCTCGGCTGCGTCGTCCGGCCGCGCCCTCGCCGAGCCCGTGCACCTTCAGCAGTCGCGGTCGGTACGGCGCGGTGGCACGAACCGTCGAACCGGCCTCGGTGCCTGCGGGAGGCGTCATCGGCTGCTCGACGTCAGACTCGGCCGGAGTCTCCGCCAGAGTGTCGTCGGTCGGCGCCTGATCACTGTCGCCCTCACCGGCCTCGTCCCGCGGTCCGGCAGCCTGCGCCTGATCTGGTGTGTCGTCCTCGGGTGGGCTCTGCGGCTCATCGGGGGCCGGACCCTCCGGCGGCTCGGGCGGTAGCTCGTCGTCGCCGCCCAGGACCTGGTCGAGTAGGTCATCGTCGAGACCGGGAGCATCGAAGGGGTTGCGGCGGCGCCGGTGCGGCAGCGCCAGCAGCGCGGCGCGTCGGATATCGGCGCGGGTGACCTCGTCGCGACCCTCCCAGGCGGCGTGGGCGACCGCGGTGCGGGCGGTGACGATGTCGGCGCGAAGCCCGTCGACCTCGAACGTGGCACAGACTTCGGCGATCTTCATGAGCGCAGACTCGGTGAGCCGCACCTTGGCAAGACGCTCGCGGGCGGTCTCGACTCGCTCGGTCAGGGCGCGGTCCGCGTCGCGGTAGCGCGCGGTGAACGCGACCGGATCGGCGTCGTAGGCCATCCGGCGCCGCACGACCTCGGCGCGTAGCGCCGGCTCCCGGGGGGCGGCAACCTCGACGGTGAGCCCGAAGCGGTCCAGCAGCTGTGGACGCAGTTCCCCCTCCTCGGGGTTCATCGTGCCGATCAGCACGAACCGGGCCGCGTGCTCGACCGAGACGCCGTCGCGCTCGACGGTGACCTGACCCATCGCCGCGGCATCGAGGAGCAGGTCGACGAGGTGGTCGTGCAGCAGGTTGACCTCGTCGACGTAGAGGATGCCGCGGTGTGCTCTCGCGAGCAGTCCGGGCTCGTACTCCACCTTGCCGTGTGACAGCGCCCGCTCGAGGTGTAGGGAGCCGAGGACTCGGTCCTCGGTCGCGCCAACGGGTAGTTCGACGAGCCGCACCGGACGGACGATGGTCTCCGTCTCGGTGCCGAACGGGCCGTCGGGCGACGTGGCTGCCGGGTCGGCAGGGTCCACGGAGAACCTGTCGCCCGCGTACACATCGATGGGCGGCAGCACGGCGGCCAGCGCCCGCACCGTCGTCGACTTCGCGGTGCCCTTCTCGCCCCGCACGAGCACGCCACCGATCTCCGGCGAGATCGTCGTGAGGACGAGCGCGAGGCCCATGTCGTCCAGGGCGTCGGTCTCGCAACCGAGGACGGCTGAAAATGGGTAGTGCTGTGGCATGTGAGGCTCCCGCTCTGTTCGCCAGCAGTGACTGGTCGGGCGGGAGGCCGGTCTTCGGACTTGCCGAGTCCTCCGCTCAACTCATGAGTGGAGGCTCGGTTCACCGCAGCGGGCCTGTGCCGGAATCTCACCGGCTTCCCAGATTCTCCCCGTCCGCCGTCCCCACCGTTTCCGATGGCTGGGCCGTTGGGGCACCTCTCGCCTTGCGGGGCTCACGATAGCGTCTGCTCGCGTGATCACTGTGGTGGGTATCGGCGCCGACGGCTGGGACGGTGTGTCGGAGGTCGGCCGGGCCTGGGTCGAGCGAGCCCGCGTGGTGCTCGGTGGGCGCCGGCACCTCGACCTCCTGCCCGACGTGCCGGGGCAGCGCCGCGAGCCCTGGCCCTCTCCGCTGCGTGACCGGTTGCCGGCGCTGCTCGCGTCCCTGGCGGACGAGGCGGCAGGCGGGCATGTCGTCGCCCTGGCGTCCGGCGACCCGCTGGTGTCGGGGATCGCCACGACCTTCATGCACCTGCTCGGGCCTGACGAGGTGACCGTCGTCCCGGGGATCTCCTCAGTCGCCCTCGCACGGGCGGCGATGCGCTGGTCGGCGGAGAGCCATGCGGTCGTGAGCGTGGTGGGTCGCGACGTCGCGCTGGTGCGCCGCGAGCTCGCCCCTGGCCGTCGGATCCTGGTCCTCTCGTCCGATGAACACACGCCGAGGGATGTGGCGGCGCTGCTGGTCGCGGAGGGGTACGGCGACAGTGAGCTCACCGTCCTCGGCGACCTGGGCGGACGCGAGCAGAGCTCTTTCCTGTTCGACAAGGCCGTCATCCTCACCGGCAAGGAGTTCGACCTCCCTCGGCTCAACGTCGTCGCGATTGACTGCGTCGGCCCGAGCCTCGGCGGCTGGGTCGCCGGTCTGCCCGACGACGCCTTCGAGCACGACGGCCAGCTCACCAAGCGCGACCTGCGCGCCAGCGCTCTCGCCCGGCTCTCCCCGACCCCGGGCGAGCACCTGTGGGATGTCGGCGCCGGAGCCGGCTCGGTCGGGATCGAGTGGATGCGCGCCCACCCGTCCTGCACGACGACGGCGGTCGAGGCGGACGCCGACCGTGCTGCGCGGATCAGCCGCAACGCCACGAGTCTCGGTGTGCCGGGGCTTGAGGTCGTGCACGGACGGGCCCCCGGCGCGCTCGCCGGGCTCCGCCCGCCGGACGCCATCTTCGTCGGCGGCGGCGCCACCCGCGACGGGGTGATCGACGCCTGCCTGACGGCGCTGCGACGGGCCGGCCGGCTGGTCGTGCACGGCGTGACGCTCGAGACCGAGATGCTGCTCGGTCGGCTCTACCGGAAGCACGGCGGCGAGCTGACCCGAGTCTCGGTCGAGACCAGTGCACCGGTCGGCGCCTTCACCGGGTGGACCCCGGCCCGTACCGTCACGCAGTGGGCACTGACGCGCTGACGCCGTACCTCTCCTCATGCAGGACGCTCGCCAACGGCGAGCGGTGCCGCCAGCCGTAGCGCTCCAGGTCAGGCACGTCCGGTAGCTCCGAGACGGCGCCGACGCAGAGCCACGCCACCGGCCGTACGTGCTCCGGCATGCCGACGAGGTCGCGCAGGAACTCCTCGCGGTAGAAACTGACCCACCCCACCCCGAGGCCCTCGGCGGTCGCGGCGAGCCAGAGGTTCTGGATGGCGCAGACCACCGAGTAGAGCCCGGCGTCGGCGATGGCATGCCGCCCGAGCACCCTCGGCCCGCCGCGGGTCGGGTCGTAGCCGACCACGATCCCGAGCCGCGACTCGCGGATCCCTTCGACCTTGATCCGCGAGAACGTCTCGGCGCGCTCACCGCTGAGCGTCGCCGCGAACGTGTCCCGCTCGAGCGCGACGTGGTCGGCGAAAGCGCTGAGCGCGTCCGGCGAGCGGACCAGCACGAAGTCCCACGGTTGGCTCATCCCGACACTCGGTGCACAGTGAGCCGCCGACAGCAGCCGCTCCAGCACCTCGGCGGCCAACGGCTCACCTGTGAATTCTCGGCGAGTGTCACGACGACGGTTGATGACGTCGTAGAGCTCCATCAGAGCCCCCGATCGCCGCGTCGCTTCGAGCTCCGGTCGCGGGCCGCGTCGTAGAGATAAGACTCGCCGCCCTCGCGGGCCAGCGCCCAGCCGACCAGGATCACGGCCGCCTGGCGCAGCCCTGCCGCCTCCACCACCTCCGAGATGGTCGCCACCGTGCCACGCAGCACCTGCTCCCCGGGCTGGCTGGCGCGGTAGACGACGGCCACCGGGCAGTCCTCGCCGTACTCCGGTTCGACCTCGGCCATCAGCGCCCGCACTCGCGTGATCGCCAGATGCAGCACGAGCGTCGAGCGGGTCGCAGCGAACGCCGCCAGCGACTCGGACTCCGGCATCGCGGTAGAGCGGGCCTGGGTGCGGGTCAGCACCACCGACTGCGCCACCAGCGGCACCGTCAGCTCGCTCCCGACCAGCGCAGCAGCGGCAGCATAGGCGGGCACCCCGGGCGTCACCGACCAGGCAACCCCGGCAGCATCGAGCCGGCGGGTCTGCTCGTGCAGCGCGGAATAGAGAGACGGGTCGCCGGACGTCAATCGCACCACCGTCTGCCCCGCGCCAGCTGCGCCGACCATCCACGCGACCATCGTGTCGAGGTCGAGGTCATGGGTGTCGACGAGCTCTGCGCTCGGGCCGACGTGGGCGAGCACGTCGGGATCGAGGTAGGTGCCGGGATAGAGCACCAGGTCCGCCTGCGCCAGCAGGTGCGTCGCGCGCACGGTCAGCAGGTCGGCCGCGCCCGGTCCGGCGCCGACGAAGTGGACGGCAGCACTCACCGCACGTACCTCGGCGTCCACACGCCGGCGCGGCTCACCCGCGTGCTCTCGGCACCCACGATCAGCAGGCACTTCATGTCGATCGTCTCCGGGTCCAGGTCGGCCAGCGTCGTGACTGTCAGCGACTCCTCGTCGCGCCCGATGTCGCGCCCGACGATGACGACGGTCTCTGGCTTGCGGTGTTCCAGCAGGACACGGTGGGCGGTGGCTATCTGCTCGGTCCGGGAGCGGGAGGCCGGGTTGTAGATCGCTAGCACGAGGTCGGCGTCGGCGATGGCGCGGAGGCGCCGTTCCACGACCTCCCACGCCTTGAGCCTGTCGGAGAGCGAGACGACGGCGAAGTCTGCCCCGATGGGCGCACCGGCACGGGCGGCCACCGCCTGCACGGCGCTGACCCCTGGCAGCACCCGGATCGGCACGCCCGCGTACGCCGGGTCCTCGGCCGCCTCGAAGACGGCTGCTGCCATCCCGAAGACGCCAGCGTCGCCGCCTGAGACGACCGCGACCCTCTCCCCCGCTTTGGCCAGGTCGAGCGCGACACGAGCCCGGTCGACCTCGACGGTGTTGCCCGACGCGTGGCGGGTCAGTCCGGCACGCGGCGGGACGCGAGCCACGTACGGGGCGTAGCCGACCACGTGGTCGACCTCGCCCAACGCCGCCGAGGCTTCTGGCGTGAGCCAGTGGTCGGGGCCGGGACCGAGGCCGACGACCAGGAGTTCAGCGGTCCGCCCGTCGTGTGTCGCGGCGGATCCACTGGGCTCCGCGTCGCGAGCGCGCAGCCGGTCAGCGGTCGGCCGGTTGGCCGTGTCGCCGGGGACGACGATCAGGGAGAAGTAGGGCACGGAGTCCGGGTCGACCTCGGCGACGGGCAGCCACCGCTCCTCGGACTGCGACGCCCGCTCGACGTACCAAGCGCCCTCGAGCCGCCCGGCCTGCGCCAGCGCTGAGCGCACGGCCGGAAACGTCCGGCCGAGCTTCATGATGACGGCGGCTTCCGTGTCCGCCAGCCGTCTCGCAAGCTCCGGCTCGGGCAGGGTTCCGGGGAGGACGGTCAGGACGTCTGTCTGTCGAACCAGCGGGCCAGAGCTACCAGAGATCGCCGCTGTCGCCGCCGCGAAGGCGGGCACGCCCGGCACCACCTCGGTCGGGTAGATCTCCTTGAACCGGTCGTGGAGGTACATCGACGAGCCGTAGAAGAGGGGATCGCCCTCCGAGAGCAGAACCACGTCGCGACCGGCGTCGAGGTGATCCGAGAGCCGCACCGCGCAGGACTCGTAGAAGTCGGCCATCGCCCCGACATACCCACCGGGGTGGTCCGTGGTGCCGGTGGTGACCGGGTAGCGCAGCTCCTCCTCGATGGCGTCGGCCGGAATGACGCCGTCGGCGATGCGGCGTGCGTGGGACTTCTTCTTCACGCCAGCGTGGTACGCGACGACGTCGGACGCGCCGATGATCCGAGCGGCTCTCAGCGTCATGAGCTCCGGGTCGCCGGGGCCGATGCCGACAACCGTGAAACGGCCGGTCATTCTGCCTCCTGCGCGAGAGCGTTGAGTGCTGACGAGGTCATCGCCGATCCACCGCGACGGCCGCGGACGGTCGCGTAGGGGATGTCGATGCCGTGCTCGGCGTGGAGGTCCACGAGAGCCTGCTTGGACTCGGCAGCACCGATGAAGCCGACCGGGCAGCCCACGATCGCCGCGGGTCGTGGGCCCCCGTCGAGAATCATCTCCAGTAGGTGGAACAGTGCAGTCGGAGCGTTGCCGATGGCGACAACGGCACCGTCTAGTCGCGGCCTCCACAGTGAGACGGCGGCGGCGGTACGGGTGGTACGCCACTCGCGGGCCAGCCCGGGCACCCGCGGGTCGTTGAGCAGGCAGACGACGTCGTTGTCCTTCGGCAGTCGGCTCCGGGTGACGCCGGTCGCGACCATGGTCGCATCGCACAGGATCGGCGCGCCCGACTCCAGCGCGGCCCGGGCAGTCGACACCATCTGCGGATGCACGATCAAGTCATCAGCGAGGTCGACCTGCCCGCTGCCGTGGATCATGCGGACGGCGAGCTTCTCGGCATCGGCCGGCACGGCCCGCAGGTCGGCCTCTCGCCGGATGGTGGCGAAGGAGTCGACATAGATGGCGGGTCCGGAGTCGACGTACTCGTAGTGGCGCGTTGGCCTGCGCAGGTTGGTCATCTGCTCTCCTCGGGAATGAGCACGCCACGCCACGGTGTGACAATCACGTGATCAACTGCTGCGGTCAGGTCTTCGATGACCTGTTGGTCGAGACCGGTCTCGGAAACCTCGACATGACGCCCACCGGGCACTGCCCCGAATGGCAACGGTTCCGCCGGGTCAGGGAGGCCTGGATCGGACGCTCTCTGTACGGCGAGGGCCTCGGCCAGCTCCGACACGTGCCAGGCCGCTCCCGGCCCGCGCCCTCGGCGTACGACGAACTCATGCGCCAGCTCCGCGATCCGCCCTGCCGCCTCCGCGAGCTCCACGGTCGCCCCCCACCCGGTCCCGATCCGTAGCTGAGCCCAGGTCGAGTCCAGCGCGACCAGCCCCAGGTCGCAGCTGCGAGCCAGTAGATCGCCGCGTCCGTCGTCGAGCACGAACAGGAACCGGCCCGACAGGGCCGCGAGATCCGGGTCAGCGCACAACCGGTCGTCCAGCTCACGTGCAACCGCTCGGAGGTCGGCGCGACCCCCGGCCAAACCGGTTTGCGGCGACACCATCACATTGCGGACCAGTTCATGGGTCCTGCTCGGCAGGAGGCCCGTTCGCTCGAGGGCGGCGAGCGCCTCGGATGACAACCGGCCTTCGAAGCCGGGGAAGGCGCGCACCTGAAGATTCGCCCGCGACGTCGTGTGCACGCGTCCGTCGCCGTACTCCTCAGCGACCTCGACGAGCGACCTCAGCGCTCTCGCGGGAACCCTGCCCCCGATCAGCCGAAGCCGTACGAGAAGGCCGTCCGCAGCCCGCCACGGCCGGAGGGCGCCAGGACACCGGTCGGCGCGAGTGCGGGAGGCTGACACTGCCAGGACCTATCTGGTCAGGGACCCTGTCGCGGAGTCCACGTACGACCTGGCGACGGTTGTCACCAGTGCCAGCAGGTCTTCGGACTCGGGATCAACCGGTGCGAGGCACCTTCCCAGAGCATCGCTCCAGTGGCGTGTTGCCTCGCCCGTCACCCTCACCGCTGCGCGTCAGTCCCGGAATCTCACCGGGTTCCCTGACTCCACGAGTGGAGTACGACTGGCGCCCACACACTAGCGCCTCCCACTCACGCGACCGATAGGGCGAACCCGCGGAGACCTCCGCCCCGCTTGCTGCAGGGCTGTCAGTGTGCGGATCGGCCATCGCCGGGACCGCTCTGACCAGGCAATGGAAGAGGTTGGAAGACAACGAGAGCCAACGAGAACTACGACATCTGATCCCGCGCGGGCTAAGTCCGCCGCGCCTCCAACGGCCCGGGACATCGGCGCCATTCCGGTCACGCCTCGGTTCGCTGGCTATGGACCGCGTCGTCACTCGGGCCCCGTCGGGCCGCGCCTCGCTTCGCGACCAACGGGGTTTCTGGGTCACGAAAGGGCGACACAAGCCGTAATGGTTCAAATGACCAGTGGCCCGTGACCTGCGTTTCCGCAGGTCACGGGCCAGTTTTCAGTAGCGGGGGCAGGATTTGAACCTGCGACCTCTGGGCGCCGTCGGAGGCGTCGCAACTACTGTGGTCTCAAGCCGGAAGCTACCGATTCGCTCGGTGTGGTGAGGGATTCGCCCTCGCTTCCTGTCTCAGGATACCCGTCTAACACGGAGTGGTACCGGCCCAATGTGGACCGTTTTCGGACACAGCTCGAATCCCTGCTCCTTGACTCAGCAGCAGTCGCAGCCTGTCTCGCAGCCATCGTGGTCGTGGTCGAAGAAGACCTCGGCCGGGGAGCAGCACAGGTCGCCGCGCCTAGCGTTGATGCCCTCGCGGACCGCAAGAGCGGCGATGAACAGTGCCGCGGTCGAGTCGGCCCACCACCAGCCCAGGACGCTGTTCGCCACGAGCCCCAGCAGCAGTGCGGCAGACATGTACGTGCACAGCAGGGTCTGCTTGGAGTCCGCGACCGCGGAGTGGGAGCCGAGTTCGTTGCCGGTGCGGCGCTGGATCAACGAAGCGACCGGCATGACCAGCAGGCTCAGCGCGGCGATCCCGATGCCGAGCGACGAGTGTTCGGCGGCGTGTCCCGTGATCAGGCTGCTGCCGGCGTCGTAGGTCACGAACGCCGCGAGCCCGAAGAACGAGAACGCGATGACCCGGAGCGCGACCTTCTCGCGGGCCTCGTGGTCGCCGCCTGCGAACTGCCACGCGACGGCGAGCGCCGAGGAGACCTCGATGACCGAGTCGAGGCCGAATCCAAGGAGTGCGGCCGACCCGGCGATCGAGCCGGCGGTCAGGGCGACGACGGCTTCGATGACGTTGTAGGCGATGGTGAAGGCGACCAGGAACCGGACGCGGCTGATCAACAGCGCCTTGTGCTCGGGGCTCGGCGCCGGACCGTGCAGGCCAGCGGGCGCGACCGAAGCCGTCGTGTCGATGGAGTGAACGGGCAGCTCGGTGCTCATCAACAGCACCCTTGCTCATCGGCGTCAGCGCATGCGTCCGGGTCGGTGACGAGGATGACCTGGTGCAGGTCGGCCAGGGCATGCCCGAGACGCGCGTCGGCAAGCTCGTAGCGGGTGCGCCGCCCCTCAGGGACCGCCACGACCAGCCCGCAGCCGCGCAGGCACGCGAGGTGGTTCGACATCGACTGCCGGGTCACCCCCAAGGCGTCCGCCAGGTCGGCCGGGTAGGACGGAGCCTCGCTCAGCGCCATGAGGATCCGGGACCGGGTGGCGTCGGACAGGGCGTGCCCGAACCGGGCGAGCGCGTCGAGTGAAGCGGCGGTGGTGGCACTCATGAAGGCGAGAATACATCAGACGCTGTATTCAGAGTTACGTGAACTCTCGCCGTGGCTTTGTGCGATTCGGCTACAGGTAGCGGCAGACCTGGTCGGGGCTGCAGGTCTCCGGTTCGACCGTGGCTGCCTGGTCGCGGAGCTGAGTGATGGTCTCTCGGAGCGCGACGAGCTGCGCGATCTGCTCGTCGAGGTCTGCCAGTCGAGAGTCGAGCAGGTCCTGCACGTGTCCGCAGGGCGCCTGTCCGTCGTCACGTATGTCGAGGATCTGGCGGACCTGGGCAAGGGTGAGCCCGGCAGCCTGGCCGCGGTGGATGAAGTCGATGCGCCCGACGGCGTCGGGGGTGTAGTCGCGGTAGCCAGCCGGGGTGCGCTCGGCGGCTGGCAGCAGCCCCTGCTCCTCGTAGAACCTCAGCGTCTTGGCAGTGGTTCCCGATGCCTCGGCGAGCTCCCCGATCCGCATCCCGACTCCCTTGTGTCGCAGGTCTCACTTGACCTTCCACCTTACTGGAAGGTCCATTCTGAGCACATCAGGAGCGTTTCCCAACCGTCGGGGAGGAATCGGGATGCAGTCGAAGTTTGATCTGGCAGTGATCGGGTCGGGTGGCGGGGCATTCGCCGCCGCCATCCGGGCCACGACGATCGGCAAGTCCGTTGTGATGATCGAGCGCGGCACGTTCGGCGGCACCTGTGTGAACACGGGCTGCGTGCCGTCCAAGGCGCTGATCGCGGCGGCCGAGGCCCGGCACGTCGCGGCCGACGCTGGCGACCGGTTCCCGGGCATCGCGACCGACGCGGGCGCGGTGGACATGCCCGCCCTGATCGCAGGGAAGGAGGACCTCGTCGAGGCGCTGCGGGGTGAGAAGTACGTCGACGTCGCGGACTCCTACGGGTGGAAGGTCCGACGTGGTGAGGCCATCTTCGCCGGCACTCCGGAGTCCCCCCTCCTGGAGGTCACCGGCACCGACGGAACGGTCGAGGTGATCGAGGCCGCGCACTACCTTGTTGCGACCGGCGCGCGCGCCTGGGCTCCGCCCATCGATGGTCTCGACGACGTCGGGTATCTGACGTCGACGACCGCAATGGAGCTGGCCGAGGTCCCCGAGTCACTGCTGGTGCTCGGTGGCGGCTACGTGGCGCTGGAGCAGGCGCAGCTCTTCGCCCGTCTCGGAGCGAAGGTCACCCTGCTGGTGCGCTCGCGGCTGGCGTCGAAGGAGGAGCCGGAGGTCTCCCAGGCGCTGCAGGAGGTGTTCGCCGATGAGGGCATCCGGGTGGTTCGCCGCGCCACGCCTGTCCACGTGGCTCGCGACGCGGGGACCGGGCAGGTCGTCGTCCGCGCCGAGATCTCCGGGGGCGAGCAGGAGTTCCGCGCGGACGAGATCCTGGTCGCTCTGGGCCGCCGCCCGGTCACCGACCGGCTCAACCTCGACGCGGTGGAGGTCAAGACCGGCGAGTCCGGGGAGATCGTGGTCACCGACCAGATGCAGTCTTCCAACCCGCGGATCTGGGCCGCCGGTGACGTCACCGGGCACCCGGAGTTCGTCTATGTCGCCGCTCACCACGGCACGATGGTCGCCGAGAACGCCTTCGCCGCCGCGGACCGGTCGGTCGACTACACCAGGCTCCCCCGGGTGACCTTCACCAGCCCCGCGATCGGTGCGGTCGGGCTGACCGAGGAGGACGTCGTCGCCGCAGGGATCCGCTGCGACTGCCGGGTTCTGCCGCTGACCTATGTGACCCGCGCGTTGGTCAACCGCGACACCCGCGGCTTCATCAAGATGGTCGCCAATGCCGACACCGGCGAGATCCTCGGCCTGACCGCGGTCGCGAAGGACGCCGGCGAGCTCGCAGCCGCCGGTGTGCACATCCTCGGCAAGACCATCGCCGAGGTCGCCGACGCCTGGGCGCCCTACCTGACCATGGCCGAAGGCATCCGGATCGTCGCCAAGTCCTTCACCGCCGACGTCTCGAAACTGTCCTGCTGCGCCTGAAAGGAATCACCGTGCCGAATCTCATCACCGACCTGACCAACCGGCTCGCCGACCCCGGGGAGTCGGGCCTGGACGCCGGCCTGCTGGTCCCGCTGCTGCGACTGCTCGTCGATGGCGACCCCGTCAGCATCGAGGAGCTCGCCGCTGCTGCGGGCCGCACGGTCGACGACGTACGTCGTGGTCTGGCCGCTGTGCCGGACACCGAGTACGACGCCCAGGGTCGGATCCTCGGCCAGGGTCTGACCCTGCGCCCGACCAATCACCGGTTCACCGTGGCCGGCGAGGAGCTCTACACCTGGTGCGCTCTGGACACCCTGATCTTCCCCGCGCTGGTGGAGCGGGCGGCACACGTCGAGTCGGTTTCACCGGCCAGCGGCGCAACGATCCGCGTCACCATCGACCCTGCGACCGGCGTCACCAGCGTCGAACCAGCCACCGCAGTGGTGTCCCTGGTGAATCCCGAGCGGATGACGTCGATCCGCCCTTCCTTCTGCAACCAGGTGCACTTCTTCACCTCGCCCGAGGACGCCGCCGGCTGGCTCGTCGGGAACCCCGGGGCCGAGGTCGTCCCGGTCGCCGAGGCCCACCGGATCGGCGCCGACCTCACCGCCGCCCTCCTCGCGGGCACCCAGCCGACCACCGACGACACCTCGACCGACCGCACCCACTGCTGCTGACCCAGCCTCAACGACAGGACCGAAGGACACCGATGACCTCCAACCATGACGGCCAACCCGGCGGCGTCGGCCTGCTGCTGACCGCAGCAGGTGCCGCCGTGCTCATGGTCGCCTGCTGCGCCCTCCTCCCGCTTCTGGTCACCGGCGGCGCCATTGCTGGGATCGGCGCGTTCCTGCGCAATCCCTGGGTCATCGGGGCCGGGATCGGCGTCGTGGTCCTCGCCGTCGTCGGGAGCGCGAGGCGGCACCGTCGCACGGACAGCCCTGACTGCTGTCCGCCCACCCCGCCCACTCGTACCGACCAGACCACTGACACGAGGGACGAACAGACCCGATGACGCGCACCCGAACCGGACTGAAGGCCGTCTCGATCGCCGCGGCCCTCGCCGCCGGATCGCTGGCGCTGACCGGATGCGGGACCACTGCCCCCGCGAGCCCAGTGGCCGACGGTGGTCCGGTGACGGTGACCAGCATCGACGGCCACCAGATCAGCCTGCCCGCAACCGGGGAACCCACAGCCGTGTTCTTCTTCTCGGTCGGTTGCGGCGAATGCGTCAACGGCGTCCGGTCCCTCGGCAGGGCGGCGACCGCCGCCGAGGAAGCGGGCGACAACGCAAGCTTCCTCGCCATCGACATGGACCCCGGCGAGTCCAAGGAGACCATCGGAGGCTTTATGGACTCCGTCGACGCGGAGCACGTCCCGGCGGCCATCGACACCGGCGCGGCCCTGTCTCTGCGCTTCCAGGTCGCCGCGCTCTCCACCCTGATCGTGGTCGACGCCGAGGGCAAGGTGACCTTCCGGGCCACCGACCCCAGCGCCGAGACCATCACCGCTGAACTGGTGAAGGCGGGAGCCTGAGCCATGGGCGGGTTGCTCACGCTCGCCTTCGCCGCCGGCATGGTCGCCCCGGTCAACCCGTGCGGCTTCGCGCTACTGCCGGCCTGGATCAGCCACACCATCGGCGACGGCGACACCTCCCCGGCACCCGTGCGGCTGCTCCATGCGCTGCGGGCCGGCGCCGCGCTGACCCTCGGGTTCGCCGGCACGCTGGCCGCCGCCGGGCTGGTGGTCAGCGCCGGCGCCCGCGGCCTGATCGAGGCCGCACCGGCGCTCGGCCTCGCCGTCGGCGTACTGCTGGTGCTGCTCGGTGGGGCGATGCTGGCCGGTCGCTCGTTCTCCCTTCGGCTGCCCCGGATCCCCGGCCGGGCAACCGCGGGGCTTGCCCCGACCGCTCAGATGGTGGTCTTCGGCGTCGGCTACGCGATCGCCTCGCTCGCGTGCACCTTCGGGGTGCTGCTCGCGGTCATCGCGCAGGCCCAGGCCACCGCCAGCTACGCCGGCCTGCTCGTGGTGTTCGGGGTCTACGCGGCCGGGTCGGCCACCGTCCTGCTGCTGCTGGCCCTGGCCACCGCAGCCGCGGGCACCGCGCTCACCCACCGGGTGGCCACGCTGGCTCGCTACGGCCCCAAGGTCACCGCGGTGGTCCTCGTGCTCACCGGCGCTTACCTCGCCTGGTACTGGTATCCGGCCGCCACCGGTGACGCGACGTCGGCGGGTCGAGCCGGCGCACTCGCCGGACTGTCCGCGACCATCTCGCAGTGGATCCAGGGTCGGACGACCCTCATCAGTGTCCTCGCCGTGACGGCGGTGCTGGGAGCAGCCACACTTGCCCTCGTCGAACGTCGACGCCGAGGACGCATGGCTCCGGTGCCCGGCGCCTGCTGCCCGCCGGACACCGCCCCGGGACCCGGCGGCGGGACGCTGGGACGGGATGTCGGCAAGTCCGTGTGAGCGGGTTGCCCAACTGGGTCGGGTGGCCTGAGCGGTCGCGGGCGCGAGGTTCAGGGCAGGCGACGGTCCAGGCCGCGCAGCAGCCGGCCGAGGACAGGCAGGTTGTGCACCTCGTGCTGGATGACCCAGGACCGGGTCGCGGCGAAGGCTCCGCGATACCGCGCGGGGAGCCCGCCCCGTCGGGCAGCGGCCTGCTCGGCGGCGCGGCGGTGCACCCAATGGGCGCAGTCCGCGCACAGGCCCACCTCCGGGTGCGACCCGAGGTGGACCAACTCCGGTTCGGCGAACGAGCCGCCGCAACACCAGCACTGCGGCAGGCTGTTGTCTGATTCGGCGGTCTCGGCCTGCGCGCTCACGGTTCGATCATGGTCGTGGCGGCAGGCCGTGTCGAGCGCTCGGACGTCCACCCGCCGTTCCGGCGAGCTGGTCTGCCACGATCGGCGGTGAACCGTGCCAACTGTCGCGGAGCTCAGAGGTCTCCGAGGTTGAGTCGGCGGGCCTCGGTGGCGGCGCGTTCGGAGGCGCGGGCTCGGGTGTAGCGGACGAGCATGTCGCTGCGGGTCCAGCCGGCGATGGCCATCAGGCCGGATTCGGAGCCGCCGGCCGCGAGCCATCGGTGGGCGGCGGTGTGCCGGAGCCGGTGGGGCCGGAAGCCCTGCACTCCGGCGCGCTTGGCGCGGCGGCGCAGGGCACGGCTGAGTCCTTCGCGGCCGAACCGCTGGCCGCGATTGCCGAGCCACAGGTCGGGGCTCGCAGCCAGCGGGTGTTGCTCACGCTGGTCGAGATACACCAGCAGCGCCTCGGTGGTCACAGGGCCGACAGGAATCACTCGGCCGCGCCCACCCTTGCCACGACGGATCGTGATCAGCCGCGCGATGAGGTCTACGTCGTCGAGCTGGAGGTCGACGAGCTCCCCGGACCGGATCGCGGTCTCGAACATGAGCCGGATGATCGCTTCGTCGCGTCGGTCGTTGAGGGTGGCTTCCAGCCGCGCGTGGTCGTCGGAGACAGCGCAGGTGGCGAGGAGCGCGCGGAGCTCGGCGTCGGTGAGCGGCTCGACCAGCGGCGGTTCGTAGCGGGGTGCCTTGACTCCGGGGAACGGGTCGGCGGCGATCTCACCGCCGGCGGTCAGCCAGGCCGCAAAGCGGCGCACGGCGAGCTGGCGGATGCGGGCGGTGCCCGGCGAGGATCCGCCGTCGAGCAGGCCGGCGATCCAGGAGTTGAGCGCGGCGCGGCTCATCGGCAGGTGGTCGCCGTCGGCGCACCAGGTCAGGTAACGAGTGGCTCCGTCGGCGTAGATGAAGATCGTGCCCGGGCTCTTGTTCTCGGCCCGCAGGGCGATCCGCCAGTCGGTGATCCGATCGAGGGCGTGGCTGGCGGGCATGGCTGTCAGGTGGGTCATGTCGGACCCGCATAGCCAACCGCTGTCCCGGGCCGTCGCGGGGGCGGTCGCGGTGTAGGTCACCCGGGGGCGCACTGCGACCGCCGGCCAGCGGGTTGTCCGGGAAACCCGTCACTAAGTGGACACTCGATCAAGTCTCTAAATGCTTTCAGGCTCGGAATCCGTAGATTCCGAGCCTGAACTTTGTAGCGGGGGCAGGATTTGAACCTGCGACCTCTGGGTTATGAGCCCAGCGAGCTACCGAGCTGCTCCACCCCGCGTCGGTGAGACCAACCTTACGGGATGGCCCGAGGGCCGACAAATCGGGGTCCCCTCCCCCGGTGTCCTTCGGCCCTGCCGGCGCCGTGGGCCGGCGTACGAGCGTTTCCTCGTGACCAGCCAGCTCCGCCCCGAGATGCCCGTGGACGCCGCGGACGGCCACGTCGGGAGGCTCGCGGACGTGGTGGTCGACCCGGTGGCCCGCACCGTGACCCACCTGGTCGTACGACGGGCCCACGCGCTCCATCCCCGCTCGCACCTGGTGCCGGTGGCGGTGGCCACGGTCGAGGGCGAGGCCGAGCGCCTGCGACTCACCTGGACGCGGCAGCAGCTCGAGGACAGCGAGCCGATCGACGAGACCGACTTCGTCGAGCTCGGTGGCTGGCCGCGCCGCACCGAGGAGTGGGACGTGGGCGTCGTGCGGGTGCTGTCCTGGCCACACTTCCCCGCCACCGGTCGTCTCGTCGAGACCGCCGGCCCCGAGGACACCGACACCCTGGTCGAGTTCGACCACCTCCCCCGCGGCACCGTGGAGCTCCGCCGGGAGAGCGAGGTCTTCTCCAGCGACCACACGGTGCTCGGCCACGTCCAGGGCCTGCTCGTCGACGATCGCCACGCGATCACCCACCTGGTGGTCCGGCGGCACACCCACGGCCTCGGCCACCACGAGCTGCGCGTGCCGGTCCAGCACGTCCGGCGGATCGCCACCGACGCGGTCTACCTCGACCTGGGCCACGACGCGGCGACCGCGCTGGGCCCCGGGCAGGACCGGCCGGGCTAGTTCTTCTGCTGGTTGGCCAGCGCGACCGCCTGGGCGATCAGGTTGCGGGCCTGCTCGACCTTCTTGGCATAGGTCACCGGGTCGTGCCGGCTCAGCGCCGCGTCGGCCTGGCGGAACGCCCGGTCGGCGCGGTCCAGCAGCCCCCGGATCCGCTGCTCGGCCGTTCCGGTCGGGGCCGAGCCGCCCTGCTTGCCACCGTTGCCGGTCTTGCCGCCGCCCTGGCTGCCGGTGTTGCCGCCGCCCTGGGTGGTCCCGGTCGAGCCACCGGTGACGCCGAGGGCGTCCGCCAGCGACTCCCCGAGGGTCCGGCCGATACCCGTCTCCCCGCCGTACGACGTCAGCACGTACTGCAGGATCGGGTAGCTCGAGCTCGACCCCGCCCGCACGGCGTACACCGGCTCGACGTAGATCAGCCCGTCCTTGATCGGCAGCGTCAGCAGGTTGCCGGGGATCGTCTCCCCGCCGGACCGGTTGAACTGCGCGAGCTCGTTGGCCACCTCGCTGTTGGAGGTGAACTGGTTGGCGATCAGGCCGGGGCCGGGGGTCTGCTGGTCCGGCATCTGCAGCACCCGGAAGTGGCCGTAGTCCTGGGGATCGGTGGCGTCGGAGTCCACCGACACGAACGCCGCGAGGTTGTTCTTCTGGTACGGGGTGAACACCGACGTCAGCGAGAACACGCTCTGCGGGGCGCCGTTCTTGCCGGTGGGCTGGTCGACGAACATCCGGTACGGCGGCTGCAGGTGCCCGCGCACGTTCGGGTCCTCGGGCACCTCCCAGCGGTTGTTGCCCTGGTAGAAGTCCTTGGCGTCGGTGACGTGGTAGCGCGCGAACTGGTAGCGCTGCACCTTGAACAGGTCCTCGGGGTAGCGCAGGTGGTCCATCAGCGCCGGCGGGATCGCCGCCTTGGGCTCCACGGTGCCCGGGAACGCCGACTCCCAGGCCCGCAGGATCGGGTCGGTCTGGTCCCACGCGTAGAGGTGGACGGTGCCGTCGTAGGCGTCGACGGTCGCCTTCACCGCGTTGCGCATGTAGTTGATCTCGTCGGTGGGGATCGTCCGCAGCCCGGTGTTGTTCTGCAGCGAGTCGTCGGTCATCGTCGAGAACGACTCGCTCTCCGAGGAGGGGTAGCGGTCGGTGGTGGTGTAGCCGTCGAGGATCCACTGGATCCGGCCGTCGACCACCGCCGGGTAGGGGTCGGAGTCGACGGTCAGCCACGGCGCGACCCGCTCGACCCGGTCCCGCGGGTTGCGGTCGTAGAGCACCTTGCTGTCGGAGTTGACCCGCTCGGAGAGCAGGAAGTTCGGGTCGCCGAACTTGATCGCGTACATGAGCTTGTTGACGAAGCCCCCGACCGAGACGCCGCCCTTGCCGGTGTAGGTGGTGGTGTCGTCCTGGGCGGAGCCCGAGGCGGTGTTGCCCAGGTCGAGCTCGACGTCGGGCTGGCCCGGTTGCTTGCCCACGATCGAGTAGTCGGGGCTCTGCTCGCCGAAGTAGACCCGGCTCTCGTACTGGCCCAGGTCGTGCTGCGCCTGCCCCTCCGCCCACTGGATGTCGGTGGACTCCGAGGAGTTCGAGGCCGGCCGCTGGTTGGCGAAGGCGGCGATGATGCCGTTGCCGTGGGTGTAGACGGTGTGCAGGTTGGACCAGTTCCGGTCCCCCGCGTTGATGCCGTTCTGGTCGAGCTCGCGCACGCCCAGCACCAGCGCCCGGTCCACGCCCTGGATCCGGTAGCGGTCCACGTCGAGCACGTCCGCGACCGAGTAGTAGGCCCGGATCTGCTGGTTCTGCTCGAAGGTGTCGCGCACCAGGTGCGGGTCGACCAGCGGCACGGTCGAGGTCTGCGACTCCAGGTCCGCGAGCCTCGCGCTGGCCGCCGAGGCGCGGCTGGAGTACACCTGCGGCTTGACGTCCTGGATGCCGTAGGCCTCGCGGGTGGCCCGGATGTTGGTGTCGATGTACGGCGCCTCCTTGTCGGCCTCGGAGGGCTTGACCTGGAACTGCTGCACGATGCCGGGCCAGATCAGCCCGAGCAGCACCGCCGAGAGCGCCAGCAGCGCGAGGCCCACCGACGGCAGCACCCAGGTGCGTCGCCAGACGTTGAGGAAGAACAGCACCGCGCAGATCAGCGCGATGAACATCAAGATGTTCTTCGCCGGCCACACCGCCTGGTCGTCGGTGTAGGTCATGCCGGTGATCAGCCCGCCGCCCCCGGTCACCAGGTCGAACCGGTCCAGGTAGTAGTCGGCGGCCTTGGCCAGCACGAACACCCCGAGCAGCAGCGAGAGCTGGCCCTGCGCGGCGCCGGAGAGCCGGTCGTGGGCGGTCTGCAGCCGGACCCCGCCGTACAGGTAGTGCACGACGGCGGCCGTGAGCAGCGCGACCACGGTCGCGGCCATCACGAAGTTCACCAGGTAGTGCAGCCACGGCAGGTCGAAGACGTAGAAGCCGATGTCCTTGTGGAAGAAGTGGTCGTTGCTGCCGAACGGCACTCCGTGGCGCCACAGCAGGTAGTGCCGCCACTGGCCCAGCGCGGAGGAGCCCGCGAACAGCCCGACGACCACCGAGACGCCGACCAGCAGCCAGGTCCGGATCGGGGTGACCACCTCGCGGTAGCGGTCCAGGCCGGTCTGCTCCGGGGAGCTGGGCCGGAACAGCGGCCGCATCCGGTAGGCCAGCGCCATGTTGGCGCCGACCACGACCGCCATCAGCACGCCGAAGAACAAGAAGAGCCCGGTCTTGGTCCAGAACAGCTTCGTGAAGACGCCGCCGAACCCGACCGAGCGGTACCACAACCGGTCGGTGTACCAGCCGGCGAACGTGGTCAGGACGAAGAACGCGAGCACCACCGCGACCGCGGTGATGACCAGGGCCCGGGACCGGCCCGGCCGCGAGCGCGTCGGCGGCGGGGTGTCGCGCGGGTCCTCGTCGAACAGCTCGCTCATCCCTGCGCCTCCGGCTCGTCGGCCAGCGTCGCCCGCAGCAGCTCCAGCAGCCCCGGCACCAGATCGGCGCCGCCGACCACCGACGCGGCGTCGTCGTGGGCGCGCAGCCGCAGCGCGCAGTACGACGAGCCGCCGCGCGTGGCCCCGGCCACGATGCGCACCTCCTGGCGGTCCGGGTGCTCCCGGGCGAACTCCGCGGCCGCGGCCGCGTCCTCGGGGATCTCGGCGTCCGCGCCCGGAGGCAGCACCAGCCGCTCCACGACCGCCGCGCACCCGGCGACGTCGGGCGGCCAGATGATCGAGGCCAGCACCGTCTCCAGCGGCCGGTCCGGCGCCAGCTGGTCCTGCTCGACCGGGGTCAGCGACCCGGCGGCGTCGGCGGAGTCCAGGCCCATCGCCGCGGCCAGCCCCGGCTCGTGCTCGACCAGCGCCGCAGTGTCGACCAGCGCGTAGAGCCGGGCCGGCTGGTCCCAGCCGCCCTCGGCGATGTGGGACTCGATCTCCAGCACCGCCGAGGCCAGCGCCGGGTCGGCGTCCAGGTCGGCGGTCAGCTCGGGGCTGAGCTCAGGCTCGAGGCTGGGCGCGGGGCTGAGCTCGGGGTCGGGCCCCGGCTCCAGGTCGGGGCCGAGGTCGTCGTCGGGACCGGTCACGAGTCCTCCTTGCAGGACGGCAGGGGTGCATCGGGGTCGGCGTCCCACGCCTTGAGGGCCTGCAGCGCGTCGGGCATGGTCTCCGCCTTCACCAGCCGCATGTCGCCGTTCTGCGCGCCGAGCGCGTCCTTGCAGTTGTCGGGGGGCACGAGGAACAGCTGCGCGCCGTCGCGGCGCGCCGCCGCGATCTTCTGCTGGATGCCGCCGATCGGCCCGACCTTGCCGGACTCGTCGATGGTGCCGGTGCCGGCCACCGACCGGCCGTCGGTGAGCGAGCCGGGCGTGAGCGTGTCGTAGATGCCCAGCGAGAACATCAGCCCGGCGCTGGGGCCGCCGATCGCCTGGTCGAGGTTGACCCTCACCTTGAACGGGAACCGGTAGCCGAGCCCCAGCTGGATCCCGATCACCGGCGTGCCGTCCTTCACCCGCGGGGTCACCGTCACCGGGGTCGGCTTCCGGTCCCGGCGTACGACGAAGTGCACGGGCTGCCCGGCCTGCGCCGACTGCACGGCCTTGACCACCTGGTCGCTGGAGGTGACCGGCTTGCCGTCGATCTTCAAGAAGATGTCGCGGACCTGCAGCCGGCCGTCGGCCGGGGTGCCGGGCAGCACGCTGAGCACCTCCACGGCCGGCTTGACCTGGTAGCCCAGCTGGTCGAGCGCCACCGCGGCCGCGGTGTCCTGGGAGGAGACCATCTCCACCGCGCCCTGCTGCCGGCTCTGCGCGTTGGTCTCGTTCTCCCGGTAGATCGCCTTGTAGGGGTAGACGGCGGCGTCCTTGCTGATCCAGTCCTTCATCAGCTCGGCCAGCGTCACCCGCGCCGGGCGGGGCTGGGAGACGTAGACGGTGGTCATCCGCAGCTCGCCCTGATCGGGGTAGGTGCGGTGCCCGGCCACCTCGATGATCGGCTCGCCGTCGTGGGAGCCGAGCACGTTGACGGTCAGCCCGGGCTCGTAGGTGACGTAGGGCAGCGGCTCGGACGCGGCGACCACCCACAGCGCGATTAGCAGCGGCGCCGCGATGATCCCGGCCAGAGTGCGCTGCGTCATGGCGCCAAGCCTCTCAAACGCCGGCAACTGGGTCCGCGCCCGGTCGCACCCGCGCTGCTCCGGACCTCAGGAGACGCGGCGCGAGGGCCGCACCGCGATGCCGGTGCTGCGGTCCCGGGCCGGGGTCCGGGCGGAGTACGCCGCGGGCTGCTTCGGCTCGCGCTGCATCGCCTCGGCCAGGCGGCGGACGGCGACCTCCCGGTCGATCTCGCCCCGGCCGGCGCGGCCCAGCCAGCTCACCCAAACCATCGCCACCACGGTGACGACGACCGGGGGCACCAGCCACAGCAGGATCTCCACTGGCCCAGCCTAGGCGGCCGCGAGCCCCGGAGCCGGCAGAAACGCGGGCCCGGCCGGACTTACGGGGTGCCGACCCACTCCTCGCCGCCGTCGCCGAAGCGCTGGTGCTTCCAGATCGGCACCTCCGCCTTGAGCGTGTCGATCAGCGCCCGGGAGGCGTCGAACGCCTCGCCCCGGTGGGCGGCGGTGGTGGCGATCACGACCGCGGCGTCGCCGATCGCCAGGGTGCCGGTGCGGTGCACCGCAGCGACCCCGTGCACGTCGTACTCCTCGGCGACCCGCTCGCAGACCTCGCGCAGCCGGGCCTCGGCGGTGGGGTGGGCGGTGTAGTCCAGCCCGTCCACGTCCCGGCCGCCGTCGTGGTCGCGCACCCGGCCGATGAACAGCGTCAGTCCGCCGCTGGCGTCGTCGTCGAGCGCCGCGATCACCTCGCCGACGTCGAGCGGGGTCTCGCGGAGCTCGGCAAGGCGTACGACGGGCCGCGCGGCGGCGGCCCCGGTGGCGTCGGTCACGTCCCGACCCTAGCGGCCACGGCCGTCGGCCACAGGGGTCGGTCTGCTTCCGCGGCCGCGTACGGTTGTCCCATGAGCACCAACCCCGGCGACACCCCCGACGAGCCGGACGAGCACGGCCAGAACCCGTTCAAGGGCACGCCCTTCGAGCAGCTCTTCGGCGGCCAGACGTTCGGCGCCGGCGGCCAGATGCCCGACCTGTCGGCGCTGTTCGGCCAGATCCAGTCGATGCTGCAGCCCTCCGACGACGGGCCGATCAACTGGGACGTCGCGCTGGACACCGCCCGCAAGCTGGTCGCCCAGCAGCCCGACCCGTCGCCCTCGCAGCGGCAGAAGGACGCGGTGGCCGACGCGGTGCGGCTCGCGGACCACTGGCTCGACGACACCGCGACGTTCGCCTCCGGCGTCACCTCGACCGCGGCCTGGAGCCGCGCCGAGTGGATCGTCGGCACCACCGACGTGTGGAAGGTCCTGGTCGAGCCGATCGCCGAGGGCTCGGTGCAGGCGCTGTCCAGCGCGCTGCCCGAGGAGGCGCGCGCGATGTCCGGGCCGGTGCTGGGGATCCTGGGCCGGGCGGTCGGCGCGATGCTCGCCGGGCAGATCGGCTCCGGCCTCGGCGGCCTGGCCGGCGAGGTGCTGAGCGTCTCCGACACCGGGCTCCCCCTGGCCCCGGCCGGCAAGGCCGCGCTGCTGCCGACCAACGTCGAGAAGTTCGCCGAGGGGCTCGACGTCTCCGGCGACGACGTGCTGCTCTACCTGGCGCTGCGCGAGGCCGCCCACCAGCGGCTGTTCGCCCACGTGCCGTGGCTGCGCGAGCACCTCATCGGCGCGGTCGCCGACTACGCCCGCGGCATCGAGATCAACGTCGAGGGCATCCAGGGCCGCGTCGAGGAGCAGATGCGCGGCCTGGACCCGATGAACCCCGAGTCGATGCAGCAGATCCTCGACGGCGGGCTCTTCGACCTGCCCCAGTCCCCGGCCCAGAAGGCCGCCCTCGAGCGCCTCGAGATCACCCTGGCGCTGGTCGAGGGCTGGGTCGACGAGGTGGTCCACGAGGCCACCGCCGAGCGGATGCCGTCGGCCGGCAAGCTGCAGGAGGCGTTCCGCCGCCGGCGCGCCGCGGGCGGTCCCGCCGAGCAGACCTTCGCCTCGCTGGTCGGGCTCGAGCTGCGCCCCCGTCGGCTCCGCGACGCCTCGACGCTGTGGGGCTCGCTGCGCACCCGTCAGGGGATCGAGGCCCGCGACGGGGTCTGGATGCACCCCGACCTGCTCCCCACCGCCGCCGACCTCGACGACCCGCTGGGCTTCCGCGAGGGCGCCACCGCGCCGGAGGAGCTCAGCGAGGACGACTTCGACGCCGCGCTGCGCCAGCTGCTCGAGGGCGAGGGCGGGGACACGCCGGACGGCCCCGGCTCGCCGGACTCCCCCGGCGCGTGAGCCTGCACGCCGACGCCCTGGCCACGCTCGAGGCCTGGGCGGCGCCCTCGCCCGCCCAGGACCGGCTGCGCCGGCGGTACGCCGAGCACCTGCGCGCACACCCGGACGCGATGACCCGGGCGTGCTTCCCCGACCACCTGACCGCCGGCGTGCTGGTGCTGCACCCGGACCGCGACCGGGTCCTGTTGAACCTGCACCGCAAGGCCCGCCGATGGTTCGCCTTCGGCGGGCACTGCGAACCGGCCGACCGCACCCTGGCCGGCGTGGCGCTCCGTGAGGGGACCGAGGAGTCCGGCCTGGCCGACCTGGCCCTGGACCCCGTCCCCGCCCAGCTCGACGTACACCCGGTGTCGTTCTGCGACCGCCGCGGCACCGTGCACCACCTCGACGTCCGCTACGTCGCGCTGGCACCCGCCGGCGCCGATCACGCGACCAGCGCGGAGTCCCTCGACGTCCGCTGGTGGCCGCTGGACGACCTGCCCGAGCTCGAGCCCGAGATGCACCAGCTCATCGGCCTCGCCCGGGAGCGCTTCCGCTGAATCCTCCGGCCGCCTCGGGCGCGGCCCGAGAGTCGGCTCAGTCGGCGTCGCCGCTGGGCGGCGGCTCGAGGTGCGCGGCGGCCGACCAGCCGAGCAGGTAGCCCTTGGCCCGTTCGGCCTGGGGATAGCGGTCCACCCAGGCCCAGAACCGGTCGTCGTGGCCGGGTTCGAGCAGATGCGCCAGCTCGTGGACGATCACGTAGTCGATCACCCACGCGGGCATCCCGCGCAGCCGCGCCGAGAGCCGGATCGTGCGGTCCCCGGGGGTGCAGGAGCCCCACCGGGACTTCTGATTGTCGACCCAGCGCACCGACTCCGGAGTCGCCAGCCCGCCCAGGTACTTGTCGCTGAGCGCCCGCGCCCGCTGGCGCAGATCGGCGTCCGAGGGGCGGCTGCGCTGCTCGGAGCGCTCCAGCCGGGTGAGCATCGTCTGCACCCACTCGGCCTCCTCGGCGCGGCTCAGCGACGCCGGGATCATCACCACGATGCGGTCGCCGTCGCGGTAGGCGGAGACGGTACGACGCCGCCGCTTGCTGCGGCGTACCTCCACCTCCGGGCGTCCCATGGACCGAAACCTAGCCGTTCGCCCAGCCCAGGAGCCGCTCGCGCGACCAGGTGTTGACGACCCGGTCCGGGTCGATGCCGGCGGCCTCGGCGCGTTCACAGCCGTAGGCCAGGAAGTCCAGCTGGCCCGGCGCGTGGGCGTCGCTGTCGATCGAGAACAGGCAGCCGACGTCCCGGGCGAGCTCCAGCAGCCGGGTCGGCGGGTCGCGTCGTTCGGGCCGGGAGTTGATCTCCACCGCCACGTCGTGCTCGACGCAGGCCTCGAACACCGCCCGGGCGTCGAACTCCGAGCCCGGCCGGGTGCCGCGCCCGCCGGTGACCAGGCGGCCGGTGCAGTGGCCGAGCACGTTCGTGCGGGGGTGCCCGACCGCCGCCACCATCCGCCGGGTCATCGCGTCCTTGGCCATCGCCAGCTTGGAGTGCACGCTGGCGACCCGGACGTCGAGCCGGGCGAGCATCTCCTCGCTCTGGTCGAGGCCGCCGTCGTCGAGGATGTCGACCTCGATGCCCTTGAGCAGCGCGAACCCCGAGCCGCCGAGGTGGTCGTTGACCGCGTCGACGACGTCGAGCTGCCGCGCGAGCCGCTCGGCGCTCAGGCCGTGGGCGACCTTCAGCCGGGGCGAGTGGTCGGTCAGCACGAGGTACTCGTGGCCGAGCTCGATCGCGGTGAACGCCATCTCCTCGATCGGCGAGCCGCCGTCGGACCAGTCCGAGTGGGAGTGCAGGTCGCCGCGCAGCGCCGCGCGCAGCTCGCGGCCGCCCGTCGCCAGCGGGCCGGCCTCCCGCTCCAGCCGGGCCAGCCGGTCGGGGGTCTCGCCGCGCACCGCGGCCTCGATCACCTTCGCGGTGCTGGCCCCGATGCCGGGGATCCCGGTCAGCGTGCCGTCCTCGACCGCGGCCGCCACCGCCTCGGCACCCAGCGGCAGGATCGCGGCGGCGGCGCCGCGGTAGGCCTTGACCTTGTACGTGTCCTCCCGGGCGCGCTCGAGCAGGAACGCGATCCGGCGCAGCGCCGCGACCGGCCCCCCGTCGTACGCCGGGGACCCGTCGGTCTCCCGGCCGCCGTCCCCGCCGTCCCCACGCTGCGACACGCCGGTGACCTCCGAACTGTTCTTCGTCCACAACCAGTGGATCAGCATCACCGCTGGTCAGCGCACTGTACGCCGGACTCCCGGGCGTGTCGCGCACAGGGTTGTCCCGGGATCGGGGCCCGCTGTCCACCGGTCAGCGCGTGTCGCACACAGCGTTCTCCACAGGTTGTCCACAGGCTGTGGCAATCGGGCGTTGACCGCGGTCGCGTGCGCCTCCTAGGTTGTGCCCAGACAGGCCCCCGGGGCTGCCGAGCGACACTCGCAAGGGGAAGGCGAGCGTCGCGACGCGAGCCGGGGGCCTTCTGCTCGCCCCGGACCTGCTCGCCCGATCAGCTCCGGCCGGGTCCGGGGGCGCTCACCGTCCGGTGAAGACCGGCGGCCGCTTCTCCCGGGCCGCGCGGATCCCCTCCTGCAGGTCCTCGGTCGCCATCGTCACGGGCTGGGCCAGCGCCTCCCACTGCAGGCAGCTCTCCAGGTCGGCGTGTCCGCCGCCGGCCAGCGCGAGCTTGGTGAGCCGGCTCGCGACCGGCGCCGTGCGCGCGATCCCCTCCGCGGTGGCGAGCACCTCCTCCTGGAACGTCGCGGCCTCGATCACCCGGGAGACCAGGCCGAGCCGCAGTGCCTCGTCGGCGTCCACCGTGCGGCCGGTGAGCAGCAGGTCACGGGCGTGCGCCTCCCCCACCACGCGGGGCAGCAGGTAGGTGCCGGCCATGCCCGCGTGGACCCCGAGCCTGACGAACGGCGCCGCCAGCCGGGCGCCGACCGCGGCGTACCTGAGGTCGCACGCGAGCGCGAGGCAGAGCCCCGCGCCGATCGCCGGACCGTTGACCGCCGCGATGGTCGGCACCTCCAACCGGCGGATCGAGAGCCAGGCCCGGTAGAACGGCATCATCCGCTCGCGCAGGTCGTCGACGCTGGCCTCGGGTTCGCTGGCGATCCACGAGGTGTCGCCGCCGGAGCAGAAGGCGCTGCCCTCGCCGGTCACCACCACCGCACGCACCGACCGGTCCGCGGCCAGCTCGTCGACGGCGGCGACCCACGAGCGGGTCATCTCGCCGGACATCGCGTTGCGCTGGTCGGGGTTGTCGAGGGTGAGCACGGCGACGCCGTCGCGGGGGCGCTCGAGGCGCAGGTGGCTGAGTTCAGGCATGGGGACAACGTAGTGACCCCGCTCCCAGGCCGCCGTGACGCGGTCCACGGCTCCGGTGCGCCTGCCGCGCGCCGCGGCGGGGGTGTCGTAGGGTCGAGACGGCTCGGCGGCGCCCGCCGTCGGGCTCCGACGGGCTTCCCCCGGGGTACCCCGTCGCGACGACCAGTCTGAGACAGAAGCAAGGAGGCCGTCATGGCGGAGACCTGGAACGGCGAGTTCTACTGCGTGAAGTGCAAGGAGAAGCGCGAGGCCGAGGGCGAGGTCAAGGTCAACGACAAGGGCACCCGCATGGCCAAGGCCGTGTGCCCCGTGTGCGGGACCAACCTCAACCGCATCCTCGGCAAGGCGTGATCACCGGCTGATCGCCCCCACGAACACGTACGGCGGCGTCGCCCCGGTCAGATGACCGGCGCGGCGCCGTCGTCGTATCCCGGCCGCGCTCCCTCCCCCGGCCTGTGGACGGGCGCCTGCGCGGCGGGCGCCGGCTGTGCGAGCCTGCGGCCATGCCCGCCGTCCGTGCCGTCGCCCGCCCCGTCCTGAGGCCCGGCGTGCACGTGGTGCGTCGCGACGACCGGCACCTCCAGGTCGGCCTGGACCCACCCCACGCCGTGGTGCTCCCCGACGTGGCCCCCGTCCGGCGGCTGCTCGAGCGGCTGCGGTCCGGCGAGACCGCCGAGCTCGCTCCCGAGCTCGCCCCGGAGCATGCCCGGATCCTCGCGACCCTCGAGGAGCGCGGGCTGCTCGTCGACGCCGGCGCTCGGGAGCGGGTGCTGCGCGGTGTCGCCGACCCGCACGCGGCCGCGGCCGTGCTGGCGAGCGCCGGGTCCGCGGCCGAGGAGCGGATGGCCGGCCGCTCGGCCGCCCGGGTCGAGGTGACCGCGCCCGTGGACCTGCGCTCGGACGCGGTGCGGCTGCTGCGCTCCTCGGGGGTCACGCTCGCGGCTCCGGGCGCCGGGTCCGTGCTGACGCTGGTGGTCAGCGACGTGGTGCTGCCGCGTGCCGACCTCGACCCGCTGGTCCGGGCCGGCCGACCCCACCTGGTGGTCGGGCCCCACGACGAGGGGTTCGAGGTCGGGCCGCTGGTGGTCCCCGGGGCCACCGCCTGCCTGCGCTGCGTCGACGCCCACCGCGCCGAGCGGGACCCGCGCCGCTCGGTGGTGCTCGAGCAGTACGCCGAGGCGACCCGCGCGGTGGCGCCGGTGCCGCGCGACCCGGCGCTGCTCGCGGCCGCGGTCGCGATGGCCGTGCGCGACGTCGTCTGCTGGGCCGACGGCGAGGCCCCGCTCAGCTGGTCGGCCAGCCTGGTCCTGCGCCCCGGCGTGGCTCCGGAGCGACGTGAGTGGCGGCGCCACCCGCACTGCGGGTGCGCCTGGGACCAGCTGGCGGTCTGATCACCAGTGCTCGCTGTCGAGCTTGCCCTCCATCGCCCGCAGGTGCTCACGCGAGCAACGCTCGCAGAAGTCCTTGGGCCGGCCGTTCTCCACGGCGGTCGACCAGGTCAGCGTGCTGGCCTCGTCGCTCTCCTGGCGCCCGCAGAAGTCACAGGTCCTCACGGGTCGACCCTAGCCGCCGAACCATGACCGCCCCGGAGACGGCGGGAGCCGGGTACGACGACGGCGGTCGTCGTACCCGGCTCCCTGTCCACACCCGCGATCAGGTGCTCCGGAGAGGTGCTCCGGGGGTCACAGCGCGCGAGCGAGGGCGAGTCGCGCCTGCTGCGCTGCCTCCTCGGCCTTGCGGCTGAGACGACGGGCCCGGACCAGCTGGTGGCCCCGGCGCTGCTGGTGCGCCTCTCCCAGGCGCTCGGACATTTGTGCGCGTGCCAGGTTCTCCTGCATGAGATTCATGGTGGTGCTCCGCTTCCGGTGGGTCTTCATGGCTTGATCGGTGGTCCTTCTTCGAAATGCGCTGCCGACGGGTGTCGGCGACTCAGAGCGCTCGGGCGAGGGCGTAGCGGGCCTGCTGGGCGGCCTGCTCGGCCCTCCGGTTCAGGCGGCGGGTGCGGGCGAGACGGTGCCCGAGCCGCATCTGCTGCGCCTCTCCCAGGCGCGCGGTCATCTGTGCGCGTGCCAGGTTCTCCGGCATCAGGTTCATCGTGGTGCTCCAGTTCTGCTCGGTGTGCTCATCGGTGGTGGTTTCGTGGATCGATGCTCGAGACCTGCCGGTCCCGGGCGGCTCAGGCGGCCGCCTCGTTCTTGCGGGGACGGCCGCGGGGCCGCTTGCGCGGGATCACCACGCCCTGCAGGAAGAGCTCGCCGCCCCAGACTCCCCAGGGCTCGCGGCGCTCGAGGGCGCCGTCGAGGCACAGGGCCTGGACCGGACAGCCCTGGCAGAGGGCCTTGGCGTGCTCCACGTCGGCGGGCGACTCGGCGAACCACAGCTCGGGGTTGTTGGCCCGGCAGGGCAGCAGCTCGTCGTCCACCCGGCTGGCCTCGTCGTGCAGGACCCCCAGGCTGGGCGCCTCGGCAGTGCCATCGGTGCGGTCGAGAACGCTGATGGTCATGTTTTCACCTCCTTACTTCTGACCTGATCGCGGTTGGTGGTGCGGGCTGGAACGCGGCCTGGGAAACAGAAAGGCCGCGGATCCCGGTTCGGGTTCCGCGGCCTGGAGGCTGCCGATGCTGTCGTGGTGTCAACAGCTGGGCGGTCTCCAGGCACTGGTCCCCGGGAAGTAGGCCTGGGCCGGGCTCACGATGGAGCCGGCGCCGGCGACGAACTTGCGATCGCGCACGACGGGCGTGACGAGGGCGCACTTGTCCGCGGCACCGACGACGGTGCGACCCAGGGTCGAACCGGAGGCGTGGCCAGAGATGGGCATGCCGAAGGTCGACGCGATCTGGGTCGTCGTCGTGGTCATGGTGCTGTTCATCTGGTCCACCTCCTTCGATGCTCGGGCGCCGGCGTTGTCAGGGCCGTGGTGCGCTGGCTGTTGTGATGCGGGAAAACTATCGCGTGCCCCAGGTAAGGGGCAAACGATTTTGTGGGTATTTCTCGATTTTTTTCAGATCTCGTCCTGGACCAGCGCCAGGACCGCATCGCCGTACCGCTCGAGCTTCGACCGGCCGACCCCGCTGATCCGGAGCAGGGCGTCCGGGGTCCGGGGGCGGTGCTCGGCGACCAGCTGCAGCGTGGCGTCGGTGAAGATCACGAACGCCGGCACGCTCTCCTCCCCCGCCTGGGCCTTGCGCCACTCGCGCAGCCGCTCGAACAGCCCCTCGTCGTAGGACGCGGGGCAGTCCTCGCACCGGCCGCGCTTCTTCTCCGCACCGGTGGACAGCGGCCGGCCGCACTCGCGGCAGCTGGCGACCTTGCGCTGGCGGGGCGCCTTCGGCTCGGGCCGGGCGTGGTCGGGCAGCAGCGGGTCGAGGAAGCGCGAGGGCTTGCGCGAGGCCCGGCCGCCCGGGTTGCGGGCCTGCGCCCACGACAGCGAGAGGTCCAGGCGGGCCCGGGTCATGCCGACGTAGAGCAGCCGGCGCTCCTCCTCGATCGCCGCCGGCGACTCGGCGTAGGTGATCGGCAGCGTGCCGTCCTGCAGCCCGCACAGGAAGACCGAGTCCCACTCCAGGCCCTTGGCGGCGTGGAAGGTCGCCAGCGTGACCCCGTCGGCGACCGGGGCGTGCTGCTCGGCGGCCCGGCGGTCGAGGTCGTCGACGAACCCGTTGAGGTCGGCGCCCGGGGCGCGGGCGAACTCGGTCGCCTGGTCGACCAGTGCCTGCCAGGACTCCCAGCGATCCCGGGTCTGGCCGCGCGCGGTGGGCGCCTGCGAGGTCCAGCCCATCCCGGAGAGCGTGGCGCGCACGGTCTCCACGACGTCCTCGCCCTCACCGGAGCGGGCCGCGCCACGCAGCCGGGTCACCGCCTCGCGCACCTCCGGGCGGTCGAAGAAGCGGGCGGCGCCGCGCACGACGTACGGCAGCGCCCGGCTGGCCAGCGCCTCCTCGAAGGCCTCGGACTGGGCGTTGATGCGGAACAGCACCGCGACCTCGCCGAGCGGGCGGCCCTGGTCACGCAGCCGCTTGATCGCGGCCGCCGCCGCCTCGGCCTCGGCCACCTCGTCGGGGTACCCCGTGTAGGTGACCGCCGGCCCCGAGGGCCGCTGCGCCCGCAGCTCCACGCTGCGGCTGGTGGTGCCGGCCAGCAGCGTGTTCGCGGCGGCGACCACCTCCGGCGAGGAGCGGTAGTTGCGCACCAGCTCGATCGAGGTGGTGTTCGGGTGCTTGGTGGCGAAGTCGCGCAGGTAGGCGGCGTTGGCGCCCGCGAAGGAGTAGATCGTCTGGGCGGGGTCGCCGACCACGCAGAGCTCGTCGCGACCCCCCAGCCACAGCTCGAGCAGCGCGGACTGAAGCGGCGAGACGTCCTGGAACTCGTCGACGACGAACCACTTGTACTGCCGGCGCACCTGGGCCGCCACCCGCTCGTCGTCCGCGAGCATCCCGGCGGTCAGCAGCAGCACGTCCTCCATGTCCATCCGGCCCTGGGCGCGCTTGGTCTCCTCGTAGGCCGCGAACACCCGGGCCACGGTCTCCGGGTCCTGCCCGGAGACCGACCGGCCGCGTCGGGTCGCCAACCGGGCGTAGTCGTCGGGGTGGACGTTGCTGACCTTGGACCACTCGATCTCCGAGGCCAGGTCGCGCAGCAGCGCCTGGTCGGCGTTCAGCCGCTGCCGGCGCGCGGCGGTGGCCAGCAGGCCGATCTTCGACTCGATCAGGGTCGGCAGCTCGGTGCCGTGCACCCGGGGCCAGAAGAACCGCAGCTGGCGCAGCGCCGCGGAGTGGAACGTGCGGGCCTGGACCGGGCCCGCCCCGAGCGTCCGCAGCCGCGACCGCATCTCGCCGGCCGCGCGGGTCGTGAAGGTGACCGCGAGCACCTCGGTGGGGGCGTAGACCCCGGTGGCCACCCCGTGGGCGATCCGGTGGGTGATCGCCCGGGTCTTGCCGGTGCCGGCGCCGGCCAGCACCCGCACCGGACCCCGCAGCGCCTCGGCCACCCGCCGCTGCTCGGGGTCGAGCGCGGCCAGCAGGTCGTCGGGCCCGGGGGCGGGGGGCATGGGAACAACTCCTCGGTGGAACTAGTTACTTCTGATGGTCCGCAAAACCCTAGACGGACCCGATGACAGTCCGAGCAGAGGAGATGCCTGCTTTGTTCACGATGTACACCACCCCCTGGTGCGGCTACTGCCACCGGCTCAAGGGCCAGCTGGACCGCGAAGGCATCACCTACGACATCGTGGACATCGAGCAGGACCCGGCCGCCGCCAGCATCGTCGAGTCCGCCAACGGCGGCAACCAGACCGTCCCCACCCTCGTGTACGCCGACGGCACCGCGCAGACCAACCCCTCGCTGGTGCAGGTCAAGGAGAAGCTGGCCGCGCTGGCCTGAGCCCGCCGGTCACCACGAGCCGGGCAGCGGCCCGCCGTACCAGTGCTCGACCAGCGACCGGGAGATCGAGACGCCGCCGGGCAGCAGCAGCGTGCCCGCCTCGGCCTCGGCCTTCATCGCGGTGCGGGTGAACCAGCGGGCCTCGGCGATCTCCTGCTCGTCCACCGAGATCGCGGTCGACTCGGCCCTGGCCACGAACCCCAGCATCAGGCTGGCGGGGAGCGGCCAGGGCTGGTTGCCGAAGTAGGTGACCTCGCCGACCCGCACGCCGGTCTCCTCGACGACCTCGCGGCGCACGGCGTCCTCGAGGGTCTCCCCCGGCTCGCAGAAGCCCGCGAGCGTGGAGTAGCGGCCCTCGGGCCAGCTCGCCTGGTGGCCCAGCAGGCACCGCTCGTCCTCCGAGCCCGGGTCGCCGGCGGTGACCAGCATGATCACCGCCGGGTCCGAGCGCGGGAACTGCACGCGACCGCACTCGGCGCACCGCAGCTCGTGGCCCGCGGCCCGCGGCTCCAGGGGTCCGCCGCAGCGGGGGCAGTGGCGGGTGGCGCGCAGCCACTCGGCCAGACCGATCGCGTGCAGCACCAGCGGCGCCTCGTCCACGCCCTCGCTCGCCAGGTGCGGCAGCACCTCGCGCAGCCCGACCCAGTCGCCGGCCTCGCCGGGCGCGTCGTCGGGGTCGACCACGACCGCGAAGTACGTCGTGCCCTGCTGCTCCCCGAGCAGGATCCGCAGCCCCTGCGGCGCGTCCACCGGGGCCACCCAGTCCAGCCGGCCCCCGACCGGGCGCACCCGCGCCCCGGCCAGCACCAGGACCCGGCTCTGCGGGGAGCTCCAGCGCTCCTCCAGCCAGGGATCGTCGGTGCGACGGACCCCCGTCCGATCGTGCGGGTTGGCGGCCAGGCGGAGGTGCGGGTAGGTCACGTTGCCGAGGCTAGTCCGGCTTGGGTGGGCGCCGCGGTTGGCCCTAGGCTCCACGCGAGTGAGCACCCACATCGGCGCCGAGCCCGGCGAGATCGCCCCTGTCGTCCTCATGCCCGGCGACCCGCTGCGCGCGCGGTGGATCGCCGAGACCTTCCTCGAGGACGCCCGGTGCTACTCCGAGGTCCGCGGCATGCTCGGCTACACCGGCACCTGGCGCGGCCGGCGCGTCTCGGTCCAGGGCTCGGGCATGGGCCAGCCCTCGCTGGCCATCTACGCCAACGAGCTGTTCCGGGAGTACGGCGTCGAGTCCATCGTCCGGGTCGGCTCCTGCGGCGCGCTGACCGACCGGCTGGCGGTGCGTGACATCGTCCTCGCCTCCGGCGCGTGCACCGACTCCTCGATGAACCGGATCCGCTTCGAGGGCCTCGACTACGCCCCGGTCGCCGACTTCGGCCTGCTGCACCGGGCCTACGAGGCCGCCCGGACCCGTGCCGGCGGGGCGGACGTGCACGTGGGGCTGCTCCTCAGCAGCGACTCGTTCTACAGCCCCCGCCCCGAGCTCACCGCGCGGATGGTGGAGTACGGCGTGCTCGCGGTCGAGATGGAGGCCAGCGCGCTCTACACCCTGGCCGCCGGTCACGGACGCAAGGCGCTCGCGGTCTGCACCGTCTCCGACCACATCGTCACCGGCGAGGAGACGACCGCGGCCGAGCGGGAGAAGACGTTCGGCGCCATGGTCGACATCGCCCTCGAAGCGGCCCTGGGCGCGTGACCGCCCCGCGGGTCGTCCTGACCCGGAGCAGGTGGTCACTGCTGCTGCCCATCGCGGCATGCGGCTTCCTGGACGCGGGCCTGGTCCCGGCACTGCTGGACGGCGTGCGCGGCGGCGTCACCGTGGACGGCGAGCCGGTCTCCACCGGCACCGCGGTCCTGGTGCTCCTGCTCGTCGGCCTCCTCGCCCTCCTGCTCGGGGTCGGCCTGGTCGCCCTCGTGCGGCGGCTCGTCGCACCGCCCGCCGCCTTGGTCGTCGAGCCCGGTGAGGTCCGGCGGGAGGCGGCCGGCCGGGTCGACCTGCGCATCACCCGCGAGCAGGCCACCGGCCTGGTCTACCGGCCGGCCCTGTCGACCACGTGGAAGCGGTCGACGCCCGGGGACCCGGCCGTGCGCGGCGTCAGCAGCCGCCGGCTGCACGGCCGCCTGGAGGTGCGCGCTCCGCAGGGCATCCTGGAGATCTCCGACGAGCGTCGCTGGGCCGACGTGGTGGACATGCTGCGCGAGTGGGCGCGAGCGCGCCCCGAGCTCGTCGGCGACGACGTGACCGGGCAGCTGCTGCTCCCCACCGGGCCGACGGCCGGGGAGAGCGCGGCGGGCACCACCGGCGCGCACCTGCGGGCCGACCCGCCGCGGACCTCCTGGGGCCTGGTCTGGCGGGCCCTGCGCACCCGGGACCCGTGGTCGCCGTTCCTCCCGGACGGCTACGGAAGGTACAGCCGCGTCCTCAGCGGCCGGATGTCCTCGGGCCGGGCCGCCGTGCGCGGTCGGGTGATCTGGCTCCTGCCGCGGTGGATGCTCCTGCTCTGCCTGTGCGCGGGGTGGCTGATCGTGCCCGGCTTCCTGGTGTGGGGCACCGTGAACCTCACTCACATCTGAACGCCGGAAACCCCGCTCCGCTCGGTCTCAGCTCACCAGCCGCTCCAGCTCGACGCGGTCGGGCAGGCCCGCGGGCTCGACGACCTCACCGGTGCGGACGTAGTAGAACGCCACCGTGACCTGCTCGACGGGGACGCCGGCGAGCTCGGCCCAGGCGGTCCGGTAGATCGCGAGCTGGAGCGGGTCGGCGGTCGCCTCACGGTTGGTCTTCCAGTCCACCAGGAGGTAGCCGGGCCGGCCGGCGACGACCTGCTCGTAGACCGCGTCGATCCGGCCGCGGACGACCTGGCCGCCGAGCACCAGCGCGAACGGCGCCTCCACGGCGTGCGGCACCCGGTCGGCGAACGGACCCTCCTCGAACCGCTTGACCAGCTCCTGCAGCTCGGAGTCGTCGTCGATGCCCTCGTCGCCGCGGCCCGGCAGCTCGTCGGGGTCCAGCAGCAGCTGCTGGCCGAACCGCGCCTCCACCCAGGCGTGGAACCTGGTGCCGAACCGGGCCGCGGACGAGGGACGGCGCGGCATCGGCCGGGCCAGGTCGCGGGCGAAGCCGTCGGGGTCGTCGCGCAGCCGGGCCAGCGAGGTCGCCGACAGGCTCGAGGGCAGCGGCACCTGCACCTGCGGCGAGCGGTCGCGGCGTGCCTCCTCCAGGAGCCGGCCGATCTCGTCGTCCCACTGCGCGATCCGGTCGAGGTGCAACACGTCCTCCACGGTCTGCTCGTCGACCGGGCGCGCGGCCCGGACCCGGGCGGCGGCCTCGATCCGCCGCTCCACCTCGGCGGTGCGGTGCGAGATCGGCCACGGCAGGTCGGGCGAGACCTCGGCGTACGGGCTCGTCGCGCCCTTCGGCGGCGCGTCGAGCCAGTGGTCGGGCGCCCCGCCCCAGGCCTCCATCGCCTCGCGGGTGGCGCGGAGGTACGCCGAGGGCCCGCGGGCGGACTTCAGGTGCGAGGCCCAGCACCAGGCGGAGACGAACAGCCGGTGCCGGGCGCGCGTCCAGGCGACGTACCCGAGCCGCAGCTCCTCCTCGGCCTCGTGGGCCTTGGCGGCGGCCGCGTGCGCGGCGATGTCCTCCGGCGTGTGGCCCCCGAGCACCGGCAGGTCCCGGGCGTCGCCGCGCAGCGCCGCCGGCATCACCGACGGCACCGTGAGCCAGCTGGACCGGCCGCGGTTGGTGGGGAACTTCTGCTCGGTGACGCCGACCAGGAAGACCGCGTCCCACTCCAGGCCCTTGGCCCGGTGCACGGTCAGCAGCTTCACCGAGTCGGCCTCCGACGGCGTGGCCACGTCGAGGCCCTGGCCGAACTCGTCCTCGGCCTCCAGCCAGGCCAGCAGCGCCGCCAGCGTCACCTGCCCGTCGACGGCCTGGAACTCCGCCACCGCCTGCACGAACAGGTCGAGGTTGTCGCGGCGGGCCGCCGCCGCGGGGCTGACCGAGGAGGCCAGCTCGAGGTCGATGCCGGTGACGTCGACGATCCGCCGGACCAGGTCGAGGATCGGCTCGCCCACTGCCGCCCGCAGCCGCCGCAGCTCCTCGGCCAGCAACGTGAACCGCGCGCGCGCCTCCGCGGAGTAGGCGTGGTCGCCGGGATCCTCCAGCGCGTCGCACAGCGACGCGATCTCGGTCGGGTCGGCTCCCTCGACCGCGGCCCGCAGCTGCGCCTGCAGGTCGGGCGCCCCGGGCCCGGCCGCGCCGCGCTGGTCGCCGGCGAGCTCGGCGGCCCGCCGGCCGAGCAGCGCCAGGTCGCGCGGGCCGATCGCCCAGCGGGGGCCGGCGAGCAGGGTCAGCAGCGCGGCGTTGGCGGTGACGTCCTGCACCAGGGTCAGCGTGGCGACCACCTCGGCCACCTCGGGCAGCCGGAGCAGCCCCTTGAGGCCGACGATCTCCACCGGGATCTCGCGCTCGCTCAACGCGTCGAAGACCTTCGCCGCGTGGGCGTTGTCGCGGGTCAGGACGCCGATCTCCTTCCAGGCCGGCCCCGCGCCGGCGGCGGCAAGCTCGGCGTGCACCTCCACGACCCGGTCGGCGAGCCAGGCCAGCTCGTCGTCGTAGGTCTCGTGCACCGCGACCCGGACCTCACCCGGCGCCGCGCCGGGCTTGGCCTCCAGCGGCCGCAGCCCCGGGCGCGCGGCGTACAGGTCGGCCGCGAGGTGGTTGGCGGTGGCCAGGATCCGCTCGTCGCTGCGCCGGTTGACCGTCAGCGGGTAGGTGCGGGGCTCGCCGTCGCCGGCCGGGAAGTCCTGGCCGAACTCGAGGATGTTGGACACCGAGGCGCCCCGCCAGCCGTAGATCGCCTGGTTGGGATCGCCGACCGCGGTGACCGGGTGGCCCCGGCCGTGGTCGGGGTCCGGGCCGGAGAAGAGCCGGCTGAGCATCAGCGCCTGGGCGACCGAGGTGTCCTGGTACTCGTCGAGCAGCACGATGCGGTACTTCCCGCGCTCCAGCGCGCCCACCTCCGGGCACTGCGCGGCGAGCCGCGCGGCCAGCGCGATCTGGTCGGAGAAGTCCATCAGGCCCAGGTGGGCCTTCAGGTCCCGGTAGGCCTCGACCAGGCCCAGCAGCTCGGCGCGGCGGTCGATGGCCGAGATCGCCTTCTCGTTGCGGGCGCGGTAGGTCTTGCGCGACTCCGCGGCCATGCCGTCGACGAACCGCTGCCGCTCCGCCGCGTCGTACGCCCGGACCGTGGCGGGATCGACGAGGTGCTCGCTCATCTCGGCGTCGAGCGCGAGGAGGTACTGCACGACGTGGCGCGGTGAGTCCGACAGGTGCTCGACCGGCCGGGTGTAGCGCTGCACGACCCGGGCCGCGAGCTGGTAGCGGCTGGCGTCGGCGATCAGCCGGGTGTCGGGCTCGTGGCCGATCCGCAGGCCGTGCTCGGAGAGCAGCGCCGAGGCGTAGGAGTGGTACGTCGAGACCGTGGGCTCCTCGACCTCCCCTTCAGCCACAGTCTCGCCGTCGGGCCCGGGCAGCGGGCGCAGCTCGCGGTCCGGCAGCAGCCCGGCCTGCCGCAGGCTGGCCCGGATCCGGGACGCGAGCTCCGCGGTGGCCTTGGTCGTGAAGGTCAGGCCGAGGACCTCCGCGGGGGCGACCCGGCCGGTGGCCACCAGCCACACCACCCGGGCGGCCATCACCGTGGTCTTGCCCGAGCCCGCGCCCGCGATCACCACCGCCGGCTCGAGCGGCGCGGTGATCGCCGCGAACTGCTGGGGGCTGAAGGTCCAGCTCTCCCCCAGCAGGTCGCGCAGCTGCTCGGGGGTGTCGAGGCGCAGGCTCACGACAGCACCGTCCCCGCGGCCTTGGACGGGCAGAGCGCCTGGAAGGCGCACCGGTCGCAGTGGCCGCCCGGCCGGGCCACGAACTCCTCCGCGCGCAGCGCGCTCACCGCCTGCATCAGCTGCTCCTCGATCGGTCGGGGCCGGCCCTCGGCGGCCGGCTGGGGCGACTGCAGCTGCACCTTGGGCAGCTCGCCGCCCACGCGCAGCTGGACCAGCTCGGCGCCCCCGGGCTCGGCGGGGCGGCCGAGGACCTCGTCGGCCGCGCCGTGCTCGACGGCGAGCTGGTAGAGCCCGAGCTGCGCGTGCCGCTCCACCTCGGGCCCGGTGGGTGGGTACTTGCCGGTCTTGAGGTCGACCACCACGACCCGGCCGGCCTCGTCGAGCTCGAGCCGGTCGGCGTACCCGTGCAGGCGCACCACCCGCCCGTCGGGGAGGCGCACCTCGGCCCGCACCTTCGGCTCGGTGGCCAACAGCGTGCGCGCCCCCGGCCGCCGGCTCCAGGCGAGGAACCGGCGGATCGCGTCGGCCACCGCCACGCGCTCCCGCGAGCGCGACCACGGGGTGCGGAACTCCATCCGCTCCCACACCTCGTCGATCATCGAGTCGACCAGGGCCAGCACCCCGGCCTCGTCGCCGGCACCGGCGGACCCGGGGTCGGCCCCGACGTCGCCGGAGGCGATCCGCTCGGCGACCGCGTGCACGATCTTGCCGAACCCCTGGCTGGCCGAGCTGACGACCGCGCCCCCCGCCTCGCGCTGCAGGAACCACTGGGCCGGGCAGGTGAGCAGGCCCTCCAGCGCGCTCGCCGAGATCGTGAGCGGCTCCTCCGACGGCCGGACCGGGCGGTCCGAGCGGCTCGGCGCCCGCAGCCCCCACCAGGTGGCGGGGTCGGCGCCGGGCGCCACCGGGCGGCCGTGCACGTCGGTCTCGGCGAGCATCCGCAGCCGGGAGGCGGCCGCGGCGCGCAGCGGCTCCGGCTGGTCGGGGTCGGCGAGGGTCCGCCGCAGCTCGGCGACCAGGCCGGGCATCGACAGCGGGCGGCGGGGCCGGCCGATCCGGTGCACGGGCGCGTGGCCGAGCTCGTCGACGAACCGGGACGGCTGCTCGCCCTCGTCGTCCGGCGAGCGGACCGCGGTGACCACCAGCCGCTGCCGGGCGCGCGTGACGGCGACGTAGAACAGCCGGCGCTCCTCGGCGAGCACCGCGCCCCGGGTCAGCGGGGGTAGCAGCCCGTCGCGCCCGATCCGGTCGGCGCCCAGCAGCGAGTCGCGGCGGCGCAGGTCGGGCCAGGCCCCCTCCTGGACGTGGGCGACCACGACCAGCCGCCACTCCAGGCCCTTGGAGCGGTGCGCGGTGAGCAGCCGGACCGCCTCCCCCCGCACCCCCCGGTCGGCGAGGGTGTCCGCGGGGATCTCCTGGGCCCGAAGCGTGCCGAGGAAGCTGGCGATGCTGGCGTGGCCCTGCTGCTCCTCGGCCCGGGCCGCGGTCTCGAAGAGCGCGCAGATCGCGTCGAGGTCGCGGTGGGCCAGGCGGGCACCGGTCCCGCCGGCCTGGGTCCCGATCCGCAGCCGGCGGCCCCAATCGGAGCCGTCCCAGAGCACCCACAGGACCTGTTCGATCGTCGCGCCGTCGTCGAGCTCCTGCCGGGCGCGGGCGATGAGGTCGGCCAGCCGGAGCGCCCGCCGGGCGGGCTCGCCCTCGATCCCGGCCAGGGCGCCGGGCTCGAGCAGGGCACCGCGCAGCAGCTCGCGGGCGGGCGTCTCCGGCTCGCGGCGCCGCAGCGCCCGGGTCAGCGCCCGCACGTCGGTGGCGTCCAGGCCCCCCAGCGGCGAGGTGAGCGCGGCCTCCACCCGGTCGGCCCCGACGAAGTCGTCGGCGGCGGGGTCCTCGACGCCGGCGTCGACCACGAGGGCGAGCGTCGCCAGGAGCGGGACCACGGCCGGCTCGCGCACCAGCGGCGTCTCGTCGCTCGCGACCTCGACCGGCACCCCCGCCGCGGCCAGCGACCGGCGCAGCCCGGGGATGCTGGACCGGCCGGACCGCACCAGCACCGCCATCTCCGACCAGGGCACGCCGTCCTCCAGGTGGGCGCGGCGCAGCAGGTCGGCGACGTTCTCGGTCTCGGCCCGGGCCGTATCGAAGGTCAGCACCTCCACCGAGCCCGCGCCGTAGGAGTTGGGGGCCGGCTCGGGCGAGCGGAACGCGGCGTACTGCTCGGCGGGGATCGCGCCCCGCACCGCGATCCCCGCGGCGACCGTGCGCGAGGCGCGCAGCAGCCGGGACCCGAAGCGGCGGGTGGTGCCGAGCGCGACCACGGGCGCGGGCTCGCCGGTGGCGGCGCGGAACTCGTGGGGGAAGTCGAGGATGCCGCGCACGTCGGCCCCGCGGAAGCCGTAGATCGACTGGTCGGGGTCGCCGACCACCGTCAGGTCGCGGCCGTCGCCGGCGAGCGCGCGCAGCAGCGCGACCTGGCTGGGATCGGTGTCCTGGTACTCGTCGACGAAGACGTGGCGGAACCGCGCCCGCAGCTCGTGGCGGTGGGCCTCGGCCTCGACCACCGCCCGCGCGATCAGGTCGGGGTAGTCGATGGCGCTCTGGTTGCCGAGCACGTCGAGGTACTGCCGCAGGAAGTGGCCGGCGGCCTCGAACTCGGGCACCCGCTCCCGGCGGCCGAGCTCGACGAGGTCGTCGGGGTCGAGGCCGCGCTCGCGGGCGCGGGCCAGCACCGCGTGCACCTCGCGGGCGAAGCCGCGGGTGCCGACCGCGGCCCGCAACGCGTCCGGCCAGCGCACCGACTCGGGGTGGTCGGTGAGCAGCTCGGTGAGCACCACGTCCTGCTCGGGCGCGCTGAGCAGCCGCAGCGGCGCGGCGTACAGCTCCGAGGGGGCGTAGAGCCGCACCAGGCCGTAGGCGAAGGAGTGGAAGGTCGAGCTCAGCGTCGTGCTCATCGTGCGGCCCAGCCGCGCGGTCACCCGGTCGCGCAGCTGCTCGGCGGCCTTGCGGGAGAACGTGAGCGCGAGCACCTGGTCGGGGCGCGCGCCCTCCTCGACCCTCCGCACGATCGCCTCGACCATCGTGGTGGTCTTGCCGGTGCCGGGGCCGGCCAGCACCAGCAGCGGCCCGCCCGGGTGGTCGACCACCCGCTGTTGGTGCTCGTCGAGCGTGGGGACGTCCGTCACGGTGGGCGGGCGCACCAGCTGGTACGTCGTCGCGGCGGCCGGGGAGCTCATGACGGCCACTCTCGCACTCGGCTCCGACAGTCGCCGGGATCAGGGCCGCGAGCCTGTGGAGACCTGCCATACGCCGCCGTCCGCGGGAGGTGGTTGAGTGTCCGCCATGACCGAGCCCACGACCGCGTCCCCTGACCAGGGACCGCTCTGCGACCTGCTCGTCCTCGACCTGACCCGCGCCCTGGCCGGCCCGCACGCCGCGATGATGCTCGGCGACATGGGCGCCCGGGTGATCAAGGTCGAGTCCCCCGCCGGCGACGACACGCGCGGCTGGGGGCCGCCGTTCCTCGGCGAGGACGACGAGCGGGAGTCGACGTACTTCCTCTCCGCGAACCGCAACAAGGAGTCGCTGGTCCTGGACCTGAAGACCGAGGAGGACCGTGAGCTCCTCGCCCGCCTCGTGCGCCGCGCCGACGTGCTGATGGAGAACTTCCGCACCGGCGTGCTGGACCGGCTGGGGTTCCCGGTCAGCCGGCTGCACGAGCTCAACCCCGGCCTGGTGGTCCTCTCGATCACCGGCTTCGGGCACGACGGCCCCGAGGCGAAGCGGGCCGGCTACGACCAGATCGCCCAGGGCGAGGGCGGCCTGATGTCGCTGACCGGCACCGAGGCGCCCACCAAGGTGGGCGTCCCGATCGCGGACCTGCTGGCCGGCATGAACGGCGCGTTCGGCGTGCTCGCCGCGCTGCACGAGCGGACGCGGACCGGCCGGGGTCGCGTCGTCCGCACCTCGCTGCTGGCCGGCATGGTCGGCGTGCACGCCTTCCAGGGCACCCGCTGGACGGTCGCCGGGGAGGTGCCGGGGCTGGCCGGCGACCACCACCCCTCGATCGCCCCCTACGGCCTCTTCGAGACCGGCTCGGCCCCCATCCAGATCGCCTGCGGCTCGGAGAACCTGTGGCGGGCGCTGTGCGCCGCGCTCGACCTCGACCCGGCCGACCCGCGGTTCGCCACCAACTCCGACCGGGTCGCCGACCGCGACGAGCTGATCGCGCTGCTGGAGTCGCACTTCGCCACCGACCCCGCCGAGCACTGGCTGGCGCTGCTCGCCGAGGCGGGCGTCCCGTCGGGGAAGGTGCGCACGCTCGACGACGTCTACGCGTGGGAGCAGACGCGCTCGCAGGGGTTGCTGCTGGACGTCGAGCACGCCACCCAGGGGCACCTGCAGCTGCCCGGCTCGCCGGTCCGGTTCGACGACAACCCGTTCTCCGGCGGCCGGTCGACCCACGCCGCTCCCCCGACGCTGGGCCAGCACGACTCCTCGATCCGGGAGTGGCTGGACGCCGAGGACTGACCGCCCGCCGCGGGTGACGTCCGGAGCGGTTCCGGGCCCTTGGTCCCTCCTCGGGGCGGTGCCGGCTGCCTACCGTGACGGCATGACCGACACCAGGCGCGACGCACGGAGCGAGAGTGCGGCCGGGACCGCCGGCGGGACCCAGGCGGCGAAGGCGGCGCAGTCGGCCGGCACGGGAGCCGCGCCGGGATCCGCCCCGAGCCACGCCGTCGTCGTGCTCTCCCGGGCGCTCGACCAGGCCGGGGACGTGCTCGCGCGGGTGCACTCCGACCAGCTGCGGCGTCCGACCCCCTGCCGGGACTGGGACGTCGCCCGGCTGATCGCCCACCTCGTGGCCGCGCCCACCCGCTTCCTGACCGCCGTGCGCGGCGAGGAGCCGGACTGGTCGGCCGAGCCACCGCCGATCGGCACCGAGTGGGCGCAGGTCTTCCGCAACGAGGCCGACGACCTGATCCACGCCTGGCACCAGCAGGGCGACCGCGCCGAGGTCCGGATGGTGGACTGGCAGACCGCGGAGTTCGCGGTGCACACCTGGGACCTCGCCCAGGCCACCGGCCAGTCCACCCGGCTGGACCAGGAGGTCGCCGAGCGGGCGCTGGCGTTCATGGCCGCCGGGCTCACCCCCGAGAACAGGGGCGACGCGTTCGCCCACGAGGTCGAGGTCGAGGACGACGCCCCGCTCTACCACCGGCTCGCGGCGTACGCCGGCCGCCAGCTCGACGACGCCTGGGCGGACGGGACCGCCTGACGCCCGGCGCCACGACGTACGCCCGGCGACGTCGAGCCGGCGGCCCCCCGCGCCTAGCCGAGGTCGACGATCGCGGCGACCGGGCCGCCGCCGTCGGGACCCTGGTGGGCCGCCGAGACCGACACGAAGACCGCCGGGTCGCCGGTCACCGCGGCGGTGACGCCGCCGACGCAGGACTTGATCTGCCGGTGCCAGTGCACGTCGGAGTCGTCCAGCATCGCGTTGCGGCGGCCGCGGACCTCGCCGTCCTGCGAGACCTCGCACTTGAGGAAGACGTTGACCAGCCGGCCGTCGAGGTCGGAGGTGTGGGGGCGCTCGGGCAGGTCGAGGCCGGCGTCCTTGATCGCCGCCCAGATGCCGTCCTGGTCGAGCGCGTCCTTCATCACCGAGTGGCCGATGCGGTAGCGGCCGCCGACGCCCGGCGCGTTGCCGACGACGACCACCTGGGCCTGGTCGAGCTCGACGCCGGAGGAGCAGGAGGCGACCGAGGAGTAGAGCGAGCGGTCGTGCATGACGTCCTCGTCGGAGGGCATGTCGATCTCGCCGAGCGCGACGGCGACGCCGAGCGCGGTGCAGCCGTTGGAGAGGTCCATCGACTCGTGCGTGTGCTCGGTCCACACGGTCTTGCCGCGGCTCTTGGCGTCGCGGATGGTGTGGATGGTCAGCAGCGGGGTCTTGGTCTGGACGTAGTGCACGTCCTTCGGGTCGGTGATGCCGGCGCGCTCCATCGCCACCTTCACCGCGTCGGCGACCTTCTCGATCATCGCGGTGCGGCCGATGTCCTCGGGCAGCAGCTGCTCGCTCATCGCGAAGCCGACGGTCAGCCGCGGCTCGTCGGTGGGCTCGGCGTCCACGGTGGCGAAGATCGTCGCGTGGGGGCTGATCACGCCGTCGGTGCCCCCGGACCAGACGATCGGGACCTGCTTGACCTGCTCGGCCGGGGCGCCCTTCTCGACCAGGACCTCGCGGAAGGCGCGGTCGGCGATGATCCGGGTGTAGTCGTTGACACCGCCGTTGCCCTCGGTCTTGCCGATGATGGCGATCACGCGCGAGGCCTCGAACACCTTGTCGTCGATGAGCTTCGCGAGCTCGGAGGCGTCGGCGACCGAGTGGATCGGGACCTTGCGTACTTCGATGGCGTTGGGCACTGTCAGTTCTCTCCCTGGTCGAGTGGGTCGGGTACGACGACGGTTCCGCCGTCGGCGGTGATGGCTTCCACGATGTGGTCGAGGCTCGTGATGACCGCCCGGCTGCCGCCCTGCTCCACGAAGCGGCACGCGGCGTCCACCTTGGGGCCCATGGAGCCGCTGGCGAAGTGGCCCTCGGCGGCGTACCCCCGCAGCTCGGAGGCGGTGACCTCACCGAGCGGGCGCGCCTCGGGCGTGCCGTAGCGCAGGACGGCGTTGGGCACGTCGGTGGCGATCACCAGCACGTCGGCACCGAGGTCGCGGGCCAGCAGCGCCGCGCCGAGGTCCTTGTCGATGACCGCCTCCACCCCGTGCAGGGTGCCGTCGGCGTCGCGGACCACGGGGATCCCGCCGCCGCCGTTGGCGACGACGACGAACCCGGCCTCCACGAGCGCCCGTACGGCGGGGGCGTCGACGACCTCGAGCGGCTCCGGGGAGGCGACCACCCGGCGCCAGCCCTTCACACCGCGGTCCTCCCAGGTCTCGCCGTGCTCGACGAGCACCCGGGCCTCCTCGGCCGGCAGGAACCGGCCGATCGGCTTGGTCGGGCGGAGGAAGCCGGGGTCGTCGGCGTCGACCCGGGCACGGGTGACGACCGCGGCGGTGCGCCGCGCCACGCCACGGCCCGCCAGCGCCGCGTCCAGGGCGTTCATCAGGACGAACCCGAGCGTCGCCTGGGTCTGGGCGCCGCACCAGTCCAACGGGACCGGCGGCACGACCGAGGCGGCGAGCTCGTTCTTCACCAGCAGATTGCCGACCTGGGGCCCGTTGCCGTGGGTGATCACGACGTCGACGTCGTGCTGGAGCAGGTCCGCGACCGCCTCCATCGCCACGTGGGCGGCCGAGATCTGATCCTCCGGCCGCGCCCGCCCGTCAGCGTTGGTCATGGCGTTGCCGCCGAGCGCGAGGAGCACCTTCATGCGTCGAACCTAGTGACCCGGGACACCCCTCAGCACCGTGCCGCGCGACCAACCGGCGCCGGTTCCGCTGGCAAGACTTGCCAACCGGGTGACCGGCTCAGCGGCCGCCGGCGACCCGCAGCGTGGTCCCGGTGACGTACGACGCCTCCTCGCTCATCAGCCAGGCGATCGCGCCGGCGACCTCCGCGGGCTCGCCCGCCCGGCCGAGCGGGACCTTCGCGCCCACCCGCTCGAGCCGGCCGGCGTCGCCGGCGTCCTGGTGGATCCGGGTGCGCACCAGCCCCGGCGCCACGCCGACCACCCGGATGCCCTGGTCGGCGACCTCCTGGGCCAGCCCGACGGTCAGCGCGTCGACGCCGGCCTTCGCGGCGGCGTAGTGGACGTACTCCCCCGGCGAGCCCAGGGTCGCCGCCCCCGAGCTGACGTTGACGAGCACCCCGCCGGACCCGCCGTACGACGTCGAGAGCGCGCGCACCGCGGCCCGGGCGACCAGCAGCGCGGCGGTCAGGTTGAGGTCGACGACCCGGCGTACGACGTCGACCGGTGTCTCGGCCAGCGTACCGAGGTGCAGCGTAGCGCCGGCGTTGTTGACCACGCCGGTGAGCCGGCCGTGGGCGGCGGCGCGGGTGAAGAGATGGTCCACGCCGGCCGGGTCGGTGAGGTCCGCGCGCACCACCAGGCAGCGCGCGCCGGCGTCCTCCACCGCCAGCCGGCACTCCTCGGCGGCCGGGCCGTCACGGACGTGGCCGAGCACCAGGTCGTGCCCGTCGGCGGCCAGCCGCAGCGCCGTCGCGGCCCCGATGCCGCGGGTGCCGCCGGTCACCAGGGTCAGCGGTCGCTTCATGCCGGGCAGTCAACCAGCCCGGGTGGCGCCCGCCGCGACGACCCCTGGGGCCGCTGGGGCCGAGCTGTCGGGGACTCCTGGGCGGCCCGCTCACTCCTCGTCGAACCGCGGGTCGGCCAGCAGGTACTGCGTCATCCGGCCGCGCGGGCCGTGCGGGGGCCGGACCGGCTCGGGCACCATCCGGCTCTCGGTGGTGTCCCAGAACGAGTCGACGAGGTGCAGCACCCGGCGGGCGACCATGCCGGGCAGGCCGGTGTGCGGGGCGTAGGGGTGGGGTCGCGAGGGCGCGGCCAGCTCGGCGGCGTGCAGCCGGTCGGACAGCCGGCCGAGCGCGGCCGGGTCGAGGCCCACCGCCAGCCGGTCGACGAGCGCGTGCTCGGCCTCGCGCTGGCGGGCCAGCGCGACGGCGACGTCGTTCCAGACCGCCTTCCAGGAACGGCCCACGTCGTACACCGAGCCGTACTCGCGCGCCTTGACGTGGGCCAGGGCGAGCTCGAGGTCCCGGGCGGTGTGCAGGTAGTCGTGCACCACCCGGCCGCCGTCGGCCGCCGCGTGCCGCACCCGCGGGAGCAGCACGGCGTCCACGCCCGCGAGGTGCTGGGCGGTGGCGGCCAGCAGGCTGTCGATGTGCTCGGCCGCCTTGCGCGGCTGGCCGGGGGTGTGCGGCATGGCGCTGGCCCGGTCGAGGCGGGCGGCCAGGTGGTCGTGGGTGAAGAGGATGTGGCTGTGCAGGGCGTCCGGCATGGATTTCACCTCGGTGGCGACCGCGCGAGAGGCGGCCTGCTTCCATTGAATCCCGGCGGTCAGCGTCCCTCAAGCAGGTCGCGCAGCGACCGCGGCGGCCGCCCGAGCAGCGTGCGCATCGGCAGCGTGCCGACCGGCAGCCCGTGTCGGTCGTAGTAGCCGAACATCCGCAGCAGCCAGTCCCGCACCCGGGGCTCCAGCCCGGCGCCGGCGGAGCGGGCCCAGTCCCGGGGATCCACCTGTCGCAGTGGCGAGCCGAGGGCGGCGGCGAGCTCGGCGACGGTGGCGCGGAACGACGCGAGCTCGTAGGTCGCCCCCTCGTGCCCGTCCTCGAGCAGCATCCGGGCCGCCACCGCCGCGACGTCGCCGAGGTCGGCGAACCCGAAGGAGGCGCCGGGCCGGTAGGGCAGCACGATCTCCTCGCCGGGCGCGAAGTTCTGGACGTAGGCGCCCGGCTGCAGGATCGTCCACGCGACGCCCGAGCACCGCACGACGTCCTCGGCCCGCGCCTTGCCGAGGTGGTGCGGCATCGCGGGTGCGTAGGGCGAGGCCACCGAGTGCAGCACGAGCCGGCCCACGCCCGCCCGGCGGGCGGCCTCGACGACGGCCCCGGCGTACGCCTCCTCGTCGGCGTGCATGTTCGGGGCCACGACGTACGCCGAGCCGCAGCCGGCCAGCGCCCCCGCCAGGTCGGTCCACGCGGCCCGGCCCAGCGGGACCGCCTCGGCGCCGCGGGCACGCACGGCCGCCGCCACCGCGCGACCGGTCTTCCCGGTCCCGCCGAGGACGGCGACCCGGGCCGGGGTCACGGCGCTCACGGGCCGCTCAGACCCGGTCGACCTCGGCCGCGGCCGCCCCGCCCGCGAGCCGGGCGTAGCCGGGTCCGCGGTCGAAGAACGCCCCGGCGGGGGCCGGCCGGGAGGCCCGTGCGGCCGCCGTCGCGTCGGCGTCGTAGGACAGCGAGTCGTCCTCCGGCGAGCCGGTCAGCACCACGCCGTAGTCGGCCAGCGCCGCCTCCGGCGAGACCTTGCGCCACACCACGTCGCGCACCACCAGCTCGGGATCGCGCTCGAGCGGATTGCCCCAGCCGCCGCCACCCGTGGTGCGGATCCGGATCACCTCGCCGGCCCGGACCGGCTCGGAGTCGGCCAGCGCGTCGACCTCGCGCTCGTGCGGCCCGCCCGGGTCGATGGTGACCTGGAACGGCCGGCCGGCGAGACCGCCCTTGACGCCCCAGCAGGCCAGGATCGACCGGTCGGCGATCGACATGAAGTGGGCGTCCTTGAGCATCCGGATCTGCTTCTCGTAGCCGAGGCCGCCGCGGAACTTCCCCGCCCCGCCGGAGTCCATCGCCAGCGACAGCGCCTCGACACGGAACGGGAAGCGGGCCTCGGTGAACTCCGTGGGCAGGTTGCGGGAGTCGGGCACCACGTGGATGGTGTCCTCGCCGTCGGCGTAGTAGCGGCCGCCGGAGCCGCCGCCGAGCACCTCGCGCATCAGGTACGGCCGGCCGTCGTGGTCCTCGCCGTACACGCCGGTGTAGCGGATCGTCTCCTGGTCGGCCGGCATCCGCCCGTCCACCGCCTTCGCGACCACGCCCGCGAGCACGCCGAGCAGCCGGAGGATGACGAACGTCCGGGCGTTGGTCGGCGCCGGGAAGACCGGCGTCAGCAACGTGCCGGGCGGCGGGAACCGCATCTCGATCAGCGGCACGATGCCCTCGTTGACGTCGAACTCGGCCATCCGCTCCGGGGTGTCGGCGAGGTTGCGCAGGATCGGCGCCAGCCACTTCTTGAGGAAGACGCCGTCGCTGTAGTCGCCACAGTGGTTGATCGGCCCCTTGGCCTGCGGGCTGGTCCCGTCGAAGTCGAGCACCAGCCGCTCGCCGTCGGGGTCGTCGGCGGCGGTCCGCGTCAGCGTGATCCGCTGGGTGTGCAGCTGTGGCTCGTCGACGCCGTCGTGCTCGGCGTAGTCCTCCCAGACCCAGCTGCCGACCGGGATCTTGGCGAGGATCTCGCGGCGGTACGTCGTGGTCGTGCGGTCGATGATCGCGTCGAAGCAGGACTCGACCGTGTCCACGCCGTACCGGTCGAACAGCTCGCCCAGCCGGCGGGCGCCCATCAGGCAGGCCGAGCACTCCGCGTCGAGGTCGGCCGCGAGGCTCTCCGGCATCCGCGAGTTGCGGGTCATGATCGACAGCGCGGCCCGGTTCGGGACGCCCGCGTCCCACAACCGGATCGGCGGGACCATCAGGCCCTCCTCGAACACGCTGGTCGCGTGCGAGGGCATCGAGCCGGGCACCGCGCCGCCGATGTCGTCGTGGTGGCCGAAGGCCTGGACGAACGCCACCACCTGGCGCTCCCCCTCGGGGCCGGCGAACACCGGCACGGTCACGCACAGGTCCGGCAGGTGGCCGATGCCGCCCTCGGACCGGTAGACGTCGTTGTGGAAGAAGACGTCACCCTCGCGCATCTGCTCGATCGGGAAGTCCCGGGCGACCGGGTGCACCAGCGCGGAGTACGAGCGGCCGGTCAGCTTGCGCAGCAGCCGGTCGTGGATGCCGGCGCGGAAGTCGTGGGCGTCGCGGATCATCGGGCTGCGGCTGGTGCGGGCGATGGCGGTCTCGACCTCCATCTCGACGCTGGCCAGGTAGCCCTTCACGATCTCGACCAGCACGGGGGCGGCGCTCGCCCCGGCGTCCGCGGTGAGGCTGCCGAACGGGAACTGGGTGGGCGCGCGACGGCTGCCGGTGTGCGGCGCGCCGGTCAGCGGCGCGGTGCTGATGTCGACCGGGATCACTTCTCCCCCTCGCGGGTCACGATGATGTTGAGGTACTCGTCGATGCGGGCGGTGAACCCGGGGTGCAGCGGCACCGTGGAGCCGAACTCCTCGATGATCGCGGGGCCGGTCACGGTGGTGCCGGGCCGCAGGTCGGGCCGCCAGTAGACGGGGCTGTCGACGTACTTGTCCTCGGGGTCGAAGCAGACCGGGCGGTGGCCCTTCGCCACCGGCTCGGCGCCGGCGGTCGCACCGCCGTCGTGCCGGCGGATCTCGGGGCGCTGGATCGGGCCGATGCCCGAGACCCGGAGGTTGACCCACTCGACCTGCTGGGAGGGGTCGCCGGAGAAGTCGTAGCCGTAGAGGGCCCGGTGCTCGGCGTGGAAGCGCCGCCCGACCTCGTCGAGCACCGCGGCGTCGACCGGCCCGTCGGGCACCGGCACCCGGACCTCGAAGGCCTGCCCGAAGTAGCGCAGGTCGGCGGTGCGGGCGAAGACGTGCCGGTCCTCCTCGAAGCCCTCCTTGGCCAGCGCCTCGGCGGCCTGCGCGGTGAGCGCGTCGAGGACGCCGGCCACCGTGTCCGGCTCGAGGGCGTCGGCGAGCGCGACGTGGGTCTGCACGTAGTCGTTCTTCACGTCCACGGTCAGCAGGCCGAAGGCCGAGACGTTGCCGGGGTTCGGCGGCACCAGCACCGTCGGGAGGCCGAGCACGTCCACGAGCCGGCACAGCAGCAGCGAGCCGGAGCCGCCGAACGTGGTGAGGGTGAAGTCGCGGACGTCGAGGCCGCGCTTGACGGTGACCTGGCGCAGCGCGTTGGCCTGGTTCCAGGCCGAGATCTCCAGGATGCCGGCGGCGCACGCCTCGGGGGTCAGGCCGAGGTGGTCGGCCAGCTCCTCGATGCCGCGCCGGGCCGCCTCGACGTCGAGCGGGATCTCGCCGCCGAGCAGGTGCGGCGGGATCCGGCCCAGGAACACGTGGGCGTCGGTGATGGTGACGTCGGTGCCGCCCTTGCCGTAGCAGAGCGGTCCCGGGTCGGCGCCCGCCGACTGCGGACCGACCTTGAGGGTGCCCTCGGGCGAGAGCCAGGCGATCGAGCCGCCGCCGGCACCGACGGTCACGACGTCGATCATGGGGATCTTCGACGGGAACGCGCCGACGCTGCCCTCGGTGGTCAGGGTCGGCTCGCCGTCGATGACCACCGACACGTCGGTCGAGGTGCCCCCGCCGTCGGAGGTGAGCACCTTGTCGAAGCCCGCGACCTTCGCGATCAGCGCGGCGCCCAGGGCGCCGGCGGCCGGGCCGGAGAGCACGGTGGTGATCGGCTGGTGCACGACCTCGTCGGCGGAGAGCACGCCCCCGTTGGACTTCATGACGTAGAACGGGACGGTCCTCGCGGCGGTCGGGCCCGCCCCGGCGTACGCCGCCAGTCGCGCCTTGATGTTGTTGACGTACGCCGAGAGCCGGGGCTTGACCGCGGCGTCGACCAGCGTGGTCATCGCCCGCTCGTACTCGCGGTACTCGCGCAGCACCTGGCTGGACAGCGACACGACCGCGTCGGGGTGCTCCTCGGCGAGCACCGCCCGCATCCGCTCCTCGTGCTCGGGGTTGGCGTAGGCGTGCAGGAAGCACACGCCCAGCGTGAGGATGCCCTGCGCCCGGAACCAGCGGGCCACCGCGCGGGCGCCGTCCTCGTCGAACGGCCGCACCTCGGCGCCGGTGAAGTCCAGCCGGCCGCCGACGCCCTTGACCAGATGGCGGGGCACGATCCGCTCGGGCTTGACCCAGAAGTAGGAGTTGCCGTAGCCGTCCGGCACCGACTGGCGGGCGATCTCGAGCATCGCCTCGTAGCCCTCGGTGGTGATGAACCCGAGCCGGTCGACCTTGCCCTCGAGCAGCTGGTTGGTCGCGACCGTGGTGCCGTGGCTGACGGCCGTGATCGCCTCGGCTCCCCCAGCCACGTCAGCGCCCTGCGAGTGGCCCATCAGCCCGAGCACCTTGTCGATGCCGGCCATGAAGCCGTCGGCGGGGTTGCCCGGCGTGGACGGGGTCTTGGTCGTGACCAGCTCCCCCGACTCCTCGTCGAAGGCCACCACGTCGGTGAAGGTGCCTCCGGTGTCGATGCCGATCCTGATCCGTCGCCGCGCCTCGGGCGAGCTGTTCGTCATGCCGGACATTCAAGTCGCTCGCGACCGGTCCGGACCACGGCAGCATCTGCCGACGGAACGCCAGATTGCGGGCAACCCCTGCCAACCGAGGACGGCAGGTGGCCCAACTCAACGCGGCGGGGGGCCCAACTCAACGCGGCGGGGGGCCCAACTCAACCCGGCGCGGGGCCCAACTCAACGGGGCGGGGGGCCCAACTCAACGGATCAGGGTTCGGTGGGTCGTTCGTTGTAGATGCCGGCGGGCTCCTGGCCGGAGAGGTGTCCTATGGCGGCCATGATCTCGTCGGTGACCTGGCGGCGGGCGCGGCCGAGGGGGACGCCGTCGTAGCGGCCGGCGACCTCGATCGGGGTCCCGAAGCGCACGGTGACGGGGACGACGCGCGGCCGGGAGGAGCCCACCGGCTGGAGCTTCTCGGTGCCGGTCAGGCCGACCGGGACGACCGGGACGCGCGCGGTCAGCGCCAGGTGCGCGACGCCGGTGCGGCCACGGTAGAGCCGGCCGTCGCGGGAGCGGGTGCCCTCGGGGTAGATGCCGAACGCCTCCCCGCGCGTGAGCACCTCCAGGGCGGTGTCGAGGCTCGCCAGCGCGGCCTTCTTGTCGTCGCGGTCGACCGGCAGCATGCCGATCCCCTCGAACCACAGGCGGGAGGCGGTGCCCTTCACGCCCCGGCCGGTGAAGTAGTCGGACTTGGCCAGGAAGACCACCTTGCGCGGCACCACCACCGGGATCACCACGGAGTCCGCGAAGCTGAGGTGGTTGCTGGCGAGGATCACGCCGCCGGTGCGCGGCACGTTCTCCAGCCCGATCACCGTGGGTCGCCAGATCGCCTTGACCAGGGGCGGTATCACCCGGTGCAGCACCTCGTAGAACCCCGAGTCGGACGTCACGACAGGCATTGTCGCGCACGTCGGGCGCGGACGCGGCGAAGGGCCCTCGCAAGTATGAGTCGCAAGGGCCCCTCTGGTGACCGGTGCAGGTGGCGCTCCCGGTCGGTGGTCCGCAGGTCCCGGCCCCGATGACTCGCCACCCGGTCGTCGCGACGTCTCACCCGTCGAGCGGGCCCTCGCCTGCGGTCCATCGCGCTCTTCTGTGAGGAAGTGGCGCACCTCCATGGTGCCGTCCGGCGGGCCGCCCCCGGCAGGGACCAACGTCCCCTCATCGGCCCAGCCGGTCAGCCCGATCGGTCAGCCCCGATCGGTCAGCCCGGATCGGTCAGCAGGGCGCGATGCGTACGACGAGCAGCGCGATGTCGTCCTCCGCGCGGCCGTCGAGCTGCCCGAGCACGTGGTCACCGAGCTGCTCGGCGGTGAGGTCGGCCCGGTCGCGCACCTGGTCGAGCAGCCAGGACAGCCCGTCCTCCAGGGGTGCGCCGCGGCGCTCGACCAGCCCGTCGGTGTAGAGCAGCAGGGACGAGCCGGGCAGCAGGTCGAGCCGGTGGTCGTGGCGGTCGGTGCCGACCTCCAGGCCGAGCAGCAGGTCCGGCTCGGTCTCGAGCAGCCGGGTGCTCCCGTCGGGCTCCAGCAGCACCGGCGGCGGGTGCCCGGCGTTCGACCAGCGCAGGTGCATCGACCCGTCGGCGTCCGCGGTCTCGAGCTCGCCCAGCACCGCGGTCGCGACGCCGGGCAGCTCCACGCCCGCGATCGCGCTGTCGAGCTGCGACAGCACCACGGACGGGTCGCCCTGCCGGGTGTGCGCGACCCCGCGCAGCATGTTCCGGATCTGGCCCATGGACGCCGCCGCGCGCTCGTCGTGGCCCGCGACGTCGCCCACGACCAGCGCCAGCGAGCCGTCGGGGGCGCGGAACGCGTCGTACCAGTCGCCCCCGACCTGGACGATCTCGGCCGCGGGCTGGTAGCACGCCGCGATCTCCACGCCCGGGTAGCTGGTCGGGCGGGCGAGCAGGCTGCGCTGGAGCTCCTCGGACCACATCCGCTCGGCCTCCCGGATCCGCACGGACTCCAGGGCCTGGGTCAGCGCGGCCGCGAGCAGCCGCAGGAAGTCGAAGTAGCCGTCGTCGCGCCGCAGCATCGGGCTCAGGCGGACCACGAGCATCGCGTCGAGCCGGTCGTCCTCGGGCGCCAGCGGGAGCCAGCCGACCAGCCCGTCGTCGAGCGCCTCCAGCGAGAGGTCTCCGGTCAGCGGGGCCACCGGCGCCTCCGGCAGCGACGGGTCCCGGTCCGGTGCCACCCCGGCGACGCGCACCTCCGCCGCCTCGACGTCGGCCGGATGCGAGCGCAGCACCTCGAGGGCGCGCACCGGGACGTCCTCGACCCGCTCCACCGGCGCCAGCGCGTCGCGCAGCTGGGCCAGCATCTGCAGCCGCCGCCCGATGATCATCTGCGCGGTGGTCTCGGTCGTGATGTCGATGATGCCCTCGACCGTGCCGTCCGCGCCGCGCACGGCCGAGTAGGAGTAGCTGAACCAGCATTCCTCCAGGAAGCCCGAGCGGCGCATCGGCAGGTACTGGTTCTCGAGCCAGTTCGCCCGACCGGTGGCGATCACCTGCGCCATCAGCGGGCCGATGGTGTCCCACGCCTCCGGGAACACCCGGTCCGCGGGGCGTCCCAGCGCGCGGGGGTGCTTCTCGGCGATGAGCTCGACGTAGGCCTCGTTGTAGAGCAGCACGAACTCCGGGCCCCACAGCAGCGTGATCGGGAAGCGCGTGTTCAGCGCCATGGCGAGCGAGGTGCGCAGCGCGGGGCTCCAGCCCTCGACCGGTCCGAGCGAGGTGGCCGACCAGTCCACGGCTTCGTAGAGCTCCCGCAGGACGCCTGCGTCGTCGAAGGGTCCGGGCACCGGCGCAGCATTCCACGATAGGGACCGCGACGCGGCATCCTTCGCAGACTCGGCGGTGCCAGACTCGATCCATGAACGACGACCCCGACCTCCGGCATCGGATCCACGACCTCGTCGAGGAGGAGCACCGCCTGCGCGAGACCCTCGCCCGGGGCGAGATCTCGGCCACCGAGGAGCACCAGCGGCTCCGCCGGCTCGAGGTCGAGCTCGACCAGTGCTGGGACCTGCTGCGGCAGCGCCGGGCACGACGGGAGTTCGGCCAGGACCCGAACGCGGCCGAGGTCCGGCCCGAGGGCACGGTCGAGGGCTACCTGGAGTGAGCCCGGGCGTCGGTCCTAGCTGACCGCGACCGCCTCGACCTCGACCAGCTGGTCCTCGTAGCCCAGCAGCGGGACCGCGAGCAGCGTGCTGGGCGCGTCGTGCTCGCCGAACACCGCTCGCACGACCTCCCAGGCCGCGAGCAGGTCCTCGCGGCGGTCGGTCGCGACGTAGACCGTCGTCTTCGCGACGTCCTCGAGCCGGGCGCCCGCGCTCGCCAGCGCGGCCACCAGGTTGTCCATGACCAGCCTCGCCTGGCCGGCGACGTCGCCCACCGGGCCGATCCGGCCCTCGGCGTCGAGCGGGCAGGCGCCGGCGGTGAAGACCACGCCGCCGCCCGAGATCCGCGCGGCGTAGGCGTAGGGCGCGCGGTCGGAGAGGGCCTCGGTGCGCAGCAGCTCGACAGGCATGGGCCGAACCTACCCGCGGACGACGCCCGCGGCCTCCTCGAACGCCGCGGCGACCTCCAGCAGGAACCGGTCGCGCCCGTGCGGGGCCACGATCTGGACGCCGACCGGAAGCCCGTCGGCGGTCGTCCCGCACGGCACCGAGATCGCCGGGCAACCGGTGACGGTGATGAAGTACGCCGAGCGCATCCAGTCCAGGTAGCTCGCCATCGGCCGGCCGTTGATCGCGGTCGGGAACTCCTGGTCCGCGGGGAACGGCGGCACCTGCGAGACCGGCAGCACCAGCACGTCGTACGCCGGGCCGTCGACGCCGGCGAAGAACTCGCGCATCGTCTCGGCCAGGGCCGTGCGCTCCGTGTACGCGCGGGCGACGTCGGCGCCGGTCAGCGGCTCCCCCGCCCGGATGTTGTCCGCGAGCGACTGCTTGAAGGAGTCGGGGTGCTCGGCCAGCAGGCGGCCGAACTTCGCCTGGAAGTGCCAGGCGCGCAGGGTGCGGAACGTGTCGTCGGCCAGGCCGAGGTCGGGGTGGGCGTCGGCGACGGACGCACCGGCCCCGGTGAACACCGACGCCGAGGACGAGACCACCGCGGCGACCTCGTCGTCGACCTCGAACGCGCCGCCGAGGTCGACCGACAGCGCGACCCGGAGGCCGGCCAGCGACCCGCGCACCGGCGGCGCGAACGTCCGGCCCGGGTCGCCCAGCGCCAGCGGCGCCCGCGGGTCCGGCCCGGCCAGCACCGACAGCAGCAGCGCCAGGTCGCCGACGTTGCGGGCCATCGGCCCGCCCACCGACGTGGCCTCCCACTGGTTGTAGAGCGGCCACTCCGGGACCCGGCCCAGCGAGGGCCGCAGGCCGACCACCCCGCAGAACGACGCCGGGTTGCGCAGCGAGCCGCCCATGTCGGAGCCGTCCGCGAGCGGCACCATGCCGGCGGCCAGCGCACACGCCGCGCCCCCGCTGGAGCCGCCGGCCGACCGGGTCGGGTCGACCGGGTTCAGCGTGGTGCCGAAGACCGTGTTGAAGGTGTGGGACCCGGCGGCGAACTCGGGCACGTTGGTCTTGCCGAGCACCACCGCCCCGGCGCCGCGGACCCGCTCGACGAGCAGCTCGTCCCGGTCCGGCACGTGCTCGGCGTAGAGCGGCGAGCCGTACGTCGTGCGCCAGCCGGCCACCGCGTGGGTGTCCTTGAACGCGAACGGCAGCCCGTGCAGCGCCCCCACCTCGGCCCCCACCTCGGCGCCGTCGCGACCGGCCGTCGCGAGCGCCGCGTCGGCGGCGGCGGCGCCCGCCCGGGCGCGCTCCTCGTCGAGCGAGACGATCGCGTTCAGCTGCGGGTTGCGCTCGGCGATCCGCTCGAGGTGCAGGTCGAGCAGCTCGCGCGCGGAGATCGCGCGGCTGCGGACCGCAGCGGCCTGGTCGCGCGCGGTCGAGTCGACGGAGAGGTCGGTCATCGCGGTCAGCGCCGCCGTCCGAGGACGCCGCCGACGAACCCGCCGACGACCACGCCGGCCAGCACCAGTCCCGCGCCGAGCGCGACGCCCTTGAGGAAGTCGTCGTACGACGGGGCGGCGGCGGTCTTCGGCGGGGCGACGAACACCCCCGGCTGCGCCTCCACGGGGGCGCCGGCGGCGGCCGCCGCCTCGGCGACCGCGACCGGGGCCGGCACCGCCGGCACGCCGCCGAGCACCGCGTCGACGTTGCCGAAGAACTCCCCGGCCATCCGCCGCGAGACCGAGGTCAGCATCCGCTGGCCGACGCCGCCGACCATGCCGCCGACGACCGCGTCGGCGTCGTAGGTGATCGTGGTGGTGCCGTCGCCGCCGTCCTGGAACAGCACGTTCACGTCCGCGCCGATGGTGCCCGGGGTGCCCGCGCCCTGGAGCCTCATCACCAGCGAGCTGTGCGGGTCGAGGTCGGAGAGCTCGCACGAGCCGGAGTAGGTGCCCTTGATCGCCGCGACCCCGGCGGTGACCGTCATCGCGTAGGCGTTCTCGCCCTTGGCCTCGAGGCGCTCGCAGCCCGGGATCGTGCGCACGAGCACGGCCGGGTCGAGCAGCGCCTGCCAGACGCGGTCGACGGGGGCGTTGAGGGTGGCGTCGCCGGTGAACTTCACGAACGGGTCCCTTCGGGGGTGGAGCCGGCCGACGAGCGCTGGCGCAGCTCGAACAGCTCGGACGGGGAGATGGGCATGGCGGTGATCGTGAACCCCGGTGCGGACTGGGCCTCGGCGTCCTCGATCGCCGCGGCGAAGACCGCCGACGTGGGGATCACCCCGGCCTCGCCCGCACCCTTGATGCCCAGGGGGTTGAGCGGCGAGGGCGTCTCGAGGTGGTCGATCTCGATGGAGTCTGGCACCTCGGTGACGTAGGGCATCAGGAAGTCCATGAACGAGGCGTTGAGCAGCTGCCCGGACTCGTCGTAGACCATCCGCTCGTAGAGCGCGCCGCCGATGCCCTGGGCCACCCCGCCGTGGATCTGGCCCTCGACGATCATCGGGTTGATCAGGTGGCCGCAGTCGTGCACCACGGCGTACCTCAGGATCGTGATCTCCGCGGTCAGCGGGTCGGTCTCCACGATCGCGGCGTGCATGCCGGAGGCGAAGGTGGCCCGCTCGGGCGAGTAGAAGTCCCGGCCCTCCAGGCCGGGCTCCTCGTCCTCGGGGACCGGCGGCTTGCCGGGGTCGCCGACCGAGAACTGGGTCGCGGCCTTCGACGCCTCGTCGAAGGCGTAGCGCAGCGGGTTGGACAGCACCGAGACCGTGCCGAGGTCCAGCGCGGCGTCCGGGGAGCCCTTGACCGAGACCACGCCGTCGACGATCTGCAGGTCCTGCTCGTCGACCTCGAGCGCGTCGGCGGCGATCTTGAGCACCTTCTCCTTGGCCCGCTTGGCGGCCAGGTGGATCGCCGAGCCGCTCATCACCGCGGCCCGGGAGGCGAAGGTGCCCACGGCGTACGGCATCCGCCGCGTGTCGCCGGTGACGACCTCGACGTCCTCGAACCGCACGCCGAGCTCGTCGGCGACCAGCTGGGCGAACACGGTCGCGTGCCCCTGCCCCTGGGTGGTCAGGCCGGTGGCCACCTTGACCTTGCCGGTGGTCTCGATGTGCACGTGCGCGCCCTCGTAGGGGCCGACGCCGGTGCCCTCGACGTAGCAGGCCAGGCCGATGCCGACCCGGCGCCCCTGTGCGGCCAGCTCCCGCTGGTAGGCCGGGAAGTCGTCCCAGCCGATGAGCTCCTTGAGTTTCACCAGGGACGCGGGGTAGTCGCCGGAGTCGTACTCCAGCTCGCGGCCGTCCTGGAAGATGAGCCCCTGGTCGTAGGGGAACTCGTCGGGCTGGATGAAGTTCACGGCCCGCACCTCGGTGCGGTCCCGGCCGAGGTACGCCGCGATCGCGTCCATGGTCCGCTCCATGACGTAGCAGCCCTGCGGGCGGCCAGCGCCGCGGTAGGGCGTGACGATCACGGTGTTGGTGTAGAGCGACTCGAAGGTGACCCGGTAGGCGCCCGGCTTGTAGGGGCCCAGCAGCTGGGTGGAGGTGATGATCGGGACGATCAGGCCGTAGGGCGTGTAGGCGCCGTGGTCGTGCCAGAACTCCACGTCGAGGCCGAGCAGCCGGCCGTCGTCGTCGAAGCCGACCGTGACGTGGTGGACCTGGCCGCGCTCGTGGGCGGAGGAGATGAAGTGCTCGCGCCGGTCCTCGGTGAACTTCACCGTGCGCCCCAGCACGCGGGCCGCCATCGGCACCAGCAGCTCCTCGGGCCACGGGTGGTTGATCTTCACGCCGAAGCCGCCGCCGACGTCGGGGGTGATGACGTCGACCTGGCCGAGGTCGAGTCCGAGCTTGACCGCCACCGCGGCGCGGACGCCGGTCGAGCTCTGGGTGGAGGTCCACAGCTGGAGCCGGCCGAGGTCGGCGTCCCACCGGGCGACGGTGCCGCGGCCCTCCATCGGCATGCAGGCGCTGCGCTCGATGGTGAGGTCCAGCTCGAGCCGGTGCGGCGCCTTCGCGATGGCGGCCGGCGCGTCGCCGACGTTCTGCTCCAGGCGGGCGCCGACGTTGCCGGGCACGTCGTCGTGGACCAGGTTCCGCGCCGCGCGGGCGGTCTCGATGCCGACCACCGCCGGGAGCAGGTCGTACTCGACCCGGATCCGCGAGACCGCGTCCTCGGCGACGTAGCGGTCCTCGGCGACCACGAAGGCGATCGCCTCGCCGACGTAGTTCACCTCGTCCTTGGCCAGGGCGTACTGGGTGCGGCCGTGGGTCAACGCGGGGTGCGGGATCAGCAGCGGCAGCGGCTCCCCCATCAGGGGGGTCGCCAGCGGGGACCCCAGCGGGCCGGTGAGGTCGTCGTAGGTCCACACGGCGTGGACGCCCGCGACGTCGAGGACGTCGCTGACGTCGATGTCGACGATCCGGGCGTGCGCGTGCGGGGACCGCAGCACCGCGGCGTGCAGGGTGCCGGCCTCGGAGTCGACGGCGACGTCGTCGACGTAGCGCCCCCGGCCGCGCAGGAACCGCTGGTCCTCCACCCGCTGGACCGGCTGGCCCATCAGCTTCGTGGTCATGCGCGCTCCTCCACCAGCTCGGCGGCCCGCTCGACCGCCTTGACGATGTTCTGGTAGCCGGTGCAGCGGCACAGGTTGCCGGCGATCATGTCGCGGCACTCCTCCCGGGTCGGGCGGGGGTTCTCGCGCAGCCCGGCGGTGATGGTGGTCAGGAACCCCGGCGTGCAGAAGCCGCACTGGAGGCCGTGGCACTCTGCGAACGCCTGCTGCACCGGGCCGAGCGAGCCGTCCTCCTCGGCCAGACCCTCGACGGTGGTCAGCTCGGCACCCTCCGCGGAGACCGCGAACATCAGGCAGGAGCGCATCGGCCGGCCGTCGACCAGCACCGTGCACGCCCCGCACACGCCGTGCTCGCAGCCGACGTGGGTGCCGGTCAGGCCGAGGTCGTGGCGCAACGCGTCGGACAGCAGCCGCCGCGCCGGCACCTGCACCTCGTGGGTCAGGCCGTTGACGCACAGGCGGACCTGGTGGAGCTCGTCGGTCATCACTCGTCCTCGTCGGGGGTGCTGCTCCGGGCGACCGCGTGGTCGAACGCCGAGCGCAGCACCCGGCTGGTCAGCACGCGCACCAGCTGGGCCCGGTAGGCCGCGGTGGCGTGGATGTCGTCGGCGGGGTCGAGGGCGGCCAGCGCCCGCTCCCCCGCCGCGGCCAGGGCGGCGTCGGTGACGCCGCCGGCCAGCTCGGCCGTCAGGTCCACGACGCTGGGGACCTCGGCGACCGACAGGTAGCCCGCCCGCGCTTCGGCGACGGTCCCGCTGCCGGGCTCGTCGACGAGGCGGACCAGGGCCGCCACGCCGCACAGCGCGTAGTCGCCGTGCCGGCGGGCGATCTCGTCGAAGGCCACGCCCGCGCGGGGCGCGAGCGCGGGGAAGAACGCCGACACCGCGATCTCGTCGTGGTGCAGCGAGGACTCCAGCGGGCCGAGGTAGAGGTCGTGGGCGGCGATCCGGCGGCGGCCCGCGGGCCCCTCGGCCTCGACGTGGCCGCCGAGCAGCTTGAGCACGACCGGCATCTCGGCGGCCGCGTCGGCGTGCACGATCGAGCCCACCGTGGTGCCGCGGTTGCGGATCGTGGCGTGGGCGACGTGGGAGAGCGCCATGCCCAGCAGCGGCTGGACCCGGCGGGCGTCCTCGTGGGCGAGGACGTCGGTGTGCCGGGCGAGGGCACCGACCGTGACCCCGGGGTCACGGCCGGTGCTCCCGCCCTCGACCACCTCGATGGTGTCCAGGCCCGGGACCGCGTTGATGTCGACCAGCAGCGTCGGGGCCGCCAGACGCATCGACAGCAGCGGGACCAGGCTCTGGCCACCGGCCAGCACCTTGGCGTTCGGTTCGCCGGCCAGGGCTGCCAGTGCTTCCGGGAGCGACCCGGGTCGGCGATAGGCGAACGGTGCTGGTTTCACAGTGCCCTCGTCACCTCGTCGGCGCCAAGGTGCTGGGGACCGGTCGCGGTGGGGTGGCCCCCGGTGCGGTGGGGCCGGTTGACCATGTGGAAGTAGACGATCACCAGGATCGTGCCGAGCGCGATGCCGCTCAGCGAGAAGTTGTCGGTGAAGGTCAGCGTGACCCCGCCGATGCCCGCGATCAGGCCGGCCGCGAGGCCGACCATGTTCACCGGGTCGCCGAAGTCGACATGGTTCTCGACCCAGATCTTCGCGCCGACCAGGCCGATCATGCCGTAGAGCACGACGGTGATGCCACCGAGCACGCCACCGGGGGTGGCGCTGACGACGGCGCCGAACTTCGGGCAGAGGCCGAGCAGGATCGCCACGGCGGCGGCCACGTAGTAGGCGGCGGTGGAGTAGACCCGGGTGGCCCCCATGACGCCGATGTTCTCGGCGTACGTCGTGGTGGGCGACCCGCCGAAGAGGCTGGCCAGCGCCGTCGCGGCACCGTCGGCGGCGATGGCCCGACCCATGAACGGGTCGAGGTTCTCACCGGTCATCTCGGCGACCGCCTTGACGTGGCCGGTGTTCTCCGCGATCAGCGCGATGACACCGGGCAGCACGAGCAGGATGAAGGTCAGCGAGAAGCTGGGCCCGTGCACGACCGAGACGCCGTCGGCGAGCTTGCCGCTCGGGAAGCCGATCCAGTCGGCGGTCTTGACCAGGCTCCAGCTCAGGCGGTCGTGGTCGATCTGCTGGCCGTTGCTGGACCCGGTGATGGAGTGGATCTGGCCGAAGATCCCGTCGAAGAGCCACGAGACCACGTAGCCGAAGATCAGCGCGAGGAACACCGCGATGCGCGACCAGAAGCCGGGGAACAGCACCGCCGCGCAGACCATGAAGGTGGCGGTGAGCAGCGCCACCCACTGGTCCTGCGGCCAGTAGATGCCGGCCACCACGGGCGCCAGGTTGAAGCCGATCAGCATGACGACCGCGCCGGTCACGGCCGGCGGCAGGATCTTGTGGATGACCCCGGCCCCCGAGAAGTGCACGAGCAGGCCGACCAGGGCCAGCACCACGCCGGCGACCAGGATGCTGCCGGTCACGTCGGCGGAGTCGCCGTGCTGGGCGCGGATGGCGGCCACACCGGCCACGAAGGAGGCGCTGGTGCCGAGGTAGCTCGGGACCCGGTTCTGGCAGACGAGCAGGAACAGCACCGTGCAGATGCCCGAGAACATGATCGCCAGGTTGGGGTCGAGCCCCATGACGAGGGGGAAGACGAACGTGGCACCGAACATCGCGACCACGTGCTGGGCACCGAGGCCCACCGTCTTGCCCCAAGGGAGGCGCTGGCGCGGACCGACGGCCTCGCCCGGCGCGGGATGGACGAGATCCCACTTGAACATCGACATGGAACAGGACCCTTTCGCTTGCAGTGTTGGCCCCGAGGTGCTCTCAAGTTAGTGATCCACATGACACACCCTCGACGGCGAGGAGTGCTGAAGGAACACCGATTTCGATGGCATGTCTTGTGGGCGCGCCCGCCGGAGGCGGCGGCCCCGGTGCGGCCCCGGTGCGGGGCCGGTGCGGGGCCGCGGGAGGCGGCGCCGCTAGCGGGCGATCTCCAGCACCCGCAGCGCGACCGCGACGTCGAGGCGCAGGTGCGGGTCGCTCGAGAGCGGCCCGAGCAGCCGCTCGAGCTTGGAGACCCGGTAGCGCATCGTGTTGTAGTGGAAGAACTGCAGGCGGGCCGCCTCGGCGACGTTGAAGTTCGTGTCCAGCAGCACCTGCAGGGTGTCGCGCAGGTCGGCCGCCTCGGTGGTCGCCTCGGCGAGCGGACCGAGCACGTCGCGGGTGAAGGCCCGCAGCTCGCCGGTGTCGGGGATCAGCGCGATCAGCCGGTGCAGCCCGAGCTGGTCGAAGAACGTCGTCGACCCGCCGCCGGAGACGCGGCGGCCGATCTCGACCGCCCGGCGCGCCTGCGCGTAGGCCTCGGGCAGCGCCTCGAGCGAGGAGGCGACCCGGCTCACCCCCACCGAGAACGGCCGCCGGCCGCCGCCCTTGTCCCCGGTGACCGCGGTGACCGCACGTCGTACGACGTCGTGCCCGGCGACCGCGGCCTCGGCGCCGGACCCGAGCTCACCGACCGGGAGCAGCGTGACCACCTCGGAGGAGAAGTCCACGCTGGGGGTGGCGGGGTCGAGGGCCCGGGTCACCTGACGCCAGGCCGCGGAGAACCGCTCCTGCCACTGGCGGCGCTGCGCCCGGGACGGAGCCGGCTCCTCGGGCCCGGGCGGGTCGATCTCGGCGCAGACCACGACCACCGGGCGCCCCAGGTCCCACCCGAAGGTGTCGGCGTGCTCGGCGACGTAGTCGTCGTCGGAGGTGCGGCGCAGCAGCAGGTCGCGCAGGAAGTCGCCGCGGTACTTGTTCTCGACCGCGGTGACGGCCTCCTCGCGCGTGATCAGCAGCGCCGCCACCGCGGCGGCCCGCTCGAGGGCGTGCACGTCGTCGGCGTCGATCGGCCCGTTGCCGCGCAGGCAGACCAGCCGGGCCAGGTCCACGCCGCCGGCGGCCACCCGCAGGCTGCGCACCTCGCCCGCGCCCGCCCGCGCCGACTCGCCGATCCGCTCGGTGCGCAACCGGCCGGTCGGGTCGAGCAGCCCGTGCTCCTCGAGCAGCCCGCGGTGCTCCTCGGAGAACGCCGCGGCCCGTTCGCGGCCGTCGGTGGAGCTGAACGCGACGCCCACGTCGAGCACCCGCGCCACCTCCGCGGCGATGCCGTCGAGGTTGCCGCCCTCCAGCACGATCTGGGTCAGCCCGGTGTGCAGGGCGTCCACCCGGGCGAGCGCCACCGCAGCCCCACGCTCATTCGGTGTCAAGGTTTGCGCTCCCTCCGGACGATCGTTGGCACAACCTCACATCGGCAAACCGTAACCTGCGCCACTAGCGTCGGGGACCGTGGCTCCCGACTCTCCCGCTCCGGGCTCCCCCGCCCCGGGCTCGCTGGCGGTCAGCGCGCCGCCACGGGTGCGTGAGCGGCTGCGCCGGGCCCCCGACGGACCCCGGCCGGTGCTGCACCGGGGACGGCACGCGGTCTACATCGACCTCGACGGCTGGTGCCTCGGCGTGGTCGGTCGGGCCGCGGCCCAGGTCCCGAACGCGCTGCGCCTGGTCAGCGAGGACCTCGGCGCGCTCGAGGGGCGCACGGCCCACGTCGCCGACGGGCTCCTGCACCTCGACGGGGTCCGGCTGCACCCCGGCCGCCTGGTCGACACCGGCGTACCCGGTCTGCCGGCGGCCGCGCTGTGCCTCGACGCACCCCCGGCCGCGGAGCCGGCGCTGCCCGCCGAGGTGGTCGCCTTCGCCGCGGCCGCGGACCTGGCCGGTGACCCGGCGCGCCCGCTGGCGGCCGCCCAGGTGGCCCACCTCGTGGGCCGGGGTGGTGGCCTGACCCCGCTCGGCGACGACGTGCTCTGCGGCTGGCTGGCCACGCACCGCGCCGCCGGTCGGCCCACCCCGGTGGTGGACGCCGCGGTCCGCTCGCTGGCCGCCCGCACCACCCTGCTGTCCGCGACGCTGCTGGACTGCGCGCTCCACGGCGAGGTGCTGCCGGAGTTCGCCTCCTACCTGACCGCCGTCGGCACCCCCGACGAGCCCGCCCGGGCGGCCCGCCTCGCCGCCGTGGGCCACACCTCCGGCGGCGGCCTGCTCTACGGCGCGCTGCTGGCCCGGACCCAGCTCCACCACACGAACGGAGTCGCTGCATGACCGACCTGACCCACGTCGAGCTGCGCGCCGGCGCCTACGCCGACTCGGTGACGCTGCTCCAGGTGAGCCGCACCGTGCAGGGCGTCGACGGCGTCGCTGCGGCGCAGGTGGCGATGGCCACCGCCCTGAACCTCGACGTGCTGACCCAGATGGGCTTCGCCGTCCCGGCCGAGGCGGGCACCAACGACATGGTGGTCGCCGTGCGGGTGACCGACCAGGAGGCGCTGGACCGGGCGCTCGCGGCGGTGGACCAGGCGCTGCGCGACGCGAGCCGGCGCGACACCGGGCCCAGCGAGCTCGCGCCGCCCCGCACCACCGGCGCGGCCCTGCGGCACGCCACCGACGGGCTCGCGCTGGTCTCCGTGCCCGGCGCCAGCGCGCTGGTCGAGGCGATGGACGCCCTCGACGCGGGCCGGGACGTGATGATCTTCAGCGACAACGTGCCGCTGGACCAGGAGATCGCCCTGAAGCGCACCGCCACCGCCCGCGGGCTGCTGGTGATGGGCCCGGACTGCGGCACCGCGGTCGTGGGCGGTCTCGGCCTGGGCTTCGCCAACACCGTCGCCCCCGGCCCGGTGGGCCTGGTCGCCGCCTCCGGCACCGGCTGCCAGCAGCTGCTGGCGCTGCTCGACCACGCCGGGGTGGGCGTGACCTCCGCGCTCGGGGTCGGCGGGCGCGACCTGTCCTCCGACGTCCGCGGGCTGTCCACCCGGGAGGCGATGCGCCGGCTCGACGCCGACCCCGCGGTCGAGCTCGTCGTCGTGGTGTCCAAGCCACCGGCCGAGGCGGTGGCCGCGGAGATCCAGGAGTACGCCGCCACGCTGGACACCCCGGTCGAGCTCGCCCTGCTCGGGGCCGGCCGGCCGGACCTCACCGCGGCCGCGGAGGCGGTGCTGCGCCGGCTCGGCCACGCCGTACCGTCCTGGCCCGCCAGCGGCGAGGCCGCCCCCGCCACCCGCGGCACCGCGCTGCGCGGGCTGTTCGTCGGCGGCACGCTGTGCGACGAGGCGATGCTGATCGCCACCGAGGCCCTCGGCCCGGTGCACAGCAACATCCCGCTCTCCCCCGGGCTCGAGCTCGACGCCGACCTCGCGGCCCCGGCCGGCGGGCCGGGCCACACGTTCGTCGACTTCGGCGACGACGCGCTGACCGCCGGCCGCGCCCACCCGATGATCGACCCGACCCTGCGCCTGGACCACCTGGCCCGGGTGGCCGCCGACGAGCGCACCGCCGTGGTGCTGCTCGACGTGGTCCTCGGTCACGGGTCCGAGCCCGACCCGGCGGCCCTGCTCGCCCCGGCGGTCTCGGCCGTCACGGCGGCCGGCGTACCCGTCGTGGTGGCGGTGGTCGGCACCGACGCCGACCCGCAGGGGCTGGATCGCCAGGTGCGCGCCCTGGTGGCGGCCGGCGCCGAGGTCCACCTGTCCAACGCCCGCGCGGCCCACCGCGCGCTGGAGCTCCTCCCCTCGACCGGAAAGGCCCGCTGATGAGCACGCCGACCACCGTGGTGTCCGCCGGCGCGGACCTGTTCGCCGACGCCGTGGCCGCCCAGGCCGTGGCCGTCACCCGCGTCGACTGGCGCCCGCCGATGACCGGCACCGAGGCCGACCTGGCCACGGTGGCGGCCGACCCGCTGCGGCACGAGGCCAACCAGCGGGCGCTGGCCGCGATGCTGGGCACGACCGCCCACCTGGTCGACGTGGCCCCGGCCTCGGAGGTGCTGGGCCTCGAGCCCGGCCAGTTCCTGCACGCCGGGCCGCCGATCACCTGGGACCGGGCCTCCGGCCCGCTGCGCGGCGCGCTGATGGGCGGCGCGGCGCTGGAGGGCCTGGTGGCGGACCCGGAGGACGCCGTACGCCTGTTCGAGCGCGGCACCGACGTCTCGCTCGACCCCTGCCACCACCACCGGGCGGTCGGCCCGATGGCCGGCGTGGTCACGCCGAGCATGTGGATGTTCGTGCTCGAGGACCTCGCCACCGGGGCCCGCACCCACTGCTCGCTCAACGAGGGCCTGGGCAAGGTGCTGCGCTACGGCGCCTACGGGCCGGAGGTGCTGACCCGGCTGCGCTGGATGCGCGAGGTGCTCGGCCCGCTGCTGCAGGGCGCGGTCCGCACCACCGTCGACTTGAGCGGCCCGGTCGACGTCACCGGCATCCTCACCCAGATGCTGCAGATGGGCGACGAGGCGCACAACCGCAACCGGGCCGGCACGCTGATGCTGCTGCGCGACCTCGCACCGGCGTTGGTGACCAGCGGCGCGGACGCCGGCGACGTGGCCGAGGTGCTGCGCTTCGTCGGCGGCAACGACCACTTCTTCCTCAACCTCGCGATGCCGGCCTGCAAGCTGGCCCTCGACGCCGCCCGCGGCACCGAGGGCTCGACGATGGTGGTCGCGATGTCCCGCAACGGCACCGACTTCGGCGTCCAGGTGGCCGGCACCGGCGACGAGTGGTTCACCGGGCCCGCGCAGCTCGCCGACGGGCTCTTCCTCGGCGACTACGGGCCCGACGACGCCAACCCCGACATCGGCGACTCGGCGATCACCGAGACCGCCGGCATCGGCGGCTTCGCGATGGCCACCGCGCCCGCGATCGTGCGGCTGGTCGGTGGCTCGGTGCCCGACGCGCTGGCCACCACCCGCCGGATGCACGAGATCACGCTGGGCGAGAACCCGCGCTGGTCGGTGCCGGTCCTGGAGTTCCAGGGCGTGCCCAGCGGCATCGACGTGACCCGGGTCTGCCGGACCGGCATCCTTCCCCAGATCAACACGGGAATGGCCGGCAAGGTCGCGGGCGTGGGCCAGGTCGGCGCCGGCCTGGTCACCCCGCCGGCGGAGATCTTCCCGAAGGCGCTCGCCCGGCTCGCCGAGCTCACCCGCGCCCGCGGCTGAGCCCGCGCTCGGCGGGACGTCATCCGAGGCGGTCGTCCCCGCGACCGCCCCGGACGACGTCCGGGGTGGGTCGCCAGAGCGCGCGGGCCAGGTCGACCTTGCCGGAGGGGCGCAGCGGGGTGCCCTCCTCGAGGTGGTGCTGGTGCGCCTCGCCGTCGTGGCAGTCCGGGGGCGAGCCGTCGGCCCGGACCACCCGCCACCACGGCACCGGGCCGCCGTACGCCGACATCACCGACCCGACCTGGCGGGGTCCGCCCCCGCCGAGCACGGCCCCGACCGCCTCGGCGATCGCGCCGTACGTCGTGACCCGGCCGCGCGGCACCTGCTCGACGCAGACCAGCACCAGCTCGGCGTACTCCTCGGGGTCCAGCCGCGCCATCAGTCCTCCCGCGCCAGGGCCAGCGAGGCGACGACCATCGCCACCAGTGCGACCGAGAGGCCGGCGACCCAGACGCCCGGGAGGTCCGACCGGGCCCGGACGACGAGCGCGGCCCCGAAGACCGCCGGCGCCACCAGCCAGGCACCGGCGCCGCGCCCGACCCAGCGCCGGACGGTCGCCGGGTCGACCCCGAGCCGATCGGGGCCGTAGGACGCCAGCAGGCCGGCGACGTGGGCGGCCAGCAGCAGCGCGACCGACGGCAGCGCCCAGGCGTGCAGCCCGTCGCGGAACGCGACCCCCCACCAGACCAGCACCGCGCCCAGGGCCCCCGTGCCGACCCCGGACTCGGGCACCCGGGCGTAGCACAGGGACAGCACCAGCACCAGCACGACCAGCCAGGGCCGCGGCCACGCGCCGGCCGGCCCGGTGCACAACAGCGCCAGCACCGGGGCCACGGCCGCCACCAGCCGCAGCGCCCACTGGCCGGGGCTCCACTCGGCGATCATCGGGCGGGCACCTGGGGCAGCTGGGCGCGCCGGGCGAGCCGGCGCAGCACGTCGTCGAGGGTGCCCGGGCCGCGCCACGGCACGACCGGGCAGCCGAGGGCGGCCAGCCGGTCCAGCACCTCCCGGCGCTCGACCCGGCGCATCCGCCACGCCAGCGCGGCGATCGCGGGCTCGGTGCCCTCCACCACCGCCGGCGCGGCGTCCTCCGGCAGCGTGTCCACGACCAGCACCGGCAGGCCGCGACGCACCAGCGTCGCGGTCACCGAGGCCATCACCTCCGAGAGCATCGGGGAGAGCACGATCACCACGGTCCCGGCCTCCGCCCGCAGCTGCACCCGGTCGGCCTCCATGGCCCGGGGGGTGCCGACCTGCAGCCCCGCCAGTCGCCCCAGCAGGACCTGCAGGTGCCGCTGCCCGGTGCCGTAGCCCACCGACTCCCCGCCGGTGCCCACGACCCGCAGGCCGACCCGGTCACCGACCCGGACGTGGTGCTCGGCCACCGCCGCCGCGGCCCGCACCGACACGTCGAGGCTGCTCGCCTCGCCGCCGAGGCCGCCGGAGCGACCGTGGTCGGCCAGCGCGTCGACCAGCAGCAGCACGGCGCTGTCCTCCTCGCCCCGGGTGCTGACCACGTGCAGCGCGTCGCTGCGCAGTGAGACCCGCCAGTGGATCCGTCGCAGCCGGTCGCCGGTCTGGAACGGCCGGATCGACGCGAGCTCGGTCCCCTCGCCCGGCCGGCGGGAGCGGTGCGCGCCGACCAGGCCCAGCGGCTGCGGCGCCTCGGCCCGCGAGTCGAACGGCGCCCGCACGGGCAGCGCCTGCAGCTGGCTGCCGACCAGGATCACCGGCCCCCACCGGTAGCCCGCCCAGCGGCTGGTCAGCGCGACGGCGTCGGCGCCCAGCTGCCGCCGTCCGAACCGGCGGGGGCCGACCTCGAGGGCGGGCAGCTCGCCGTCACTCCCCACCAGCCGGCCGACCCGCCCCGAGGACGGCTGCAGCGCCACGTGCGGCACCGCCGCGGCCAGCCGGGTCGCGTGCTCGACGCCGGCCAGGTCCTCGCCGTGCAGCCGGGACGTCGTGCCCTGCCCCTCGTGCAGCAGCACGTGGTCCAGCGAGGTGCTCAGCCGCGGCGCGGACCGGGGCCGGTGCACCAGGCCGAGCGCGCCGAGCAGCAGGAACGGCGCGGTCAGCACCATGATCACCGGCTCGCCGAACAGCACGGCGACCGCGGTGCCGAGGCCGCCCAGGCCCAGGGCCCGGCCGAGCGCCGCCGTCGGTCGCCAGCCGTCCATCAGTACGACGCGCCCTCGACGGGGCCGCCGAGGGGGCCACCGACGGCGCCCTCCAGGGTGGGCGGGGTCGGCACCGCCGCCAGCACCTCGTCGACGACCCGCCGGCCACTGGCCTCGGTCATCCACAGCTCCGGGCGCACCGTGATCCGGTGCGCCAGCACCGACCGCGCGACCGACTTCACGTCCTCGGGCACCACGTAGTCCCGGCCCCGGAGCACCGCGAACGCGCGCGCGGTGAGCACCAGCGCCAGCGAGCCGCGCGGGCTGGAGCCGGTGAGCACCTCGGCGTGCTCGCGGGTCGCCGCCGCGAGCGCCACGCAGTACTCCCCCACGCTCGGGTCCACCCGCACCGTCTCGACCGCGGCCTGGAGCCCGGCCAGCCCGACGGCGTCGGTCACCCGGTCCAGGACCACCTCCTCGCGGCGGCGGTCGAGCCGGCGCGCGATCACGTCGTACTCCTCCGACGCCGTCGGGTAGCCGAAGCCCACCCGGAGCAGGAACCGGTCCAGCTGCGCCTCGGGCAGCGGGTAGGTGCCTTCGTACTCGATCGGGTTGGCGGTCGCGAGCACGTGGAACGGCTCGGGCAACCGGAACGTCTCGCCCTCCACCGTCACCTGGCGCTCCTGCATCGCCTCGAGCAGGGCCGACTGGGTCTTCGGCGGAGTCCGGTTGATCTCGTCGGCGAGCAGCAGCCCGGTGAACAGCGGGCCCCGGCGGAACTGGAACTCACCGCGGCGCTGGTCGTAGAGGAACGAGCCGGTCAGGTCGGCGGGCAGCAGGTCGGGGGTGAACTGGGCGCGGCGGAAGTCCAGCCCCAGCGCTTGGGCGAACGAGCGGGCCGCGAGGGTCTTGCCGAGCCCCGGGAAGTCCTCGAGCAGCACGTGCCCCTTGGCGAGGAGCGCCGCCAGCACCAGCGAGAGCGCCTGCCGCTTGCCGACCACGGCGCGCTCGACCTCGTCGAGCACCTGCCCGGCCACGCGGGAGGCCTCCTCGACGGTCGGCACCCTCTCGATCTGGTTCGTCACTGCTCCTCGATCCTCCTCAGGTAGTCGTCGATCTCGGCCCGGCTCAGTCGACGCGGGGGCCCCGCGAGCTCCTCGGCGAGGCGGCCGCCGGACAGCTCGACGAGCCGGTCGCGCAGGCCGGCGTCGGGCGTGCGCGCGGTCAGGTGGTCCTCGACGAGCCGGACGTAGGACGACAGCCGCGCATCCGACCCGCGCGGGACCACCGGCCGGCTCCCCGGGGCCGGCCACGGCGGCCCGCCCTCGTCGACGCTGTCGAGCAGCAGGCCCACGGCGGCACCGCAGACCAGCACGAGCAGCGCGAGCCGGGGCGCGTCCGGCTCGAAGTCGACGACGGCGAAGACCACGTCGAGCACCGCGAAGAGCAGCAGCGCGACCAGCGCGCGCAGCAGCAGCGTCCGCACGCCCGGGGCGCGGCGCCTCACCGGCGGGCCCCCGCGACGGCCTGCAGCCCCGCGTGGACGGCGTCGAGTGCGGCGAGCGCCTCGGCGCGCGCGGGCTCGCCCAGGGCGTGCTCGGAGAACCGGGCCTCCCGGAAGAGCGCGGCGAGCCGGGCCACCTGGGCGCTGTCGGCGTCGACGAGGTCGAGGACCCGCAGCGTGAACTCCGCCGAGGTCTCCCACGGCCGGCGTCGTAGGCCGGCCTCGGCCGCCTGCTCCTCGAACCGGTGCCAGGCGGCCACGATCGCGTTGCGCGGATCGCCCTCCTCGAGCAGCTCACGCTGCCGGGCCGCGTCGCGGACCATCTCGGCGGCGAGCCGCCGCGGGGTCTCGATCGCGTCGAAGTCGGCCTGCTCCGGCTCGGGCGGGGGCCGGCGCCGCAGCGTCCACGCCTCCCACAACCGGCGCAGCACCAGCATCAGCAGGCCGGCGAGCGCCACGACGACCACCACGAGGAGCACGCCCAGCAGCGCGCCGACCACCGGGTGGTGGCCCGCCGGCCGCTGCTGCGGCGGCCGCGACGACCGCGCGGCGGTGGGAGTCCCGGACGGCGTGGCGGTCCGGGTCGGCGTCACGCTCGCCCGGTGGGTCGCCGGTCCGGCGCCACGCAGCACGGCATCGGGCCCGATCGAGGCGGCCCAGGTGACCAGCAGCGACACCAGCAGCACCGTGCCGGCCACCGCCGCCACGGCGGTGACCGATGCCCGTCGTGCCCCCATGGGCGGTCAACCTAGCCCACGGGCTCCCACTGCCCCGCCCGCGCCGCGGGCGGGGCAGTGGTGGGGGTCAGTACGACGGCTGGCTCGGGTCCACCTGGTTGACCCAGGCGACCACGCCACCGCCCACGTGCACGGCGTCGGCGTAGCCGGCGCCCTTGAGCACCGCCAGCGCCTCCGCGGAGCGGACGCCGCTCTTGCAGTGCAGCACGACCTGCTTGTCGCTGGGCAGCTGACCCAGCGCGTTGCCGTTGAGGAACTCGCCCTTGGGGATCAGCACCGAGCCGGGGATCTTGTTGATCTCGTACTCGTTGGGCTCTCGGACGTCGACGAGCACGAAGTCGCGCTCGCCGTTCTCCCGCTCCTTGAGCATGTGCTCGAGCTGGGTCACCGAGATGGTCGAGCCGGCGGCCGCGTCGGCGGCGTCCTCGGAGATCGCCCCGCAGAAGGCGTCGTAGTCGATGAGCCCGGTGACCGTGGGGTTCGCACCGCAGAGCGCGCAGTTGGGGTCCTTGCGGACCTTCAGCTTGCGGTACTCCATCTCCAGGGCGTCGTAGATCATCAGCTTGCCGACCAGCGGGTCGCCGACGCCGGTGAGCAGCTTGATGGCCTCGTTGACCTGGATCGCGCCGACGCTGGCGCACAGCACGCCCAGCACGCCGCCCTCGGCGCAGCTGGGGACCATGCCCGGCGGCGGGGGCTCGGGGTAGAGGCAGCGGTAGCACGGCGCCTCGTCGCCGAGCGTCGGCGCGAACACCGAGGCCTGGCCGTCGAAGCGGTAGATCGAGCCCCACACGTAGGGGATGCCGAGGAAGTACGCCGCGTCGTTGACCATGTAGCGGGTCGCGAAGTTGTCGGTCCCGTCGACGATCAGGTCGTAGCCGCGGAAGACGTCCATGACGTTGTCGTTGTCCAGGCGCTGCTCGTGCAGCACCACCTCGACGTAGGGGTTGGCCTCGGCGATCGACTCCTTGGCCGACACCGCCTTGGACTTCCCGATGTCGGACTGGCCGTGGATGATCTGGCGCTGCAGGTTCGACTCGTCGACCTCGTCGAACTCCGCGATACCGAGCGTGCCCACGCCGGCCGCGGCCAGGTAGAGCAGCGCCGGGCTGCCGAGGCCTCCGGCCCCGATCACGAGGACCTTGGCGTTCTTCAGCCGCTTCTGGCCGGCCATCCCGACGTCGGGGATGATCAGGTGCCGGCTGTAGCGCCGCACCTCGTCGATGGTCAGCTCGTCGGCCGGCTCCACGAGTGGGGGAAAGGGCACAGCACGCTCCTCGAACTTGTTCTCGGTCTCCGGGTCTGCTCGGCACAACAGCCTCGGCACCTGCCATGTTCCCGGCGGCGCCGTGTCCCGCCGCACGCGGTCCGCCATCCGGACCGAGGTGACCAGCGGGTAGGCTGCGACCTCGCGGGGCGACCCGCACCGAGCCGAGGTCGAGGAGCATGCGTTGAGCGCCGGTCACTACGACACCGCCACCTCGCGGCCCCGCGGCGGCCGCATGCCGCGGCGTGAGCGTCGCGCCCAGCTGCTCGAGTCCGCCCTGGAGGTGTTCGTCGCGCAGGGCTACCACGCCGCGGCGATGGACGACATCGCCGAGCGCGCCGGCGTCTCGAAGCCGGTGCTCTACCAGCACTTCCCCGGCAAGCTCGACCTCTACCTCGCGCTGCTCGACGCCTCCTGCGACCTGATCATTGACCACTGCCGCCAGGCGCTGGAGTCCACCCAGGACAACAAGCAGCGGGTCGCGGCCACGATGGACGCGTTCTTCGAGTACGTCGCCGGCGACACCGGCGCGTTCCGCCTGGTGTTCGAGTCCGACCTCACCAACGAGACGGCCGTGCGCGCCCAGGTCGACCGGGTGACCAGCGAGTGCGCCTCGATGATCGCGCACGTCATCCACGACGACACCGGGCTGCCCGACCACCCCTCGCGCCTGCTGGCGGTCTCGCTCGTGGGAATGGCCCAGGTCAGCGCCCGGTTCTGGCTGTCGGAGGGCGGGGGCGGCATCTCCAAGGCCGACGCGGCCGCACTCGTGGCCGGGCTCGCCTGGCGCGGCATCCGCGGCTACCCGCTCACCGACGAACACTGAACCCGGCCCGGACCCAGTCCCGGACACCAGCCGGGCCCGCGTGGTCCGGACCCAGCCGACCCGAAAGGATCCGACCGTGGAGGTCAAGATCGGCGTCCAGCACGCCCCCCGAGAGCTCGTCGTCGACACCGACGAGAGCGCCGAGAGCGTCGAGAAGACCGTGACCGAGGCGGTCGCCTCCGGCGGCGTCCTCGTGCTCACCGACAGCAAGCACCGCAAGGTCGTGGTTCCGGCCGACAAGCTGGCCTACGTCGAGATCGGCGGCGGCGTCGTCGGGGCGGTCGGCTTCCGCAGCTGAGACGTCGCCCGCTGCGGCCGGCGGCGTACGTCAGAGGCGGGGCGGACCGCCGGCCGACATCTCGTCCACGACTTCGCGTGCCAGGTCGCCCAGCTCCATGTGCCGGGCGCTGCTGAGGTCCAACAGGTGCCGCAACGCCGCGTCCGCGTCACAGCGCCGCTCGGCCATGACGATGCCCCTGGCCTGCTCGATCTCCGGACGGGCCTCCAGCGCCGTCTGCAGCTGCTGGGCCATCTCCTGCAGCTCGTCGCGGGCCCGGAGCTCGTGAAGAGCGGTGCCGATCGCCGAGGCCAGCAGCACCACCTGCTCCACCAGCGGCGCCGACAGGCCGTGCCGGGCGGCGTAGACGCTCAGCACACCCACCTCACCGGTCCCGAACTCGAACGGCGCGCTCGCGGCGGCTCGAAGCTCACCGTGGATCCGGCCGCGCAGCGCCGGCCACCGCGGGTCGTCGGACATGTCGTCGGTCGTGATGAGGACTCCGGACGCGTGTGCCGCCAGCTGCGGCCCGGCAGCAGCGGACACCTGCCCCTCGTCGAGCTCTCGCGACTCCTGTGACGAGGTCAGCACGAGCAGGGGCGCCCCCGGGTCCCCCAGCGCGACGCTGACCTCGATCTCGTCCCCGAGGAGCTGCCGGCACACGCCCACGGCCTCCCTGAGGAGCTCGGGGGCCTCGGTGTGCCGGGCCGGCAGTGAGGCGAGGTCGATCACGGCCTGCGGCAGCCCCGCCCCGGACCCGGTGCTCGCCACGTCGGCGTCCAGCAGCATCCACACGAGCTCGACCGGGTGCCCCGGGAGCGCCGAGGCGAAGGCCTCGACGTCGACCGTGTCCCCGTCTCGGCGCCGCACCGCGAGCCGGCAGCGAGCGGTCTCCCCCTCGGCGGGGACCCGGCTGAGGAGGTCGCGCAGTGCCTGCCGACCCTCGGGGGCGACCAGGACGGCGAGCGGCTTCCGGACCAGGTCGGCGATCCCGGCGCCGACCAGCGTGGCGGCCGCGGAGTTGACGGCGCGGATGACACCGAAGCGGTCGGTGGAGACCACTGGCACCGGGACCAGCGAGATCGTGCGCTCGTGCTGGAGCGCGACCGCACGCTGGTCCCGCAGCAGCCCGACGATGTGCTCCTGCTGGGCGCGCAGGTCCGCGTCGGCGACCCGCAGCTCCTCGTAGGCCGTGTCGAGATCCTCGACCAACAGGCGCGAGTCACCGGCGCCCGCCAGCCTGGCCTCGTCGACACGTCGACGGAGAGCGCTCAGCTCGCTCGCGAAGGTCGCCGACCTCCAGATCGGGTCGTGCTCGGTGTGGTCCGCCATGACAGAATCTCCCTAGTGGAGCTCGCGGCGCCGCCGCGCCGCTGACGGCCCCGACTCTTCGCATCGTACAAGCCCGAGGAGGCGACGTCCGGTGACCGAGGTCTCGCGTCCCACCGTCGTCGTGGTCGGTGCCTCGGCCGGAGGTGTCGAGGCGTTGCGCGAGCTCGCCGCCGCGCTGCCGGCCGACTTCCCGGGTTGCGTCCTCGTGGTGCTCCACGTGCCGCCGAGCGGCGCCAGCGCCCTGCCGGCCATCCTGGCGCGTGCCGGCCCGCTGCCCGCGCGGCACGCGGTCGAGGGCGAGCCGCTCGCCGGGGGCACGATCCTCGTCGCGCCCCCCGACCGCCACCTCGTCGTCGCGGACGGCGTGGTCACGCTGACCCGAGGGCCCCAGGAGAACGGTCACCGTCCCGCCATCGACGTCCTGTTCCGGTCCGCCGCGAGGGCGCAGGGCCCCCGCGTGGTCGCGGTCGTGCTCTCGGGCTCCCTCGACGACGGGGCCGCCGGCATGGTGGCGGTCAGGCAGCAGGGCGGGGTCGGCCTCGTGCAGGACTTCGACGAGGCGCTGTTCGACGCCATGCCGCGCGCGGCGGCGACCGCCGCCGCCGTCGACCAGGTGTTGCCGGCGGCGGCGATCGCCACCGAGCTGGCCCGACTGGTGAAGGCGCCACCGGAGCCGGTCCCCGCCCCGACACCGCTGATGAACATGGAGACCGCCATGGCTGACCTGGCCCCCGGGGCCATGCACGACCCCGACCGTCCCGGCACGCCCTCGGGCTTCGCCTGCCCGGACTGCCACGGCGCGCTCTTCGAGATCACCGAGGGCCCGCTCGTGCGCTACCGGTGCCGGGTGGGGCACGCCTGGTCCCCCGAGAGCCTGGTCGCGCGCCAGACCGTGTCGCTCGAGAGCGCGCTGTGGATGGCGTTGCGGAGCCTGGAGGAGAAGGCCGCCCTCAACAGGGACCTCAGCGCCCGCGCCTCGGCCGGTGGACACGACCTGACGGCGACCCGGTTCCGCCGGACCGAGGAGGACGCGATCCGCGCAGCCGAGCTGGTGCGCGAGCTGATCGACAACATCGGTGGCACGATCTCTGCTCAGTCGTCGGTCTGAGCACAGGAGGAAGCCGTCCATGTCCAACGCCCGTGTCGACCCGGGCCTCGAGTCACTCCTCGAGCACATCAAGGAACAGCGCGGATTCGACTTCACCGGGTACAAGCGCGCCAGCCTGGAGCGCCGCATCCGACGCCGCATGGCCGTCGTCGGCCTCACCGACTTCGACGAGTACCAGGACCACCTCCTCGTGCACCCGGACGAGTTCACGGCCCTGTTCAACACGATCCTGATCAACGTGACCAGCTTCTTCCGAGACCCCGACGCGTGGGACTTCCTGCGGGAGAAGGTCATCCCGGAGCTGCTGGCCGTGCGTGAGGGCCAGCCGATCCGGGCGTGGAGCGCCGGTTGCGCCTCGGGCCAGGAGGCCTTCACCCTCGGCATGGTCTTCGCCGAGGCCCTCGGCGTGGAGGAGTACCGCGAGCGGGTGAAGATCTACGCCACGGACGTCGACGAGGAGGCGCTGGCTCAGGCCCGCCAGGCCACCTTCTCCGCCCAGGAGCTCGAGTCGGTGCCTGCGGGGCTGCGGGAGAAGTACTTCGAGAGCGCCGCGGGCCGGTTCGCGTTCCGCAAGGAGCTGCGCCGCTCGGTGATCTTCGGGCGCAACGACCTGATCCAGGACGCACCGATCTCGAACGTGGACATCCTCGCGTGCCGCAACACGCTGATGTACTTCAACGCCGAGACCCAGGCGCAGATCCTCGGCCGTCTCCACTTCGGTCTCAAGCCGGACGGCATCTTGTTCCTCGGCAAGGCCGAGATGCTGCTCGGCCACTCGGGAAGCTTTCGCCCGGTCGACCTGAAGCGACGGTTCTTCCGCAAGGTGCCCACCGGGCGCCGCGACCGCCGGGCCCTCACCACGCTCGCCGCGTCGGACGGGCCCGAGCTGAGCAAGGGCGAGCAGACCCGGCTCCAGCGCGCCGCCTTCATGTCGTCGGCAGCCGCCCAGATCGTCCTGGACTCCCAGGGCAGGCTCACGCTGGCCAACCACCGGGCGAACCACCTGTTCGGGCTCGGGGCCCGGGACCTCGGCCGCCCCATCCAGGACCTCGAGGTCTCCTACCGACCGACCGAGCTGCGCGGCCACCTCGACCAGGCCGCCGCCGAACGTCGCCCGGTCTGGCTGCGCGACGTCGAGTGGGTGAGAGGGACCGAGACGACGTCGTTCGACGTCCAGTTCCTGCCGATGAGCGACGAGAACGGCGCCGATCTCGGGGCGACGATCATCTTCAACGACGTCACGCAGTACCGCCAGCTCCAGCGGGACCTCCAGTACGCCAACCGCCAGCTCGCGACGGCCTACGAGGAGCTGCAGAGCACCAACGAGGAGCTCGAGACCACCAACGAGGAGCTCCAGAGCACGGTCGAGGAGCTGGAGACCACCAACGAGGAGCTCCAGAGCACCAACGAGGAGCTGGAGACGATGAACGAGGAGCTGCAGTCGATGAACGACGAGCTCCAGTACAGCAACGAGGCCCTGCAGGACCAGCAGGACCAGGTGGACCGGATGAACAAGTTCATGACCGCGGTCCTGGGCAGTCTCAGCTCCGGGGTGGTGGTGGTCGACCGAGACCTACGCGTCCTGGCCTGGAACGCCCGGGCCGAGGACCTCTGGGGGGTCCGTTCCGAGGAGGCGATCGGGGAGCCACTGCTCAGCCTGGACATCGGGCTGCCGCTCGACTCGCTCCGCCAGCCCATCCGCACGCGGTTGGGCGATCACGACGCGGAGCCCGAGTCCCAGGTGTTGCGGGCGGTGAACCGGCGCGGCCGGCCCATCGACGTGCGGGTCACGATCGCGATGATCCGGGACGCCGGGACGTCCTCGCCCGCCGTGATGCTGGCCATGGACGTGGTCGGCGAGGCCTGAGCCCGGGCTGTCGGTGCCTGACGCCGTCAGGAGTACGCGGTCAGGAGTCGAGGCCGAGCTCGGCCATCCGCTCGGCGTGCCGCTCGGTCAGCCGGGCGAACATCCGGCCGATCGCGGCCAGGTCGAGTCCGGGCCGGTCCACTCCCCCGGCCAGCAGCGCCGAGAGGGCGTCGCGCTCCGCGACGACCCGCTGCCCCTGGGTGAGCGCCTCGCCCATCAGCCGCCGGCCCCACAGGGCGAGCCGTCCCCCCAGCCGGGGCTCGGCGGCGATGGCCGCGCGGACCCGGTCGACGACGAACGCCGAGTGCCCGCTGTCCTCCAGCGAGGCCACCACCAGGTCACGGGTGTCGGCGTCGAGGTAGGCCGCGATCTCGCGGTAGAAGTCGTTGGCCAGGTTGTCGCCGACGAAGGCCTTGACCAGGCCCTCGTACCAGTCGGCCGGCGCGGTGTGCTCGTGGAAGAGGTCGATCGCGGAGCGGAACGGCGCCATCGCCGCGTACGGGTCGGCGCCGAGCTCGGCCAGCCGGTCCAGCAGCGGGCCGATGTGCCCGAACTCGGCGGTGGCCATCGCCCCGATCGCCACCTTGTCCTGCAGGTCGGGGGCCAGCTTGGCGTCCTCGCCGAGGCGCTCGAAGGCCGAGATCTCGCCGTACGCGATGGCGCCGAGCAGGTCCACCACGGCTTCGCGGTACTCGGCGTCCTGGAGGGCCGGCGGCCAGTCGGGCTGGGCGGCGCGCGCCGACGATTCGGGCGATTCGGGCATGCGCGCACCCTACCGATACAGTGCAGAGGAACCATCGTCGCGCCCGCCACCGGCGGGAAGCGTGCCAGGCATGTGCGCGGCAGGCCCTTGAGAGCGCTTGAGTGAGTCTTCCGCCCGGATGAAGTCCTTCCGCAGCAGCTACTCACGAAAGCAGAAGACGTGACCACGTTCCGAGAGCTCGGGGTCCTTCCCGAGATTTGCGACGCGCTCGAGCGCGCCGGCATCACGACCCCCTTCGCCATCCAGGAGATGACCCTGTCGGTCGCCCTGATGGGCACCGACCTGATCGGCCAGGCCCGCACCGGCACCGGCAAGACGCTGGCGTTCGGCATCCCGGTCCTGCAGCGCAGCGTCTCCCCCAAGGACCCCGACTACGCCGAGCTGCCGCAGGGCAAGCCCCAGGCCCTGGTCGTCGCCCCGACCCGTGAGCTGGCGCTGCAGGTCTCCAGCGACCTCGCGCTGGCCGGCAAGGACCGCGGCCTGCGCGTCCTCACCGTCTACGGCGGCGTTGGCTACGAGTCCCAGCTCGAGGCGCTCGAGTCGGGCGTCGACGTCGTCGTCGGCACCCCCGGCCGGCTCATCGACCTGGCCAACCGCCGGGCCCTCGACATCTCCCACGTGCACGCGCTGGTGCTCGACGAGGCCGACGAGATGCTGGACCTGGGCTTCCTGCCCGACGTCGAGCGGATCTTGAAGATGACCCCCGAGACCCGGCAGACCATGCTGTTCTCGGCCACGATGCCCGCCGCGATCGTGTCGCTGGCCCGCATCCACATGCGGCACCCGATGAACATCCGCGCGGAGTCGTCCTACGAGAACGCGACCGTACCCGCCACCGCGCAGTTCATCTTCCAGGCCCACGACCTCGACAAGCCCGAGATCGTCGGCCGGATCCTGCAGGCCGACGACGCCGGCAAGGTCATCGTCTTCACCCGCACCAAGCGCCAGGCGCAGCGAATCGCCGACGACCTGGCCGAGCGCGGCTTCAAGTCCAGCCCGCTGCACGGCGACATGCAGCAGGCGGCCCGCGAGCGGGCGATGGCGCGGTTCCGCGAGGACAAGATCCAGGTCCTCGTCGCCACCGACGTCGCGGCCCGCGGCATCGACGTGGCCGGCGTCTCCCACGTCATCAACTACACCTGCCCCGAGGACGACAAGACCTACGTCCACCGGATCGGCCGCACCGGCCGGGCCGGCGCGACCGGCGTCGCGGTGACCTTCGTCGACTGGGCGGACCTGCACCGCTGGAAGATGATCAACAAGGCCCTCGACCTGCCCTTCGACGAGCCGCAGGAGACCTACTCCACCTCCGAGCACCTCTTCCACGACCTCGGCATCGCGCCCGGCACGAAGGGCCGGCTCGTCGAGGCGCCCCCGCGCGAGCGCTCGCCGCGGCCCGAGCGCTCCGACCGCTCCGAGCGCACGGAGCGCTCCGGCGACCGCCCGTCCCGCAGCCGCAACCGGAGCCGCACCCGCAGCCGCAGTGGCCAGACCGTCGAGGGCGCGGAGGCCACCGCCAGTGCGGCCAGCGGCCCCGAGGGCCAGGACTCCGAGGGCGGCCAGCGCCCCGAGGGCGCCGGACGCAGCCGCAACCGTCGGCGCCGCCGCCCGTCCGGCTCGGGCTCCGGCGCGGCGGACGCCGCGCCCGCCTCGTCCGACTGAGCTCTCGGCCCCGGGGGCCGGGCCGCGCGAGCTGCGCGGCCGCCGGGGTCACACCACGACGACGGTGGTGCCCACCGGGGCGAAGCGCCACAGCGCGATCGCGTCGGTGCGCCGCTGGCGGATGCAGCCGTGGGACTGCGGCGTGCCCAGGTCGGCGACCGACTGGAGCAGGTGACCGTCCTTGATCGGGATGTCGTGGAACCCGATCGCGGCGTTCTGCCCGTGGGCGAAGCGGACGAAGTACTTCATCGTGCCGGAGTCGTCGATGCCCCACGCCTGCTCGGAGCGCGAGTAGACCGCGTAGGTGCCCGGCGCGAGGTTGTCGGTGACGCTGCCGCTGACCGGGTAGGTCCGCCGCACCCGGTCGTGCGCGCCGACCAGCCACACCCGCTGGCGGTTCTGGCTGAACACGATCCGCCGGCCCTCGCCGGAGCGCAGCGGCAGCGCGGCGTCCCGCGTGGTCCGGTCGCGCACCTCGACGGCGTCGGGGCTGCCCGGGCTGCTGATCCCGCTGTGGGCGCGCCCGGGGCGCAGCGCCACGGCGGCCGGCCGGTCGGCCGCCCGGTCCGGGCCCTGCGGTCCCCGGGTGGTCGCGCTCGGCGGGGTCGTCGGGCTCGGCGCCGCGATCAGGTGGCCCGCCCGCGCGGCGGCCGGGTGGTCGGTGGCGGCGGAGGGCAGGATGCCGGTCCCGCCGAGCACGGCGACCAGCGTGACGGTCGCCGAGGAGCCGAGCACGGCCATCCGCCCGTAGCGGGCCCGGGTCTGCTGCTCACGGTGACGCCCCACGGCTCAGCTCCTCCTCGTCGACGCCTTGCGCGCGGCGCGGCGCGGCCGCGTGCTCCGCTCGACCAGGTTGGCGGCCACCTCGCGGTAGGCCTGGGCGCCCTTGTTGCTGCGGTTGGTGGCCAGGATGGACCGGCCCGCGGCGGGCGCCTCGGCGAACTTGATCGTCTTGGGGATCGGCGGCTCCACGACCTCGAGGTCGTAGGTGTCGCTGATCGTCTCCAGCACCGTGCGCGCGTGGTTGGTGCGGCCGTCGTACAGCGTCGGCAGCACGCCCCACACCTCGAGCCGGCGGTTGGTGAACCGGCGTACGTCGTGGACCGTGTCGAGGAGCTGGCCCACCCCACGGTGCGAGAGGGTCTCGCACTGCAGCGGCACCAGGACGCCGTCGGCGGCGGTGAGCGCCGCGACGGTCAGCACGCCGAGCGAGGGCGGGCAGTCCAGCAGCACCCAGTCGTAGAACTCGTCGGCGAGGTCCTCCTCCAGCCCCTCGAGCACCGACTTCACGACATGCTCGCGCCCGGTGCGGGTCAGCAGCTCCGCCTCCGCGCGGGCCAGCTCGATGGTCGCCGGCAGCAGGTCGACCCCGTCCTCGGTCTCGATGATCACCTCGGTGGGGTCGAGGCCCTTGGTGAGCACGTGGTGGACCGAGAGCTCGAGGTCCTCCGGGTCGATGCCCAGGGAGAAGGTCAGGCAGGCCTGCGGGTCGAGGTCGACGAGCAGCACCCGGTGGCCCAGCTCGGCGAGCGCGGCGCCCAGCGACGCGACCGTGGTCGTCTTGGCGACGCCGCCCTTCTGGTTGGCGACCGCGAGTGTGGTGGTCATCGGTCGACATCATGCCCGACCGGCTTGCCCGAATCGCGGCGACACCTGTTTGCTTGGCCACATGTCTGAGACGCGACCCCTCCCCGGCACCGCCCTGGTGACCGGCCCGACCGCGGGCATCGGCCACGCCTTCGCGGTGCAGCTGGCTCGCCGCGGGCACGACCTGGTCCTCGTCGCCCGCGACGAGGAGCGGCTCGAGGCGGTCGCCGCCGAGCTGCGGTCGGCCTACGGCGTGGCCGTCGAGGTGCTCGCCGCCGACCTGGTCGACCGCGCCTCGCTGGCCCGGGTCGAGGCCCGGCTGGCCGACCCCGACCGACCGGTCGACCTGCTGGTCAACAACGCCGGCTTCGGGCTGAGGAAGCGCTTCCTCGACAACACCGTGGACGCGGAGAACGCGATGCTCGACGTCCTGGTGACCGCGGTGCTGCGGCTCAGCCACGCCGCGCTCGGCCCGATGGTCCGGCGCGGTCACGGCGGGATCATCAACGTCTCCAGCGTCGCGGCGTTCCTCCCCCGCGGCACCTACAGCGCCGCCAAGGCCTGGGTGAACAGCTTCGGCTCCTGGGCCGCCGCGGAGTACCGCCCCCGCGGTGTGCGCGTGATGACGCTGTGCCCCGGCTTCACCCGCACCGAGTTCCACGAGCGGATGGACGTCCGCCGCGACTCCGCGCCGTCCTTCATGTGGCTCGACGTCGACGACCTGGTCGCCGAGGCGCTCGCCGACTTCGACCGCGGCCGGGCGCTGTCGATCCCGAGCAAGCGCTACAAGGCGGTCGCCACGGTCGCCCGGCTGGTCCCGCGCGGCCTCCTGCAGCGGTTCCAGGCCGTCGGCCGGAAGTAGGCCGGCAGCGCGAGAGGGCGCCCCGGGGCGCTCCCGGGTGCCCGGTCAGCCCTCGCCGGCGATGAACGCGCGGACCGCGTCGGCGACGAGCTGGACCGCGATCGCGGAGAGCAGCAGGCCGGAGATCCTGGTGACCAGCAGCACCCCGCCCTCGCGGATCAGGCGCAGGATCGGCAGCGAGAAGCGCATCGCGGCCCACAGGCACACGTGCACGGCGACGACCCCGAGGCCGACCGCCAGGAACTCCGGCCCGCTGTGGACCTGCCGGGAGAACACCATCGTGGCCACGATGGCGCCGGGGCCGGCCAGCAGCGGCGTGCCCAGTGGCACCAGGGCGACGTTGGAGCCGACGGACGCGGTGGGCTCCTTCTCCTGGTCGGTCAGCAGCTCGAGCGCCACCAGCAGCAGCAGCAGGCCGCCGGCGCACTGCAGCGCGGGCAGCGAGATGTCGAGGTAGCCCAGGATCTGCTGGCCGAAGAACGCGAAGATCGCGATCACCAGGAAGGACACCGCGACCGCCTGCCAGGCGTACTTCCGCGCCGTGGCCGCGGACCGCCCGGAGGTGAGGGACAAGAAGATCGGGATGGTGCCGATCGGGTCCATGATCACGAACAGCGTCACGAAGACCTCGGTGAGCAGCAACGTGTCGATCACCGCGCTCACCCGCCCACCACCTGCGGGGTCTCCCGGCCGGAGCGGGCGGCCGCCCGGCCGGCGAGCTCCAGCAGCCGCTCGAGCTGGTCGGGGGCGGTGGTGTTGCAGCCCAGCTCGTGGTCGACCTTGCCGGTGCCGTGGTGGTCGCTGGAGCCGGTGGCCACCAGGTCGAGGTTGCGGGCGATGGCCCGCAGCCGCTCGCGCGCGTCCTGGTCGTGGTCCTGGTGGTCCACCTCGATCCCGGTCAGGCCGACCTCGGCGAGGCCGGCGATCGTGGCCTCGTCGGGCTCCTGCCGACCGTGCCGTCCCCACGGGTGCGCGATCACGCTGACCCCGCCCGCGGCGTCGATGATCGAGAGCATCCGCTCCAGGGGCGCGGCGTACCGGTTGGCATAGGCGGGCCGACCCGCGCTCAGGTAGCGGCGGAACGCCTCGGAGCGGTCCGCGACCACCCCCAGCTCGACCAGGGCGTCGGCGACGTGCGGCCGCCCCGCGGCGACCGCGTCGCCCGCGACCCGGTCCACGTCCTCGTCGCCGATGTCGATGCCGAGCTCGCGCAACCGCTCCAGCATCACCGGCAGCCGCGAGCTGCGGCCCTCCAGGATCCGGTCGAGCTCGGCGACCAGCGCCGGATGGGTGGGGTCGGGCAGGTAGGCGAGCAGGTGCACCCCGCGCCCGTCGTGACGGGTGCTGATCTCCATCCCCGGCACCAGCGCGATCCCGCACCGGGTGGCGGCCGCGGCGGCCTCGGCCCAGCCCTCGGCGGTGTCGTGGTCGGTGAGCGCCAGCACGTCCAGGCCCGCGGCCGACGCCGCCCGGACGAGCTCCTCCGGGCTCTGCGTGCCGTCGCTGGCCCGCGAGTGGGTGTGGAGGTCGATACGCACGGTCCGAATGCTAGGAGGTGGAGGGGGCTCCCGCGGATTCCGCGGGGGTGCCAGACTCGCCACATGAGCGCCGGTTGGGGTCGCGTCGAGCGCGCCGACGCGGAGATCTGGTACTACGACACCGCCGAGGACAAGCCCATCGTGGTGCTCCTGCACGGGCTCGGCGGCTACGCCCTGGAGTGGGGCGCGACCATCGAGGCGCTGCGCGCCGACTGGTGCGTGATCTCGGTCGAGCAGCGCGGCCACGGCAGCAGCACCCGCCGCCCCGACGACGTCTCCCGGCGGGCGTACGTCGCGGACGTGCTCGCGGTCCTCGACGACCTGCAGGTCGACCAGGTGCCGGTGGTGGGCCAGTCGATGGGCGCCCACACCGCGATGCTGCTCGCCGCGTGGGAGCCGGCGCGGGTCGACCGGCTGGTCATGGTCGAGGGCGGGCTGGGCGGCGACACCGTCGCCGGGACCGGGGGGATCGGCGACTGGCTGGCCTCGTGGCCGGTGCCGTTCGCCGACCGCGAGGAGTTCCTCGCGTTCTTCGGCGCCACGCGGATGGTCGCCGAGGCCTGGGCCGACGGGCTCGAGGAACGCGCCGACGGGCTGTGGCCGCAGTGGGACGCGGCGACGCTGACCCGGGCGGTCGCGACGGTGCACGAGCGGGCCTTCCTCGAGGAGTGGTCCCAGGTGCGGGTGCCGACGCTGCTGGTGCGTGGCGAGCACGGCTCGCTCAGCGAGCGTGAGGTCGAGAGCATGTGCGCGCTGCGGCCGGACACCGAGGTGGTGACGGTGGCCGGCGCCGGCCACGACCTGCACCTCGAGGCCCCCGACGCGTTCCTGCGGGTGCTGACCCGCTTCCTCGTCCCCACCTCCTGACCCGGCGGCCTCACCAGAGCGGCGCGGCGCCCCCGAACGGCGTCTCCAGCAGCGGGGCACCGATCCGCGAGACGTCGCGCAGGATCCAGTCCTCGCGCAGCATCAGGATCGCCGAGGCGGGCCGCAGCACCAGCCAGAGCCAGCGCCCCTGGGCCTCCCCCGCGAGCACCGAGCGGTCCTGCTCGCCGTCGCCGGCGCTGATCGAGACCAGCCACAGCGGGACCACCTGGCTCTCGATCCGGATCCGCACGCTGGGCGATCCCTGGCCCACCTCGGGGCCGGGGTCGTCGTGGTCGATGCCCGCCAGCCGGGCGCCCAGCCCGGTGCCGGTCTCCTCGGCGACCACCACCACGTCCACCGGTCCGTCGAGCTCGCTGGGGCCCGCGGCGCAGGTCAGCGTCGCGGTGACCCGGCCGTCCTCGCCGACGACCGCGAAGTCGCTGACGCTCCAGCCCGGGCTCAGCGGCCAGGGCAGGTAGGTCGGGAAGCCGTCGGCGGCCAGCAGGTGCTCGGCGAACGCGTCGTACGACGCCTCCCGGGGTCGGCGCATCGGCTCGATCGGTCCGTGCTCGGGACACGACCAGCCGGCCGACCCACTGCGCGCGACCGGGGTCGAGCAGCGCGGACAGCCCACCTCGAGCGACATGCGACAACCGTGGAGGTGCGCGCGGCCGTCGTCAAGAGTTCCAGCGCAGGACCACCGGGGCCTCCCGCTCGTGGCCGAGCACCGACACGGTCGCGGTGTCGAGCCGGAACAACCGGCCGTCGGTGACCGGCAGGCCCAGCCACCGCGCGGCCAGCGCGCGCAGCGCGTGGCCGTGCCCGAAGACGAGCACCGGTCCGGCGGCACCGCCGACCCGCGCCACGACGCGGTCCAGCCGGGCGGCGACCTGCTCGGGGCTCTCGCCCCCCGGGGACGGGTGGGTCCACACCGTCCAGCCGGGCACGGTGCGCCGGATCTCCTCGGTGGTCACGCCCTCGTAGTCGCCGTAGGCCCACTCCACCAGGTCCTCGTCCACCTCGGCGTCCGGGAAGCCGGCGAGCTCGGCGGTGCGCTGCGCCCGCTGCCGCGGGCTGGTGAGCACCAGGGCGAACTCGGTGCCGGCCAGCCGCTCGGCCAGCGCCTTGGCGACCCGCTCACCGTCCGGGAGCAGCGGCAGGTCGGTCGTCGACGTGTGCCGGTGGTCCCGGCTCCACTCGGTCTCGCCGTGCCTGACCAGCCACACCTGCACCTCGCCCATGGTCGCGAGTCTGGCACGGGCGGCGGTGGAGGTCGTGCCACGATCGGCCCATGAGCACGCCTTCGGCCGCGGCGCCGGGCCGGGCCGGGCCGCTGCGCCGCGCCCGAGCCGCGACCGCGGCCGCCTTCGCGACCCAGGGGCTGGTCTTCATCAGCCTGACCACGCGGCTGCCGGACTTCTCCGACCGCTGGGCGCTCTCCGAGCTCGTGCTCTCCGGCCTGCTGCTGATGATGGTGCTGCTGGCCGGGGCCGGCTCGGTGGTCGCCGAGACCGTGGCCGCGCGCCGCGACAGCGCCACCCTGCTGCGCACCGGCCTGGGCCTGCTGGCGGTCTCGGTGCCGGTGCTCGCCACCGCGCCCGACCGGGCGGTCTTCGTCGCGGGCCTGGCGGTCTACGGCGTGGGGCTGGGCGTCGTCGACGCCTCCACCAACATGCAGGCGGTGGCCCTGGAGCACCGCTACGCGCGACCGATCCTGCCGTCGTTCCACGGCGCCTGGACGCTGGGCGGCGTGGTGGGGGCGGCCCTGGCGCTGGCCACCGCCTCGTTGCCGCTCCCGGCGCTCGCCGCGCTCGCGGCGGTCCCGGTGGCGGTGCTGCTGGCGCCGTTCCTGCGCCGCGACCACGGACCGACCCAGGCCGCGGCGGCGGTCGCGGTGCCGTGGCGTCCGATCCTGCTCGTCGGCCTGGGGATGGTGCTCTTCTACATGGTCGACACCGCGACCCAGACCTGGGGACCGCTGATGCTCGACCACACCTTCGCGACGCCCTCGGGGCTGGTGGCGCTGGCGACGTTCCCCTACCTGCTGGCCAGCGGCGCGGTGCGGCTCGCCGGCGACGGCCTGGTCGGGAGGTACGGCGCGGTGCCGGTGCTGCGGGTCGGCGCGGTGGTGGCGTCGGCCTCGCTCGCCGTGGTCGTCTTCGCGCCCACCTGGCCGGTCGCCGTGGTGGGGTTCACGGTGCTGGGTGCCGGCGTCGCCGTGATCGCGCCGCTGAGCTTCTCCGCCGCCGCCCGGCTGGCCGGTGGCCAGGACCTCGACCCGGCCCTGCGACAGGCCCGGGTCGACGCCGTGATCGCGCGGTTCAACCAGTTCAACTACGCCGGCGCGCTGCTCGGTGCGGTGCTCACCGGAGTGGTGGGCGCGGGCTCGTTGCGCCTCGGCTTCGCCGTACCGATGGTGCTGGTGCTGGGGATCCTGCCGCTGGCCCGCGCCTTCGCGCCCGAGGTCAGTGCACCCCGGCCATCAGGCGCCGGATCGGCTTCGTGAACGCGAGCAGGACGAGGCCGACGGCGATGGCGACCAGGCCGATGAAGAGGAAGTAGCCGCTCTCGTCGGTCGGGTCGTAGTAGCCCGCGAGCTTGCCCGCCATGGCCGTGCCGAGGGCCACCGAGAGGAAGTACAACGCCACCATCTGGGTGTGGAAGCGGCCGGGCGCCAGCTTGGTCGACAGCGACAGGCCGACCGGCGAGATCAGCAGCTCCGCGATGGTGAACAGCAGCAGGATGCCGACGATCGCCAGCAGCGGGGCGGCGTGCGCGCCGCTGGGGATGAGCAGGAAGGGCAGGAACGCCACCCCCATCACGACGGTGGCGACGCCGAACTTCACCGGCGTCGACGGCTGCCGCGACCCCCACTTGGTCCACAGCGCCGCGAACAGCGGCGCGAGGATGATGATGAAGACGGGGTTGATCGACTGCACCCACGAGACCGGCATCTGCCAGCCGAAGAGGTTCCGGTCCAGGCGCTTGTCGGAGTAGATCGCCACGACCGTGAACTGCTGCTGGTAGAGCGACCAGAAGACGGCGTTGGCGATGAACATCGGCACGAACGACCACACCCGGCTGCGCTCGACCCGGGTGATCTGCCGGCTGGAGAGGATCACGGCGAAGTAGGCGACCGAGGCCACGATCACGACCCCGACCACGATGCCGGCGAGGTGGGCGGCGGTGATCACACCGACGATGACCAGCACGGTGACGACGACCACCGCGACGACGGCGACGGCGGCGTAGCGGACCCGGGCGGCCGGCTCCAGCGGGTGCGGGACGTGGTGGGTCTCCTCGGGGAGGTTCTTGCGGCCGAGGGAGTACTGCACCAGGCCGACGAACATGCCGACGGCGGCCAGGCCGAAGCCGTAGTGGAAGCCCCAGCCCTTCTGCAGCAGGCCGGTCAGCAGCGGACCGACGAGCGCCCCGACGTTGATGCCCATGTAGAAGATGGAGAAGCCCGCGTCGCGCCGGCCGTCACCCTCGGCGTAGAGCGAACCGACCAGCGAGGTCGCGTTGGCCTTGACCCCCCCGGAGCCGAGGGCGATCAGGCCCAGGCCGACCCCGACCCCCGTGAGCCCGGGCAGCAGCGCGAGCGCGATGTGCCCGCACATGACCACGACCGCGGAGTAGAACAGCGTCCGCTCCGGCCCCATGACCCGGTCGGCGAACCAGGCGCCGAGGATGGTCGAGAGGTAGACGGCGCCGCCGTACGCCCCGACGATGCCGGTCGCCACCGAGGTGGTGATGCCGAGCCCGCCCTGGCTGGCGGAGTAGTACAGGTAGATCGCGAGGATGCCCTGCATGCCGTAGAAGCTGAAGCGCTCCCACATCTCCACGCCGAAGAGGTTGGCGAGGACACGCGGCTGGCCGAAGAAGCCGGAGTCGGCCGACCGCCGGGTGCGGGTCTCCCGCGTAGGGGTCTGCGTCGTCTCATTCTCGGAACTCACCCGCCGGACCGTGCCACAAAGCACGGGACGACACCAAAATCAACCCCCCGCTTGGGGGATGGACTCCTAGTCCTTCCGGGGGTCCCCCTGGGGGGTCTCCCCCGGCCAGTTCTTGTCCGGCTGCGGCACGGGACGACCGGGCTGCTCGCCCCCGCGCTGCTCGAGGTAGTTCTGCTTCGGCACCATCACCTTGCGGCGGAACACGCAGACGACCTTGCCGTCCTGGTTGTAGCCGATGGTCTCTACGTGGACCACGCCGCGGTCGTCCTTCGAGGTGCTCTCCCACTTGTCCAGCACCCGGGTCTCGCCGTAGAGCGTGTCGCCGTGGAAGGTCGGCGCGACGTGGCGCAGCGACTCGATCTCGAGGTTCGCGATCGCCTTGCCGGAGATGTCCGGCACGCTCATGCCGAGCAGGATCGAGTAGACGTAGTTGCCGACCACGACGTTCTTCTCGAACTGCGTGGTCTCCTCGGCGTAGTGGGAGTCCAGGTGCAGCGGGTGGTGGTTCATCGTCAGCAGGCAGAACAGGTGGTCGTCGTACTCGGTGACCGTCTTGCCCGGCCAGTGCTTGTACGTCGCCCCGACCTCGAACTCCTCGTAGCTGCGACCGAACTGCATGCTCACTCCTCGATCCCTGGACGTTGCCCCGGACGGCTCGCGCCCATCGTGGCGGAAGTCGGCGGCGAGCGGGGGCGCGCGTGGGAAACCTCACGGTCGGCGTGCGGGACACGTCCCGGCGGGTCGCGCAGATCGCCTCGGAAGATCTGCGGCAGCTGCTGAGGCAGGCCCTCCGAGCTGTTCTGCGCCCTGCGCCTGCCCTCAGGAACCCCCGCCGCCGGCCTTGCGCCGGTGCATCTTCGGGGCGCCGCCCACGACCTCGGAGCCATGCGCCTTCTCCGGTGCCGGGGCGCCGTGAGGCACACCCTGGTCGTTCGACTTCTTCCGGTCCAGCGCCTCCTTCATCCGGGCCTTGAGGTCGTCGTTGGAGCCGTTCGTGCCACTGCTCTCGGGCATGTCTTCCTCCTCAGGTCTGTCCTGCCAGCCTCGCAGCCCGGCCCGGCTCGCGTCGAGGCAATTGTGCGAGGATGAGCCGTCCACGACCGTCGTCAGGAAGGCAGGCCGGTGGCCGAACGGCTGGTGCTGCACGTGGGGCTGATGAAGTCCGGCACGACCTTCGTCCAGGGCCGGTGCAACGCCAACCGGGAACGGCTCGCGGCGCAGGGCATCCTCTTCCCCGGCCCCAGCTGGGCCCGGCAGGTCCACGCCGTGCAGGACTTCCTGGAGATGGCGCACGCCCGTCCCGGCAAGTGGGCGGCCCTGCGCGAGGAGATCCAGGCTCATCCCGGGACCGCGATCTTGTCCATGGAGTACCTCGGGCCGATCCGGCCGGTGCGCATCCAGCAGCTGGTCGAGGAGTTCCCGGGGACCGAGCTGACCGTGGTCGTCACGCTGCGCGACCTCGGCCGCAACGTGCCCGCGATGTGGCAGGAGAGCGTCAAGAACCGCAAGACGTGGACCTGGGCGGAGTACGTCCACGGCGTCGAGCACGAGGACGACGAGGCCGGCCGGCACTTCTGGAACCAGCAGGGCGCCGCGCGGGTCCTGCGGCGCTGGGCCGAGAGCATCGGCGTCGACCACGTCGTCGTGGTCTCCGTGCCGCCCCCGGGCGCGCCGCCGGAGCTGCTGTGGGAGCGCTTCTCGGAGGCGGCCGGGATCAAGCCCGACACCTGGGACGACGCGCCGCGCGCGAACGAGTCCCTGGGCGCGGCCTCCGCGGTGCTGATGCGCCGGCTCAACACCGAGCTCGCCGGCCTGTCCCGCCGGGACTACACCCGCCGGGTGAAGGCGTTCGCCAAGCACACGCTGGTCCGGCACAAGGGCGAGGAGGAGCCGATCGGCTTCGCCGTTCCCCGGTGGCTGCGCAAGCGCTCCGGCGACGAGAGCAGGAGGATCGCCAAGCTCGGCGTCCCCGTCATCGGCGACCTCGCCGACCTCGAGCCCCTCGACGTCCGTGGTGTCGACCCGATGGCGGTCACGGCGGAGCAGGAGCGGGAGGCCGCCCTCGCCGGGCTGACGGTGCTGCTCCGCGACGGCGACCGGGCGCTCAAGCGTCGCGACCGCGCGGGAGCCGGCCAGAAGAACGGCCAGGGCAACGGCCCGAAGAACGGCAAGAAGGCGGGCAAGCGCAAGGGCGGGAAGAAACAGCCCTGAGGCTGCCGCTTCCCGCCCTGGCGCGGCGTCGCGTGGTGGTCCCGCCCGGTCAGCCGAGCTTGTAGTCCTCGAGCAGCCGGCGGCCGATGATCATCTTCTGGATGTCGCTGGTGCCCTCGCCGATCAGCATGAACGCCGCCTCGCGGTAGAGCCGCTCGATCTCGTACTCCTTGGAGTAGCCGTAGCCGCCGTGGATGCGGAAGGAGTCCTCGACGACCTCGTTGCAGTACTCCGCGGCCAGCATCTTCGCCATGCCGGCCTCGACGTCGTTGCGCTCGCCCTTGTCCTTGAGCCGGGCGGCCTTGACCGTCATCGCGTGCGCGGCCTCGACCTTGGTCGCCATCTCCGCGAGCCGGAACATGATCGCCTGGTGCTGCGCGATCGGCTTGCCGAAGGTCTCCCGCTGCTGGGCGTAGGCGATGCCCAGCTCGAAGGCCCGCAGGGCGATGCCGCAGGCGCGGGCCGCGACGTTCACGCGGCCGACCTCCACGCCGTCCATCATCTGGTAGAAGCCCTTGCCGGGCTCCCCGCCGAGGATCTGGTCCGCCGAGATCCGGTGGCCCTCGAAGACCGCCTCGGTCGTGTCGACGCCCTTGTAGCCCATCTTGTCGATCTTGCCCGGGATGGTCAGGCCGGGAGCGGTCTCCCCGAAGCCCGGCTCCTTCTCGACGAGGAACGTCGTCATGTTCTTGTAGACCGAGTCGGCGCCCTCGTCGGTCTTCACCAAGGTGGCGACCAGCGTCGAGGTGGCCCCGTTGGTGAGCCACATCTTCTGGCCGGTGATCTCGTAGCCGTCGTCGAGCCGGGTGGCCTTGGTCTTGATCGCCGACACGTCCGACCCCAGCCCGGGCTCGGACATCGAGAACGCGCCGCGCACCTCACCGGTCGCCATCCGCGGGAGGTACTTGCGCTTCTGCTCCTCCGTGCCGTGGTGCATCAGCATGTACGCCACGATGAAGTGGGTGTTGATCACGCCGGAGACGCTCATCCAGCCCCGGGCGATCTCCTCCACGCACAGCGCGTAGGTCAGCAGCGACTCACCGAGCCCGTCGTACTCCTCGGGGATCATCAGCCCGAAGATGCCGAGCTCCTTGAGGCCGTCGACGATCTCCTGGGGATAGGTGTCGGCGTGCTCGAGCTCCGTCGCGACCGGAAGGATCTCCTTCTCGACGAAGCTCCGCACCGCCTTCAGGATCTCGTTCTGGTCCTCGGAGAGGCCCTCGGTCTCGCACAAGCGCATGGACGCCGCCTTCCGTCGGTCTGCGGGATGCGAGGGAGTCTAGGGCCGCCTCCGGCCCTCAGTGCCTGCTCGTGACGATCGTCACCGGGGAGGCTTGGTGGTGGGGTGCACGTCCATCGGGTGCGTCTCGCTCTTCCACAGGTGGTTGAACTGCGCGATGTACTGCCGGTAGGTCTTCGTGCTCGCGATGTGCAGGATCATCTCGTCGTTGCGGAACGACATCCGCGACCAGTTCTCCGAGCCCGTCCAGATCGAGTGGGTCGGCTTGCGGGCGTAGGTGCCGTTGATCGCCAGCACCTTCAGGTGCGAGTAGAAGTTGACGCCGCCCTCGTCGTTGTACTGCCAGTCGGCGCTGCGCATCGGGATGTGTGCGGCGGCGAGGATCTTGCGGACGCCGGCACCCGACCTGCTCAGGACCGCCTTGACGTCGCAGCCGTGCCGCTGCATCGCGGCGACCCGGTCGGCGAGGTACTTGCCCCGGTCGTTCTGCCAGGCGTACATCATGATCCGCACGACCGTGTGGCCCTTGATGCCCGCGCCCTTGACCGCCTGGCAGCGGACCCTCTTCAGCCGCTGGTTGACCGGGTCGTCCTCGGGAGCCGGCGCCTTCATGGCGGGCTGGGACCGCACGCTGGAGCGCTGCTGGGCGGACTTGCGGTAGAACGTCGCGTCCATGCCGGTGCCGTTGTACTCCACCCAGCGCGGCGTGACCTTCTTGTCCAGCTTCAGCTGGTTGAACACGCCCACGAAGGTCGAGAACAGGTCCTTGTTGCCGATCTCGGTGAACAGGTCGTTCCACTGCAGGTTGACCGCGCGGTTGGTGGGGTTCGTGGAGCCGGTCATCAGCACGTCGCTGGCGGCGCCGGTCTTGGTGAAGGCGAAGACCTTCATGTGCAGGTTGCCCGGGCCACCGCGGCAGGAGCCCTGGCAGATCACCACGAAGTGCTTCTTGTGCGGGTTGTGGCCGAGCACGTGGCGCAGGTGCGTGGTGGCCCTCGACGTCCAGTTGTCGTTGACGACCATCTGGACGTGCACGCCGCGGTGGTGCGCCTTGATGAGGAGGTTCGCGATGTCCTTGCGGTCGAAGGAGTACGTCGCGATCCGGATCGTCTGGCCCTTGTGCGTGTGCCTGATCGCCAGGCCGAGACGGTGCATCAGGTTCGCCCGCTCGGCGGGCGACCCGACCGGGTTGTTGAACGCCGCGCCGGCCGCCGGCCGCCACGGGCTGGCCGACCGGGAGGCCACGGACGTGCCCGAGGCCGCGACACCGGGCTGGGCCGCGGTGACCGGGATCAGGATCGACAGGCCGACGGCGAGCGCCAGACCGAAACGTCGGAGCATGTGACAGGGCCTTCCCCAGATAACTGCAAAACGGCATCCATTGGAACACACGCGACACGAACATCACCCAGCCGCAGGCATCCCGGGCGTTTCAGCTGCGCTGCAGCAGCCTTCTCGCCCGGCGCGCGGCCCGACGCGGCAGCGAGGCCCGGGCCGGAGCGGCCTGCGCGGCGGCCCGCCGGCTGCGGAGTCGGTCCATCTGACCGGTGAGCACGGTGGCCAGCGCCGCGCTGGCGGCGTCGGCCACCTCGTCCCCGGAGGGCTCCGGCGACCGGTCCGCGAACGCCGAGCCCGTCGGCAGCAGGTCGGCGAGGTCACCGACGACGTCGTACCCGCCCTCGGCGATGTGGTCGACGTAGCGCCGGGAGACCGCGGTGCACCAGGGCTCCAGCGACCGGGGCATCTTCACCTTCTCGCCGCCGCCGTCGCCGAGCACGCGGACGGCCAGGTAGCGCTTGCCGATGTCGCCGTAGACGTCACGACGGCGGTGGCTGCGGTCGAGGTTGGCGTTGACGCGGCGCAGCACCTCGGCGTGCACGTGGCGGAGGGCGGAGTTGCTCTTGGCGACCTCGCGGTCCAGCTTCGCGGCGTCGACGCCGAGGACGCTGCAGAACCGCTCCAGCAGCAGCTCGGGGTCGCTGCCCGACGGCGGGACCGTCACCACGTGGATCCGCTCGGGCGGCACGAACTCGCGCCAGCGCTCGAGCACCGCGGCGACGTCCTTGTTGCGCCACAGCCGGCCGTTCGGCTTCCCCTCGTTCGCGCGAAGGCGGTCGAGGTAGTCGGGGAAGGTCTCCGACCCGCCACCCTGCAGCGTCTGCTGCCACGCCGAGGGGATCTGTCGGGCCAGGTCGCGCACGGTGACGACCACGTGGACCTCACGCCCCGCGCAGGCCTCCAGCAGCTCCCGGATCTGGCCTCGGTCGGCGGGCGCCAGCGACTCCTCGCTGATCAGCGCGCGGCCGGAGGTGGCCCGCGCGAGCGCCGCGGGCAGCCGGTCCAGCGCCGCGGCCACGGCCGGCGGGTCGAACTCCGCGTTGTAGCGGCCCCGGACGCGCAGCATCAGCCAGAACGTGTCGCGCTTGGACCGCGGCACCATGTCCAGGCCCTGCTCGCGCAGCGCGTCCTGGCTCTGCCAGAAGATGCTCTGGAGGTACGACGTGCCCGTCTTCTGCAGGCCGATGTGGAGGAACAGCGGGTCGCCGGGCATGCGCGCCATCCTAGAGGTCACGGGCGGGGCGGACGGAGCCGGCGTACGGCGTCCCCGAGCCGGCCGCGCAGGCCGCCGTCCCGGGCCGCCGCGACCTCCCGGGCCGCCGCGGCCACCCGGGCCGCCTCCTGCTTGCGCAGCTCGGTGTTCTCCCGGCGGAAGCGGCGCACGTCGGTCATCAGCCCGGCGATCGTCCCGACCGCCGCGTCGAGCAGCTCGGCGTCGGTGACCGACGCCGGGTGGCGCAGCTCGGGCAGCTCCTCGGGCACCAGCAGCCGCTCGAGGTCGCCGTGGACGGTGAACCCGGCGTCGCGGACGTGGGCCACGGCCCGTTCGGCGCTCGCGCGCAGCTCGGCGACCCGCTCCCCCGACGGCAGGAACCGTTCACCCCGGCGCGGCACCAGCTTGCCCTGGCTCAGGTAGCTGCGGATCCAAACGCCCCGGTCGATCGCGGCGGTGAACCCGTCGAGCTCTCGCCCGATCCGGCGCAGCAGCTCGACCTCGACCACGCCCAGCGAGCCGTTCTCCCGCGCCCGGGTCGTGGTGAAGCCGGTCGCGTCGACGCCCAGGATCGCGGCGAACTCGTGCAGCAGCGCCTCCCGCGGCGCGTCGGAGCCGGGGACCACCAGGACGTGCACCCGCTCCGGGGGCAGCCCGGGGGCCCAGCGCCGGAGCACGCCCTCGAGGTCGATGGCCGGCCAGCCCCACTCGTCCCAGGGGTCGGTCGGGGGCGGGAACTCGTCGAGGTCGGCGCCCGCGAAGCCGTGCTTGACGTACTCCTGCCAGTAGCTGGTCGCGACCGTCAGCACGTCGCGCGCGGTGACCACGAGGTGCACCTCGACCTCGCCGCCCGCCTCGATCGCCGCGAGCGCCGCGGACGCCTGCGCGGCGGTGGCGGCGCCGAAGAACTCGTGGCTGACCAGGCCGGTCCCGGCCCAGTCCCCGAGCTGCGCCAGCAGCTGCGACCACGAGGACGCGACCGCCGGCTGGCGGTTGGCGACACCGGGGTGCTCCCGCACCACCATGCTCGCCCACATGTGCTGCCGCGGCGACCGCCCGGGGTAGAGCAGGTCCTGCTCGGCGAGCGCGGCCCGGTTCGCCCAGAGCAGCGACTGCAGGTAGGTGGTCCCGGTCTTGGGCAGTCCCGGGTGGACGAAGACCCGACGCGCCACCGGTTCAGAGGCTCCCGTGGTAGCGCTCGAGGAGCGCCTGCACCTTCTCGTCGTCACCCTGGGCGAGCGGCACCAGCAGCTCGGTGACCACGTCGGTCAGCTCCGCGACCCGCAGGTTGACCGCGCGGCACTCCTGGACCTCGGCCTCGAGCTCCTCGACCCGGCGGCGGAGGTCGGCCACCGAGGACGAGCCGATCCGGCCCCTGACCGCGTTCAACAGGCTGTTGCTTGGCATGGTGCTCACCGACTCCACTGGGCGACGATCCGACAGACCCGGGACGAGTCCGGGCCGGAGCCTACGGGCAGGACCTCCTGCTCGACGACCTCGGCCCCGTGCGCCTCCAGCTCGGTCCTGACCTTGCGCGGCGACCGGACCTCGAGGTGCCGCTCCTGGGCGTACCCGTCCCGGCCCTCGCGGCACAGGAACTCCAGGTAGAGGCGCCCGTCCGCGGCGTCGCCGTCTTTCAGCGCCATCTTCGCGAGCAGCCACAGCTGGTCGCGGCCGGCGCGCGTCAGCACGTCCACGACGTGGCGCGCGACGACCACCCGGTCGCCGGGCATCCGGGCGATGCGGGCGCCGGTGACCGCCACGTGGCGCAGCTCGTAGAGGTTGCAGGTCCAGAAGCTCGCGGGGTTCGCGGACCCCAGCTCCGCGTCCAGCGCCCGCGCCTGGGCCCGGAAGGCCCGCGGGTGCACGTCGACGCCGAGCGAGGGCACGCCGCGGCGGGCCATCAGCGCCACGTCGCGCCCGCGACCGCAGCCGATGTCGACGAACGCGCCGGGAGCGCGCTCCCGGTCCGAGACCCACTGCGCGAACGGCGAGGCCTTGCCCCGGGGCTTCCCGGGCGTCGCGTAGAGGCGGTCCCAGGTGGGGCGGCCCACGCGGATGCCGCGGAACCAGCCGTTCAGCCGGCGGTAGGTCGAGGACGGGGTGGCGAAGTGGAAGGCCGGGTCGGGGGTGCGCCAGGAGTCGCCGTACGTCGCGGCGAGGAGCCGGTCGGGATTCGCCGGCGCCGGGTACTCGCGCCCCTCGAGCGTGGTGGTGCCGAGCGGGAAGACCCAGTCGCGCTGGAACGGCGTACGGATCTCCCCCATCAGGTGGAGGTGGCCCTCGCGCATGAACCCGCCGAACACGTCGAGGCCGCGGACCGTCCCGTCGCTCTCCTGCACGTCGACCTTGAAGGCCGCGCCGGAGTAGCGGGTGATCGGGTAGCCCTCCTCGGCCAGCCGGCGCTGGATGCGGAAGGACTCCAGCATGACGTCCGCCGGGTGCTCGTGGACGGAGACGTATCCCAGGTCGGCGTCGCTGTCGTGGCCGATGAGGCGACCGTCCCGGACCGCGCCCAGCAGCGTGCCGTAGGCCAGGAACGCGTCCACGCCCACCCGGCGCAGGGCCTCGAGCACGTCGTCGATCGCGTCGAGCAGCGGCCCGACGTGCTCGGCACTGCGGGTGTCGAAGGACTGCACGCGGCGCAGGTACTTGTCGAGGCTCAGCGGCTTGCCCTGCTTGGTGGCCACCGCGATCCGGTCCTCGCCGGCGCCGAGGTGGACCTCGTCGGCGAAGATCGCCTCCTCGCTGCCGTGCTCGGTCAGGGTCAGCTCGGTCCAGCCGTTGAGGAAGTCCCGCAGCGTCTCGGGCCAGGCGACGTGGAAGCCGGTCCCCCGCCGCTCGGCGTCCCTCGGCAGCCAGAACGACCAGATCCGCCGGCCGTCGAACAGGGCGTCGATGACGACCTCTCGGCCGGGGTCGCCGAGCAGGATCCCCTCGTCGTCGACGACGACCTCACTGGCCAGCACCGGGGCATCCTAGCCCAGCGCGGACCGGTCTCAGCCGCCTGCCGAGCCGGCGCCGACCACCTTGCCCCGGTCCCACATCCGCAGGAACCCGGCCCGGTAGCGCAGGCCGACCCGCTCGTCGGTGATCCGGACGATCAGGTCGTCGCGGCGCAGCGCCCGGCTGCTCCAGTTGTGCGAGCCGGTCCAGGCCCAGGTGGTGCGCGCGTGGTCGCCCACGGCCCCGTGCACGATCATCAGCTTCTCGTGCGTGGTGACCTTGCCGTCGGCGCTCTCCCGCAGCGCCACGCCGTGGTGGGCGAGGATCGAGCGCACCGCCCCGCCGATGCCGTCGCCGAAGAACACCTTGGTCCGGCAGCCGGCGGCCTGCATGTGGGCGACCTTCCAGGCGATCTGCTTGCCGCGGTCGCCGTTCCACGCGTAGGCGCCGATGAGCAGCCGGGTCGCCACGACCCGGTCGGGGTGCTTGGCCCCCGGGTCGATGTCCGCCTTGGTCACCTCGCACCTGACGTTGTCCAGCGCGCGCAGGACCGGGTCGGGGCGCGCGGTCGAGACCGCCAGCGGGGTGAAGTCGATCTGGTTGCCCGGCACCGACCGGCGGACGTAGGGCTCGTCGAGCGGCACGTCCTCCTTGAGCTGCTTGAACCAGGGCAGGTAGGCCCGGTAGTACCTCCGGTCGTCGGCCACCGTGTAGAGGTCGGACCACTGCTGCTCGGCGTTGTGGCGGGTCACGTTGACCGAGCCGACCATCGTGACCCAGCGCCGCTCGCCGGTGTGCCCGAAGGAGAAGTACTTCGCGTGCATCTGGCCGCGGCTGCCCCGGCAGCTCGCGTCGCACTGGACGGCGAACGACCGCGCGGAGGTGTCCGAGCCGAGCGCGTCCATGATCCGCGCCATCGCGGGGTAGGTGTGGTTGCCCGCGAAGACGATCTTCACCCGCACCCCGCGGCGGTGGGCGGCGATCACGGCGTCGGCGGTCTCGGGGTCCCCGAACGAGAACACCGCCATCCGCAGGGTCGAGCGGGCCGGGGCCCGGTCGACCGCCCGGATCAGCTGGGTGAGCAGCCGGCGCTGCTCGGCCGAGGAGCCGAGCGGGTTGTTGAAGTGCACGTTGGCGGTGGGCTGCCGCTCGGGGGCGGCCGCGTCGGCCCGGCTCGACGGCGCGAGTCCCTGGACCGAGGACAGCGCCAGGGCCGCGGCCAGGGCGAGGCCCAGGCGCCGCAGCAGCCGGGCCGGCCGGGTGCCGGGCGGACGGTCGAGGTGCGTGTGGTCGTGTGCGAGTCTCACGGTCCCGGGTCCCATCGACGGCCTGCGATGACGGACCGGCGTACGACGGCGGGTCACCCCGCGGCGTCCGTCACTTTCGTCACGACACTTTCACTGGTCCCACCGGGCACTCAAGCCCCTCTCGTGAATTACAGGCGGGTAGTTCGTGAGAACCTCTGGCGGGTCGCCGCATCACCAGTAACACTGGCCACGCTGGTCACCCTCGGAGACGTGTCTCCGGGCCCGACCCGGACCCGATCCCGAGACGAGCAGGAACCTTCGCATGACTCTCAGCCGCTTCCCGGGCAGCCGCCGGACCCCCCGCCGTACGGCCGCCGCTGCCGTGGTCGCCCTCGCGCTCGGTGGCGGGGCGCTGCTCCCCGCCGCGAGCCAGGCCTCCTCCACCGGGACCTCGGACGTGCCGCCGGCCTCCACCGACTTCGTCGTCAGCTCCTTCAACCTGCTGGGCGCCAGCCACACCGGCCCCGGCGGCGAGCGCAAGGGCTGGGCCGTCGGCGCCCAACGGATGGTGTGGGCCTCCGACCTGCTCGACCAGCACCAGATCGACGTCGTGGGCTTCCAGGAGATGCAGCTGCCGCAGTACCGCAAGTTCCAGGAGCTCGACGGGGCCACCTGGGGGATGTTCCCCGGCCGGTCGCTGGGCACCGCCGCGATGGCCAACAACATCGCCTGGCGCAAGGCCGACTGGGCGCTGGTGGAGTCGCGCACGGTCGTGGTGCCGTACTTCCACGGCAACCCGATCCGCAAGCCGCTGGTGCTGCTGCAGAACCTGCACACCGGCCAGCAGGCGTGGTTCCTCAACACCCACAACCCCGCCAACAAGAAGGGCCCCGCGCAGAAGTGGCGCAACCGGGCCGTCCGGATCGAGGCCGCCACCGTCAACGCGTTGAACCAGGAGACCCCCGACGTCCCGGTGTTCTTCACCGGCGACATGAACGACCGGGAGAAGTTCTTCTGCCCGATCACCGCGGCGACGACCCTGCAGTCGGCCAACGGCGGCAGCAACGTGGACGGCACCTGCACGGTGCCGCGCCCGACCCAGATCGACTGGATCATGGGCAGCCCCCAGGTCTCCTTCTCCGGCTACACCGCGCTGAAGGACGCGCTGGTCCGCAAGACCACCGACCACCCGCTGGTCTACGCGACCGCGTCCCTCCCGCCGGTCCCGGTGGTCAGTCCGGTCCAGCACGTGGTCGTGCTCGACGTGGAGGGCCTGCGCTCCCGGGGCCTGGCCCAGGAGATGGCCGCCGGCCGCCTCCCGGCCCTGGCCCAGATGATGAGCGAGGGCGCCTCGACGCTCGACGCGCGCAGCGAGGTCGAGAGCACGACCCGGCTGCCCAACGTGATCGGCATGCTGACCGGCCGGCCGGTCGACGTGGCGGCCGGCGGCCACGGCTACGCCGCCGCCGAGGACAGCGGGTCGACGGTGCGGGCGGCCCACGGGGGCAGGTACGTCTCCAGCGTCTTCGACCTGGTCCACAACCTCGGCCGCAGCACCGCCCTGTTCGGCAGCCGGGACGAGCTCGACGTGGTCGCCCGCAGCTGGGACGGGACCAACGGCGGGACCGACCCCTACCTCCCCGACGACGGCCGGGACAAGATCGACACCTACAGCAACGGCAAGGACGACGTGGCCGTGGTCCGCGACCTCACCGCGCAGCTGACCACCGACCCCGCCGCGTTCAGCTTCGCCCACCTCTCCGGCCCGGCCCGCAAGGGCGTCCGGAAGGGCTGGATGCGTCCCGGCTGGTTCGCGTCGCTCCCCCGGACCGACAAGATGATCGGCAAGGTGCTGACCGCGGTGCGGACCGACCCGGACCTCGCCGAGAACACCGTGGTGATCCTGACCTCCGACTACGGCGGCCGCGGCCACGACGGCAGCGACGCCACCCGCCGCGCCAACTACACCGTCCCGCTGGTGGTCTGGGGCACCGGGATCGCGCAGGGCGCGGACCTCTACGCGCTCAACCCGGCGTACGCCGCGACCCACCGCCTGCAGGCCTACGACGAGGCCACCCAGCCGCTGCGCAACGGCGACGTCGCCAACCTGGCCCTGGACCTGCTCGGGCTGCCCCCGGTGACCGGGAGCCGGTTCGACCTCGGCCAGGAGCTCACGGCGCTGGCCCCGGTCACCGACCCCACGACCCCCTGAGGCTCACCGGCCCCTGAGGCTCACCGGCCCGGCCGGTGCTCAGCGGACCGACGCCGCGGAGGCACCCACCGTGGCGTCGGTCCACAGGAAGTGGTGGTCGCTGGTGCGGTAGACCAGGCCGCCGCGGACCGAGTGGTAGTTGCTGAACGCGACGTCCGGAGAGCCCATGATCCAGTCCACGGTCATGTCCCCGGGGGGCGCGCAGCTGGGACCGGTCGACCCGCCCAGCGCCGCATGCATGCCGGTCCGGGTGGTCATCGGGCAGAAGTAGGCCTCGCGGTCGTTCATGTCCCCGGTCATGACCAGGGGCGTGCCCGAGGCGGTCAGCTGGTTGGCGAGCGCGACCTCCCGAGCCACCGCGACGCTCCGGAACCGGGCCGCGGGCCCGTGCACGTCGGCGGGGTTGTGGAAGTTGGCGAACCACACCTTCCGCCCGGTCCTGCGGTCCCTGAGCTCGAGGTAGGGCATCGGGGTGGAGCGCCCGTGGAAGTACGGGATCGCGATCGTGTGCGCCTCGACCAGGGTCCACACCGAGGTGTCCCAGACGATCGAGTTCGCGGTCGACTTGCGCACCAGCCGGGAGCCCGGGTAGGCGTCCCAGCCGGGCGTGGCCGCCCGGAAGGCGGCGTACTGCGAGGGCTCGAGCTCCTGCAGCCCGGCCACCGACACCCCGGCGCCACGCAGCAGCTGGGAGCCCCACCGGGCGCGGACCGGACCGGGGGCGCGGTCGGCGTGCTCACCGCCGGGCACGGTGTGGGAGGCGCCGAGCATGTTGAAGGAGCTGACCCGGAACGTCAGCGGGGGCAGCACGTCGAGGTCGGGCAGCACCACGACCGGCGCGCGCTTGATCGGCTCGGTGCGGGCCACGACGTCCTGGGCCGGCGGTGGGGCCGAGGTCGTCGCCGCCGGGGCCGGCCCCGCGCTGGACGGCCCCGCGCTCGCGGACGGTGTGGCCGACGCGCCCGTGGACGCGGTGGCGGTGGTGGTGGGCCCGGTGGTGGGCCCGGTGGTGGACGTGGCGGTCCCCCCGGGCGGCGGCACGTCGGCCGCCGAGGTCCGGGCCGGGCCCATGACGTGGCCCCAGGCGAGGAAGACCCCCGAGAGGGCCAGCAGCAGCACGGCGAGGGCCACGGTGCCGACGGTGGCCGGCTCCCAGCGTCGTCGTCGTGGACCCGGCCTGGCGGGCCGTTGCGGCCCGGGGGCACGGCGGGGCATGGACACCTCCGAGGGGCGACACGACGGACACGCGGAATCGGCACCATGCTATCCCGCCGTTACGCCGGCCCCGCCCGGCGATGCTGCGCGCGCCGGCACGCGGCAGGCCGGTAGCGTCAGGGCCGTGAGCACGACCCCCACCCGCGTCTTCGCGGCCCGCCTCGTCGGGCTGCCGATCTTCGACCCCCTGGGCGACCAGGTGGGCAAGGTCCGCGACCTGGTGGTGGCCGTGCGCTCCGAGGTCAACCAGCCGCGGGTCCTCGGCCTGGTCGCCGAGGTCTTCGGCCGGCGCCGGATCTTCGTGCCGATGACCCGGGTCACCAACATCGACAGCGGGCAGGTCTACACGACCGGCCTGTTGAACATGCGCCGCTTCGAGCAGCGCTCCACCGAGACCCTGGTGATCGGCCAGATGCTCGACCGCACCGTGCACATCCCCAGCCTCGGCGTGACCGGCACCGTCTACGACGTCGGCATGGAGCAGGCGCGCAACCGCGACTGGGTGCTGTCCCGGGTCGCGGTCCAGGAGCCCGCCAAAGGACTGCGTCGCCGCGGCCAGACCCACGTCGCGGAGTGGCGCGACGTCGAGGGCCTGACCCGGCGCGAGGAGACCCAGGGCGCCACCCACCTGATCGCCGCGCTCAACGAGATGCGTCCCGCCGACGCGGCGAACATGATCCACGACCTGCCCGTCGAGCGCCGGACGGCCGTCGTGGCCGCCCTCGACGACGAGCGGCTCGCCGACGTGCTGGAGGAGCTGCCGGAGGAGGACCAGGTCGAGATCCTCGAGCACCTCGACTCCGAGCGCGCCGCCGACATCCTCGAGGAGATGTCCCCCGACGACGCGGCCGACCTGATCGCGGACCTCCCCCCAGAGACGGCCGCGACGCTGCTGCAGCTGATGGAGCCCGACGAGGCCGAGGACGTCAGGCGGCTGATGTCCTACGCCGAGCACACCGCCGGCGCGATGATGACCCCAGAGCCGGTGATCCTCGGCCCCGACGCCACCATCGCCGACGCGCTGGCCCACGTGCGCAACCCGGACCTGCCGGTCTCCCTGGCGGCCATGGTGTTCGTGTGCCGGCAGCCGCTGGAGCCGCCGACCGGCAGGTTCCTCGGCGTCGCCCACATCCAGCGGCTGCTGCGCGAGCCGCCCTCGACGCTGGTGGCGGGCTCGATCGACGACACGATGGACCCGCTGCGCCCCGAGGCCAGCATCGAGCAGGTCGCCGCCCACCTCGCGACCTACAACCTGGTCGCCGCGCCGGTGGTCGACGACAACGGCCGCCTGCTGGGTGCGGTGACCGTGGACGACCTGCTCGACCACATGCTGCCCGAGAACTGGCGCGACACCCCGCTGCGTCCCGGCGACGTCCGCCCGGGAGGCAACCGTGGCTGACTCGACCCGCACCGCGGGCGGTCGCCTCGACACGCCCCGCGAGGCCCGGCGCCGCCCGCTGGTCCGGCGCCCGGCGTACAACGCCGACGCGTTCGGCGTCTTCGCCGAGCAGTTCGCCCGCTTCATGGGCACGGCGAGGTTCCTGATCTACATGACGGCCTTCGTGGCCATCTGGCTCGGCTGGAACCTGCTCGCCCCCCGCGACCTGCGCTTCGACGACTACCCGTTCATCTTCCTCACGCTGATGCTGAGCCTCCAGGCGTCGTACGCCGCGCCGCTGATCCTGCTCGCGCAGAACCGGCAGGAGGCCCGCGACCGCGTGATCGCCGAGTCCGACCGCCAGGCCGACGCCCGGGCGCACGCCGACATGGAGTTCCTGGCCCGCGAGGTCGCCTCGCTGCGGATGTCGGTCGGCGAGGTCGCGACCCGCGACTTCCTGCGCTCGGAGCTCCGCTCGCTGCTGGCCGACCTCGAGGAGCTGAACCGCCCCGGCGAGGACGAGCCGGAGCCGGCCACCCGGCCCGTGCAGTAGGGCGCCCCCTCACCACCTAGACTGGAGAATCATGAGCACGCCCTCCCTGGAGCAGGTCAACGCCGCCTTGGCGACCGTCAACGACCCGGAGATCAAGCGCCCGATCACCGACCTCGGCATGGTCGAGTCCGTGGAGGTCGACGACGCGGGCGTCGTGCACCTCACCGTGCTGCTGACCGTCGCCGGCTGCCCGATGAAGGACACCATCAACCGCGACGTCACCGCGGCCGTGACCCGGGTCCCCGGCGTGGCCGGTGTGGACCTCCGGCTCGGCGTGATGTCCGCCGAGCAGCGCTCGCAGCTGCAGCAGACGCTGCGGGGCGGCCAGGCCCAGCGCGAGATCCCCTTCTCCCAGCCGGGGAACCTGACGAAGGTCTTCGCGATCGCCAGCGGCAAGGGCGGGGTCGGCAAGTCCTCGGTCACCGTGAACCTCGCGCTGGCGATGGCCGCGCAGGGCCTGCGGGTCGGCCTCGTCGACGCCGACATCTACGGCCACTCGGTCCCGGCGATGCTCGGCGTGGCCGATTCCCGCCCGACCCAGGTCGACGACCTGATCATGCCGGTCCCGACGCCCAGCGGCGTCTCGGTGATCTCCATCGGCATGCTCAAGCCCCGCCGCGACCAGGTCGTCGCCTGGCGCGGCCCGATGCTCGACCGGGCGCTGGTGCAGATGCTCGCGGACGTCTACTGGGGCGACCTCGACGTGCTGCTGCTCGACCTCCCGCCCGGCACCGGTGACGTGGCCATCTCGCTCGGCCAGCACCTTCCCGGCGCGGAGGTCGTGGTCGTGACCACGCCGCAGGAGGCGGCCGCCGAGGTCGCCGAGCGCGCCGGCACGATGGCCTCGATGATGCACCAGCGGGTCGTGGGCGTCGTCGAGAACATGAGCTTCCTCCCCTGCCCGCACTGCACTGCGGAGGGCAGGGAGCACCGCCTCGAGGTCTTCGGCAGCGGCGGCGGCGACCGGGTGGCGGGCACGCTGTCGCAGCGCTTCGGCTACGACGTGCCGGTGCTCGGCCGGGTGCCGCTGGACACCTCGCTGCGCGAGGGCGGCGACATCGGCAAGCCGATCGTGGAGTCCGACCCGACCGCGCCCGCCGCCACCGTGCTGCGCGAGATCGCCGGCGTGCTCTCCGGGCGCAGCCGCGGACTCGCGGGCATGCAGCTCGGGCTCACCCCGACCAGCAAGCTCTGAGCCGTGTTCGGGGTCGGACTGCCGGAGATGGCGGTGATCGCGTTCGTCGCCGTGCTGGTGTTCGGCCCCGACAAGCTGCCCGAGCTCGCCCGGCAGGCGGCCCAGCTGGTGCGCAAGGCCAAGGTGCTCGCCAACTCCGCGCGCGACGAGCTGCGCTCCGAGCTCGGGCCCGAGTACGCCGACCTCGAGCTGCGCGACCTCGACCCGCGCACGATCGTGCGCAAGCACATCGCCGAGGCGATGGAGGAGGCCGACCGCGAGGCGGCGCTGCCGGTCCGGCGCGGGTTGCGGCCGCTCGAGGTCGGCGAGCTGCCGCCGTACGACGCCGACGCGACCTGACGGTCCCGTTGGTCAACGGCGGCTCTGCACCGCCACCAGCGCACTGAAGGGCACCAGCTCGAGGCGCCCCTCCCCCGCGACGACCTCGACGAAGTCGGCGCCGACCCGGTGCAGCACGCCCTCCTGGCGGCCGCCGTCCCGCAGGTGCAGCACGCACCGCTCCCCGGCGTCGGCCAGCCGGCGCAACGCCGAGCCGAGGCCCAGCCTCGCCACCGGCGACCAGGCGACCTCGGGCACCGAGCGGGGCGACGCGCCGAGGACGCGGAGCACCGCGCCGGTGCGGAACACCCAGTCCTGGCCCTGGCCGCGCAGCAGCCCCCACCCGCTGGCCAGCCGCTCGAGCACACCGGGCACCGGACCGATCCCCGGCAGGTCGAGGACCAGCTCCTGGCCCACCGAGGCCATCAGCCGGCTGGCGAGCGTCACGTGGTGGTACTCCGCCCGGCTGCGGTCGGCCAGCTCGAGCTGCCGGTCGGCGTCATAGAGCGACTCGGCCTGCTGCTCCAGGTCGTCGAGGAGGGCGAAGAGCTCCTCCTCCCAGGTCATGGCGGCCAGCCTGCCACAGGCCACCGCAGGCCTGTGGACGAACCGTTGACCCCGCGAGTAAAGACGCGTTGACTGAAGCAAACGCAAGCAAACGCAAAGGTCTCGCGATGAGCACACGGATCACCGCCTCGCCGTGGCGATGCCTGGCGGTCGCCCTCGCCGGCACCGCGGCGCTCGCCGGACTGGCGGCCGCCCTGGGGCCCGACCTGGCGGCCGCGGCCGCGGCCGCGCGCGGCGGGCGCCTCGCCACCGCGCCCTTCGCCGACCTGCTGGAGTGGCTGTGCGCCGGGGTCTCGCTCGCGGTCGCGGCCTGGCTGTGGTGCGGCACCGTCCTGCTCGCGGCCACGGCGGCCGGCGGGCAGCGCCGGCCCCGGACGGGCGGGCTGCCGGCGCCGGTGCGCCGCCTGGTGCTGGTCGCCTGTGGCGCCGCCGTCGCCGGCGGCCTCGCGCTCCCGGCGCACGCCCAGCCCGCGCAGCAGGCCCCGCACTCGCACCAGGAGCACGGCCGGGGCACCGCGGCCGCCTCGCTGGACGGCCTCCCGCTGCCCGAGCGGGCGACCGGCGCCGCCCCCCGCCGGTCCGCCGCTTCTCGACCCGCGATGGCACTCGCCCCGGTGCACCGGTCCGGCACGGTGGTCGTGCGCCCCGGGGACACCTTGTGGGCGCTCGCCGGCCGGGCGCTGCCCGGAGCCGCCACCGACCGCACGCTGACGCTGCGCTGGCAGCGCCTCTATGCGCTCAACCGCGCCGTCATCGGGCCCGATCCCGACCTGATCAGACCCGGCGAGCGGCTGCGCGTCCCGCGCTCCTGAGTCGACCCCGCCCACCACGAGAGGAGTCAGCCATGTCCCCGACCGACCGCCAGACCCGCCCGCAACCCGACCAGCCGGCCGGCGCCCGGAGCAACCAGGTGCTGCCGTTCCCGTCGCCCGTCCCCGTCGCCAGCGTGCAGGGCACCCTCGCGCTCGACCTGCAACCCCGGCACGAGCCGCCGCCTCGGGCGCACCGCCACGGGCGCCCCCCGGGCGAGGTCATCACGCTGGACCGGGCCGCCCGCCGGGACCTCGAGCAGTGGTCGCGCCGCTACGCCCAGGCCGCCGTCGAGATCGTCGGCGGGGACCGCCCCGCCTCCCAGCTGCTGCGCTGGTCGAGCCGCCGCGTCTACACCGACCTCCAGCGCCGGGCACAGCTGGTGGCCCGCGCCGGCCACCACCTGCCCGGCCAGGGGCGGGTCCAGCCGGTTCGACCCCAGGTGCGCGGCGTGCACACCAGCTTCGTCTCCCCCGACGTCGCCGAGGTCAGCGTGCACGTGCGCTACGGCCATCGCTCCCGGGCGCTGGCCGCCCGGTTCGAGCGACGCGGCGACCGGTGGCTGTGCACCGCCCTCGAGTTCGCGTGACCGAGGACGCGCCGGCGGACCCGCTCGTCGGGGGTCGGGTCAGGAGACCCGCGCGGTCAACCCGGTGGGGCCACCGGGACGACCGTGGCACTGCTTGAACTTCTTGCCCGAGCCGCAGGGACACTTGTCGTTGCGGCCGATCCCGGCGTACTCGTCGTCCGCGCTCGCGGCGGCCGCGGCCCGGACCTCGGCCTCCCCGTCCTCGGAGGGCGCGGAGTAGGACAGGTTCGCGGGCTGCTGCGGGAGGTCGAGCCCCTTGGCGTGGATGTGCGGCGCCTCGCGGCCGGGGGCGACACCCGGCAGCGGCTGGCGCATCGGCTCCACGACCTCCTCCTCGACCGGCTCGCCCTCCACCTCGACCTCGGGCTCGACCTGGACCTCGAGGTTGAACAGGAAGCCGACGGCCTCCTCCTTGATGCCGTCCATCATCGCGGCGAACATGTCGAAGCCCTCGCGCTGGTACTCCACGAGCGGGTCGCGCTGGGAGTAGGCGCGCAGGTAGATGCCCTCGCGGAGGTAGTCCATCTCGTAGAGGTGCTCGCGCCACTTGCGGTCGAGCACCGAGAGGATCACGCGCCGCTCGAGCTCGCGCATGACCTCCTCGCCGACCTCCTGCTCACGCCGGTCGTAGGCCTCGTGGGCGTCCTGGCGGATCGCCTCGACGAGGTCCTCGGCCTCCAGGTTGGCCCGGCCACCGGCCTGCTTGACCAGCACCTCGGGGTCGAGGGAGATCGGGAAGAGCTGGCGCAGCGCGGTCCACAGCGCCTCGAGGTCCCACTCCTCGGCGAACTCCTGGGTGAAGCCGTTGACGTAGCCGGTGACGACGTCGTCGACGAAGGTCCGGATCTGCTCGCGCAGGTCGGCACCCTCCAGGACGCGGCGGCGCTCGGTGTAGATCACCTTGCGCTGCCGGTCCATCACGTCGTCGTACTTCAAGACGTTCTTGCGGGACTCGAAGTTCTGCGACTCCACCTGGCCCTGGGCGTTGGCGATCGCGTTCGTGACCCTCTTGTTCTCGATCGGGACGTCGTCGGGGATCTTCAGCACCTGGAGCACCCGGTCGACCCAGTCGGACTTGAACAGCCGCATCAGCTCGTCCTGCAGCGACAGGTAGAACCGGGACGCGCCCGGGTCGCCCTGGCGGCCGGAGCGACCACGCAGCTGGTTGTCGATGCGCCGGGACTCGTGGCGCTCGGTGCCGACGACGTAGAGCCCGCCGACCTCCTTGACCGCGTCGTGCTCGGCCGCGACCTGCGCCTTGATCCTCTCGACCATCGCGGGCCACGCGGCGTCGTACTGCTCGGCGGTCTCGCCCGCGGGCTCCAGGCCCTGCTTGCGGAGCTCCTGGTCGGCGAGGAAATCCACCGAGCCACCGAGCATGATGTCGGTGCCTCGACCGGCCATGTTCGTGGCGACCGTGACCGCACCCTTGTGGCCGGCGAGCGCGACGATCTTGGCCTCGTCGGCGTGCACCTTGGCGTTCAGCACCGTGTGCGGCACCCCGCGCTGGCGCAGCAGCTGGGAGAGGTGCTCGGACTTCTCCACCGAGACCGTGCCGACCAGCACCGGCTGGCCCTTGGCGTTCCGCTCGGCGATGTCCTCGACGACCGCGAGGTACTTCGCCTCCTCGGTGCGGTAGACCAGGTCGGACTCGTCGACCCGCGCGACCGGCTTGTTGGTCGGGATCGGCACCACGCCGAGCTTGTAGATCTTGTCGAACTCCGCGGCCTCGGTCATGGCCGTGCCGGTCATGCCGGAGAGCTTCTCGTAGAGGCGGAAGTAGTTCTGCAGGGTGACCGTCGCGAGGGTCTGGTACTCCTCGCGGACCTGCACGCCCTCCTTGGCCTCGATGGCCTGGTGCAGGCCGTCGTTGTAGCGGCGGCCGGCGAGCATGCGGCCGGTGTGCTCGTCGACGATGAGCACCTCGCCGTCCATGACGACGTACTCCTTGTCGTTGCGGAACAGCTCCTTGGCCTTGATGGAGTTGTTCAGGAACGAGATGAGCGGGGTGTTCGCCGACTCGTAGAGGTTCTCGATGCCGAGGTGGTCCTCGACCTTGGTGATGCCGGGCTCGAGCACCGAGATCGTGCGCTTCTTCTCGTCGACCTCGTAGTCGACGTCCTTGACCAGGGTGCGGGCGAGCCGCGCGAACTCGCCGTACCAGCGCACCTCGTCCTGGGTGGGGCCACTGATGATCAGCGGGGTGCGGGCCTCGTCGATCAGGATCGAGTCGACCTCGTCGACGATCGCGAAGTGGTGGCCGCGCTGGACGCACTCGTCGATCGAGCCGGCCATGTTGTCGCGCAGGTAGTCGAAGCCGAGCTCGTTGTTGGTGCCGTAGGTGATGTCGCAGCCGTAGGCCACGCGCCGCTCGGCCGGGGTCATCTCCGGCAGGATCACGCCGGTCTCCAGGCCCAGGAAGTGGTGGATGCGGCCCATCATCTCCGACTGGTACTTGGCCAGGTAGTCGTTGACCGTGACGACGTGGACGCCCTTGCCGGCCAGCGCGTTGAGGTACGACGGCATCGTCGCCACCAGCGTCTTGCCCTCACCGGTCTTCATCTCGGCGATGTTGCCCAGGTGCAGCGCGGCGCCACCCATCACCTGCACGTCGTAGGGGCGCTGGCCGATGACCCGCTTGGCCGCCTCGCGCACGGTCGCGAAGGCCTCCGGCATCAGGTCGTCGAGGTCCTCGCCGTTGGCGAGGCGCTCCTTGAACTCCGCGGTCATGCCGCGCAGCTCGTCGTCGCTCATCGCCACGAAGTCGTCCTCGATGGCGTTGACGGCCTGCGCGATCGCCTCGAGCTGGCGCAGGATCTTGCCCTCGCCGATGCGGAGGATCTTGTCAAGAATGGCAGGCACGACGGCGTTACTCCCTGATCAGTTGAGTGCTGCGCCACTCTACCCAGCGCACCGGGCGCACCCTAACCGAACGCGCGGTCGGGGCCAGATTTCACGTTGATCGCCATTGACGCCAATATCGGTCCGGCGTTCAATGGAGGGACCATGACGAGCGCACGCAGCTACACGATGACCAGCCGGGCCCGGTCGGTCGAGGGGACCCGTCGGCGGATCCTCGACGCCAGCGTCGCCCTGCACCACGAGCGGCTGGTCGCCGACATCTCGCTGGACGACGTCGCCGCGCGGGCCGGCGTCAGCGTGCAGACCGTGCTGCGCCACTTCGGCAGCCGGGCCCGCCTGGTCGAGGCCACCGTCGAGCACGGCCGGGCCGCGGTCGTGGCGGAGCGGCGGACCCCGGTCGGCGACGTGGACGCCGCCGTGCGCACGATCGTCGACCACTACGAGCAGCGCGGGGACGGCGTGCTGGTGATGCTCGCCCAGGAGTCGCACCAGGAGCTGATGGCCAGGGTCACCACGGACGGCCGGCGCCTGCATCGCACCTGGGTCGAGGAGGTCTTCGCGCCGTACCTCGACGCCTCCGACGACCGGGTGGCGCTGACCGACCTGCTCGTGGTCGCCACCGACGTCTACACGTGGAAGCTGCTGCGCCGCGACCGCGGCCTGAGCCGCGACCTCACCGAGAACCGGATCCACCACCTGGTCCGCTCGCTGCTCGGGACGGCCGGACCCGCCCACCCCTAGGAGTCCCCGTGCCCGAGATCCTCTTCGTCACCTGGGACGGCGGTGGCAACCTGCCGCCCGCGCTCGGCCTCGCCACCGAGCTCGCCCGCCGCGGCCACCAGGTCCGCTTCCTCGGGCACGAGGCCAACCGTCGCCCGGTGCAGGCGGCCGGCTTCGAGCACGAGGCCTACGCCACGGCTCGCCCCTTCTCGTCCCTCGCGCCGGGATCACCGCTCGCCCAGCTGGCGATGTTCGGCGACCGCGGGATGGGCCGGGACCTGCTCGACTCGCTGCGCCGCTCCCCCGCCGACCTCGTCGTCGTGGACTGCCTGCTCTTCGGCGCCATGGAGGCCCTGCGCGAGTCCGGCACCCGGTACGTCGTCCTGGAGCACCTCTACGACGCCTACCTGCGCGGCCCGTGGCTGCGCGGCCCGCTCGGCGTGGGGATGCGGGTCCGCCGCCTCCGGCCGACCCGCTCGCTGGCCGGTGCGGCGGCCACCCTCGTGGCCACCCTGCCCGAGCTGGACGCCGGCAGCCGCGCCCCGCACGCGACGGCCCTCGACTTCATCGGCCCGGTGGTCCCGCCGTTGGGCCCTCGGCCGGAGGCCCGGGAGCCCGCCGTGCTGATCAGCCTGAGCACCTACGCCTTCCCCGGCATGACCGGGCGCCTGCAGTCCCTGCTCGACGCGGCCGGCGACCTCGAGGCCCGGGTCGTCGCCACCACCGGTCCGGCGATCGACCCGGCCGGGCTGCGTCCGGCGGCCAACACCGAGGTGCACCGCTACGTCCCCCATGCCGAGGTGATGCCGGCCATGTCGCTGGTGGTGGGCCACGGCGGTCACGGCACGACCATGCAGGCGCTGGCCCACGACCTGCCGGTGCTCGTCATGCCGATGCACCCGTTCCTGGACCAGCCGATGGTGGGCGCCAGCGTCGCCGCGGCGGGTGCCGGCGCGGTGGTCGGGCGCTCCGCGAAGCCGGCCGAGCTGGCGCCGGCGCTGGCCGGCCTGCTCGCCCCGGGCCCGCACCGCGAGGCGGCCGCCCGGCTGGGTGCCGCGATCCGCGCCAGGCCCGGTGCGGCGAACGGGGCGGACCGGATCGAGGCGCTGCTCAGGCCAGGGCTGCGAGGGCCGGGGCCAGGTCGCCCCTCGGCTCGACGCTGACCTCGGACAGGCCGAGCCAGCCGGCCAGGTCGCGCAGTTCGGCGGCCAGCTCCTCCGCGGTCTCGCCCGGGGCACCCGGCTCGGCGTACGCCGCCTTGACCAGCAGCCGGCCGGCCCGGCGGTCGGCCTTGAGGTCGACCCTGCCGACGATGCGCTCGCCGAGCAGGAACGGCAGCACGTAGTAGCCGTGCACCCGCTGCGCAGCAGGCACGTAGATCTCGATCCGGTAGCGGAAGTCGAAGAGCCGCTCGGTGCGCTCCCGCTCCCACACCAGCGGGTCGAAGGGACTCAGCAGCGCTCGGGCGTGGGCCCGGCGCGGCAGCCGCGCGTCGCGGTGGAGGTACGCCGGCCGCCTCCACCCGTCGATCCGCACCGGCACCAGCTCCCCCTCCTCGACCAGCTCCTCGATCGCGGGGCCGACGTGCCGGTTGTGCATCCGGTAGTAGTCGCGCAGGCACTGCGCGGTGGCCACGCCGTGGGACCGGGCCGCCCGGCGGACCAGCTCCCGGTTCGCCTCGGCGGCCGAGGGGGTGGGCCGGTCCAGGACCGCGCGCGGGATCACCCGCTCCGGCAGGTCGTAGAGCACCTCGAACTGGCCGTTGCGGCCCGCGATCGCCAGGTCGCCGACGGTGTAGAGGAAGTCCAGGACCCGGCGGGTGTTGGACCAGTTCCAGCCCCAGTGCTCCTTGGCCCGGGGCAGGCCGTCGTCGAGGTCGCGCGCGGTCGAGGCACCCCGGTCGCGGACCTCCTCCAGGAGGCTCTTCTCCAGCTCCGGGTCCTCGTCGACGATCCCCCACTTGCCGCGGCGGGTGCGGTACTCCGCCATCCGGTGCTGCATCACCGGCCACAGCTCGACCGGCATGAACGCCTGGACGTGGGCCCAGTACTCCACCACCCGCCGGGGGCGGCGCTCGGCGGCCCGGTGCAGCAGGTCGACGTCGTAGGGGCCCATCCGCGAGTAGAGCGGCATGTAGTGCGCGCGCTGCAGCACGTTGACCGAGTCGACCTGGAGCACGCCGGTGCGCTCGAGGGTGCGCGCGAAGGTCCGCATCGTCGGCACCGCGTGCCGCTTGTCCAGGAACCCCTGGGCGGCCAGGGCCACGCGGCGCGCCTGGGCGGTGGACAGACGCTCGGTCAAGGCAGATCGAGCAGCTTCTCGCGGACGGCGTACATGACCGCCTCCATGCGCGAGTGCAGCTGCAGCTTCTCCAGGATGTTGCGCACGTGGTTCTTGACGGTGTTCTCGCTGATGAACAGCTGCTTGGCGATCTCGCGGTTGTTCAGCCCCTTGGCGACCAGCCGCAGCACCTCGAGCTCGCGCTCGGTGAGCCGCAACCCGGGCACGTGCTCGCGCTCGGGGCGGGACATCTGCTTGAACTCGTCGATGAGCTTGACCGCCATCGAGGGGCTGATCAGCGACTGGCCGTCCGCGACCACCCGCACCGCCTGCGCGACCTCCTCGATCGAGGAGTCCTTGAGCAGGTAGCCCGAGGCCCCGCTCTTGACCGCCTCGTAGAGGTCGGCCTCCTCGTCGGAGACGGTCAGCATGATGATCTTGGCCGACGGGACGGCGTCCTTGATGGCCAGGCAGGCCTCGATGCCCGACCGCTTGGGCATCCGGATGTCCAGCAGGATCACGTCGGGCGCCGCGCTCGCGGCCAGGGTCGTCCCCTCGATGCCGTCGCCGGCCTCGCCGACCACCTCGATGCCGGGCTCGACGGCCAGCAGCATCGTCAGCCCACGACGGAACAGCTCCTGGTCGTCGACGACCAGGACCCGGATGGGCTCGGGCTCTGACTCGGTCTCGTGATCGGCCACGTGCGCATCATGGCACGGACGGGACCCGGACGGGACCCGCATGTGGCCCGAACAGCAGGGAGGGATGGCCCGGACGGACCATCCCTCCCTTCCCGCCGGGACCGCGGCGGGGTGCGGCGGGGCTAGGCCTGGCTGTCCAGGTCCAGCGAGATCACGCCGTAGTCGTAGCCGCGCCGGCGGTAGACCACCGCCGGTCGCTCGCTCTCCTTGTCCACGAACAGGTAGAAGTCGTGGCCGACCAGCTCCATCTCGTAGAGCGCCTGGTCGAGGGTCATCGGGACGGCCGAGTGCGTCTTCTCGCGCACCACCAACGGGCCGTCGCCGGTGACGGCGATGGGGCCCACCTGGCGTTCGGTCACCGACTCGTCGCGGGGCGCGGGGACCTCGACCGGACTGTCCGCGAGAGCCTGCCCGACCGACACGGGGGCGTGGCGGCCCCGGTGGATGCGCTTGCGGTCGGCCGCGCGGCGCATCTGCGCGGCCATCTTGTCCAGGGCGATGTCGAGCGCACCCATCTTGTCCTCGGCCGCGGCCTCGGCCCGGATCACCGGCCCCTTGGAGAAGGCCGTCAGCTCCAGCCGGACCGCCCGGTCGTGCTGGCGCGGATTGGGTTCGCAGTCCACCTCCACATGGACCCGGATGATGCGGTGGTCGTGCTTCTCGAGCCGCGTCAGCTTCTCGTTGACATGACTGCGGAACCGATCCGACACCTCGCAGTGCCGACCCGTGACCACAACTTCCATGTGAACCTCCCGGTGCTTGGTTGGTTTCTCAGGACCCGCTCCGCTTCGTGCGCGCAGGATTCGCGGGCACGGGAGTGGGAGGAGTCCGCCCGGCCGACCTGGTCTTCGACCCCACAACCGCCTGCTGAGGGGTTCGCAGCTTCTCTGCCACTACTACCCTTCTCCCGCCCGGCGCCGTGTCTGACGACGAGGACGAGGCAGGACTTACCTCTAAGCCGCACCGTGATCGCCCCGCGGACGCGCCGCGGGACTTACGTGGGCCGCTTCGCCTGCGACTGGCATCGGCTAGCCGACGGGGCGCCCCGGGCCGGGGCACCTCGACGACGCAACCACGGACCCGGACGGACTCCATGCACCGACGCTAGTGGACCACCGGGCGCGACGAAAGGTCGGGCCCGAAATCACCGGCGCGACGGCGGCAACCGGCGCCGGGTGGCCGCCACGGCGGCCACGGCAGCCACCTGCAGGCCCACCGACTCCAGCGCGCGCTGGGCCTCCCGGGCCGTGGCGCCGGTGGTGAGCACGTCGTCGCAGAGCACCACCCGCACGCGGCGGCCGCGACGGGCGAGCCGGCGCAGGCCGCTGTCCGGGCAGGCCATCGAGCCCGCGAGGTTCGCCGCCCGGGCGGCCGCGCCGAGCCCCGCCTGGTCCACCACGCCGGGTCGGCTGCGCAGCAGCCGCGCCACCGAGACCTCCGTCCCGGGCCGCACCAGTCGCGCGGCCACCGTCGTCAGGGCGTACGTCGGGTCGTAGCCGCGGGCCCGCACGCTGCCGGGGCGGGAGGGCACCGGCACCAGCACCACCCGCTCCCCCTCGCCAGCCCCGTCGCCGGCCCCGGCCAGGGCGGCGGCCACGGCCTGCGCGAGCAGCCGACCCAGCGGCCCGCGCAGGCCGACCAGGCGTCGCTCCTTGTGGCCGACCACGAGCGCCTTCACGGTCCCGGCGTACTCCGCGGCCGCCCAGGGTGGGGCCAGCCCCGGCGGCGGCGGGGAGGGCCAGGACGGGCGCGCGCCGCCCGGCAGCTCGGCGGCGCAGCCCGCGCACAGCAACCGCCCCGGCCGGGCGCACGCCAGGCACCGGCCGCCGAGCAGCAGGTCGGCGGCCGCGTCGCGCAGTGGCGGCGGCAGGGCCTCGGGCACCTCCCGATCGGACCAGAGCACCGCCGTCCCCACAAGCGCCGGCGGCGCACCTGTGGACGCCGGCCGGCCGGGCGGGACCGGCCCGGACCGGGGTCAGCCCACGTAGCCCAGCGCGGTGGTCCCCGACTCGAGGTTCTGCAGCCCGCTCCCCGAGCTGGACAGGTCGCGCAGGCTGGACCGGGTCCGGGCGTAGAGGTCCTCGCTGGGAGCCGGCGAGCCGACCAGGCCCTCGATGTTGCCGGGGAGCGTCGTCGACAGGCTGCCGATCGCCGGCGGCGACCCGTCGAGCGGCAGCGCGCGGACCTGGGCGAGCTGGTCGCCCACCAGGTTCAGCACGGCGATGCTGGTGGTGGTGCGCCAGGCAAGGTCCCGGATCCGCAGCCGCCCGCTGCCCTCCCAGACCAGGCGCTGGGCCCGTTCGGCGCCGAGCACCCGGCCCTGGTCGTCGTGCTTGATCCGGCTGACCATGATCGCGTCCCCGGCCCGCCCGCGGTGGACCACCGCGACCAGCCGCGAGCCGTCACGCGAGACGAGGAAGCCACGGACCTGGCGCCCCGTGATGCCGGAGACCTGCAGGGCGGTCAGCCGGTCGTGCCACACGTAGGAGATCCGGGCGCCCCCGGGCGTGCGGTCCACCAGCCAGAGCCGGTCGGCGAAGTCCCAGGCCGGCCGTAGCAGGTCACTGGCCCCGCTGGCCTCCTGGCGCACCTCCGTCCCCGGCGCGTGCACGGGGGCCACGACCACCGCGCTGCCGTCGTCGGTGACCCCGGCGGCCCGGGTCGCGTCGAGGTTCACCGCGAGGGAGCGGATCCCCTCGCGGTCCTGGCCGAGCGGGCCGTCGACGGGGTCGAGCCCCGAGGCGGTCCCGGAGACCAGCAGCCCGTCGCGCAGGCCGTAGAGCAGCGAGCTGGAGCGGAAGCCCGTGGGGTCGTAGGCCGCACCCTCCTCGACGCTGACCTCGCTCACGCCGCCGGGCAGCTGGATCTGCTGGCCCCCGACGGTGACCTGGAAGGCTCGCACCGCGGGGTCCTGCCGCAGCGTCCAGGCGAACTGGGCCATCATCAGGTCCACCGCCTGGGAGTTCTCGGGGCTCACGTCGCCCTTGAGGGAGATGTCCGCGACGCCGGCGTCCGAGACCGTCACCGAGACGCCGTAGTCGAGGCCCGGCGGGATGAAGCTGCGCGAGACCCGGTCCAGCTCGGTGCCCGGACCGCGGAGCAGGCCCTTGACCAGGGCGGTGGTCAACTGGTCGCCCCGGGGCACGAAGACCGGCTCGGGGACCAGGATGGTGGCGGTGGGGTCGAAGAAGTACAGCGAGACCTCGCGGAACCGCTGCTCGAACCACGTCTCCGGCACGATCAGCGCGTTCGGGGCATCCTCGATGCGGTACTCCCCGTTCTCCATGGTCACCGGGAAGTCCACGACCCGCTTCGACCGCGGCAGCCGGCCCTGCCAGGCCAGCCGGGCGTCGAGCTGGTCGGCACTGGTGAGCGTGACCGCCACCTTGCTCGGCCCGCGCAGCCGCGGTGGGGACGCGTCGGCGTAGGTGATCAGCCGGCGCTGCGGGTTCCACGAGGTGCGCAGGTCCTTGGCCAGGAACTCGCGCGCAACCGTGGTCTGGATGGGCGTGGCGGTCATCGCGTCGAGGAAGCCCTTGACCACCTCGGTGGCCGAGGCGCCCGGCTGCGGGGGCCGCGGGTCGATGTTGATGATCGGCTGGTCGTCCAGCGAGCCGGCCGACCTGGTCTCGACGACCGGTCCGCTCTCCGGCAGCCGCACGCAGCCGGACAGGACGAGCGTCACCGCGGTGACGACCACGGCCAGGGCCCACGGGCGGCGGCGGCTCACGAGACCACCTCCTCGGCGTCGCTGGGCACCAGCGGCAGCGGGCTCTGCCGCAGCGGCGTCCCGGCCCGCCGGGGCAGGGTCAGCCGGAACTGCGCGCCCCGCCCGGGCCGCCCCCAGGCCTGCAGCCAGCCGCCGTGCAGGTGGGTGTCCTCCAGCGAGATCGCCAGCCCCAGGCCGGTGCCGCCGCTGGTCCGCGCCCGGGCCGGGTCGGCCCGCCAGAACCGGTTGAACACCATGGCCGCCTCCCCCGGCGCCAGGCCGACGCCGTAGTCGCGCACCGCCACCGCGGCGGCGTGGTCGTCCCCGGCCACCTGGATCACCACCTCGGGCTCGGGTCCCCGGGACTCGGCATGGTCGATGGCGTTGGTGACCAGGTTGCGCACGATCCGCTCGACCCGGCGTACGTCGGCCTCCGCCAGGCACGGGTGGCTCGGCGCCTGGACCACGACGTGGACGCCGCGCTGCTCGGCCAGCGGCCGGGTCATGTCCACGACCCGGTGGGCGACGTCGACGAGGTTGACGTCCTCGGCGTCGAGGACCGCCGCGCCGGCGTCGAACCGGCTGATCTCGAGCAGGTCCACCAGCAGCGTCTCGAAGCGGTCCAGCTCGGTCTGCAGCAGCTCGGCGGCGCGCGCGGTGACCGGGTCGAAATCGTGGCGCGCGTCATGCAGCACGTCGCTGGCCATCCGCACGGTCGTCAGCGGGGTGCGCAGCTCGTGGGACACGTCGGAGACGAACCGCCGCTGGACCCGGCTGAGCTCCTCGAGCTGACGGATCTGCCGCTGCAGGTTGCTGGCCATCTGGTTGAACGACGTGGCCAGGCGGGCCAGGTCGTCCTCGCCGGCGACCCGGAGCCGCTCCTGCAGCTGCCCGGACGCCAGCCGCTCGGCGACCTGGCGGGCCATCCGGATCGGGGTGACCACCTGCCGGGTGACCAGCCAGGTCATCCCGGCGACCAGCACCAGCAGGAGCACCGCGGCGGTCAGCAGGGCGCGGGTCACCAGGGCCAGCGTCTGCCGCTCCTCGTCGAGCGGGAAGAGGTAGTAGAGCGTGTAGGTCCCGCCGTCCGCGCGCAGGGTGACCTGGGAGCCGACGACCACGCCGGGGGTGTCGGTCTCCACACCGCTGTTGCCGGTGCTGCGGATGCGCGTGTAGGTCCAGGCCGTCCCGGCGATCCGGTCGAAGTGGGCCTCCAGCGAGGTCGGGACGCTGGCGAGGTCGAGCCCGGGGGTCGACTCGGCGCCGCCGTCGGCGATCCGGCCGCCCTCCCCCACCGGTCCGGCCAGCACCACGTCGAACCCGCGGGTCAGGCCGCGCTCGATGATCGGCTCGACCAGCTCGCGCTGCTGGGAGGCGGCATCGATGTCGGTGCCCGGCGCGGCGGCGAGCCGGTTGCGGGCCTCGGTGGTCTCGTTGTTGGCCTCCGCCACGACCGCGGCGACCCGGTGGTCGAGCAGCCCCTGGCGGGTCTGCTGGAGCAGGTACCAGCCGACGATGCTGACCACGACCGCCGAGAGCACGAGCGTGCTCGCGACGACCCGCGCCTGGATGGAGCGGCGCCAGAAGGTCAGGGCCCGGCGCAGCCCCGAAGGGATGCCGCGCGGGGGCAGCGCACCGGGAGACACGGACTAGGGGTTCCCCGCCTTGTACCCGACGCCACGCACGGTCACGACGATCTCGGGGTTCTCCGGGTCGTGCTCGACCTTGGAGCGCAGCCGCTGCACGTGCACGTTCACCAGCCGGGTGTCGGCCGCGTGCCGGTAGCCCCACACCTGCTCGAGCAGCACCTCGCGGGTGAAGACCTGCCACGGCTTGCGCGCCAGGCAGACCAGCAGGTCGAACTCGAGCGGGGTCAGGTTGATGGGGGCGCGGTCCCGGGTCACCGAGTGCCCGGCCACGTCGATGCTCAGGTCACCGATCGTCAGCGACTCCGGCGCCGGCGTCTCGAACCGGCGGACCCGGGCCCGGATGCGGGCGACCAGCTCCTTGGGCTTGAACGGCTTGACGACGTAGTCGTCGGCACCGGACTCCAGGCCGACCACGACGTCGACGGTGTCGCCCTTGGCGGTGAGCATCACGATGGGGACGCCGGACTCCGCGCGGATCTCCTTGCACACGTCGATGCCGTCCTTGCCCGGCAGCATCAGGTCCAGCAGCACCAGGTCGGGCCGGTAGTCGCGGAACTCCTCCACGGCCAGGTCGCCGCGGGTGCACATGCGGCTGTCGAAACCCTCCTGCCGCAGCACGATCGTGAGCATCTCCGCGAGGGAGGCGTCGTCGTCGACGACGAGGATGCGTCCCTTCCAGGAGTTCTCGACCTGCGGTACGGCGGGCTGCGTCATGGTCCGATTCTGCCAGTCGGGCGTCCGCACCGTGGGAGGTGAGGCACGAGGGCCGCCCGGACCAGGTCCGGACGGCCCTCGAGGAGCTCGACTCAGTAGCGGTAGTGCTCGGACTTGTAGGGTCCGGACACGTCGATGCCGAGGTAGGCGGCCTGGTCGTCGGTGAGCGTCGTGAGCCGCACGCCCAGGGCCGCCAGGTGCAGCCGGGCGACCTCCTCGTCGAGGTGCTTGGGCAGCACGTAGACGCCGACCGGGTACTCCTCGGGCTTGGTGAACAGCTCCACCTGGGCCAGGACCTGGTTGGTGAAGGAGTTGGACATGACGAACGACGGGTGGCCGGTCGCGTTGCCGAGGTTCATCAGGCGGCCCTCGGAGAGCACGATGATCGAGTGCCCCTCGCGCTCGCCGGCGGCCGGGAAGGTCCACACGTCGACCTGGGGCTTGACGGTCTTGCGCTCCACGCCGGGGTAGCTCTCGAGGCCGGCCATGTCGATCTCGTTGTCGAAGTGGCCGATGTTGCCCAGGATCGCCTGGTGCTTCATCCGGGCCATCTGCTCGACGGTGACCACGTCGCGGTTGCCGGTCGCGGTGATGACCAGGTCGGCGACCTCGAGCACGTCGTCGAGGGTGGCCACCTGGTAGCCGTCCATCGCGGCCTGCAGGGCGCAGATGGGGTCGATCTCGGTGACGATGACGCGCGCGCCCTGGCCCCGCAGCGACTCCGCGCAGCCCTTGCCGACGTCGCCGTAGCCGCACACGACCGCGACCTTGCCGCCGATCAGCACGTCGGTGGCCCGGTTGATGCCGTCGATCAGGGAGTGGCGGCAGCCGTACTTGTTGTCGAACTTCGACTTGGTCACCGAGTCGTTGACGTTGATGGCGGGGAAGAGCAGCGAGCCCTCCTTCATCATGTCGTAGAGCCGGTGCACGCCGGTGGTGGTCTCCTCGGTGACGCCGCGGATCTCGTTGGCGATCTTGGTCCAGCGGTCGTCGCTCTGCGCGAGCGAGGCCTGCAGCGTCTCGAAGACGACCTTCTGCTCGTGGCTCTTCGCGGTCGCCGGGTCCGGCGCCTGGCCGGACTTCTCGGCCTCGACCCCGAGGTGGACCAGCAGCGTCGCGTCACCGCCGTCGTCGAGGATCATGTTGGCGAACTCGCCGCCGGGCCACTGCAGGATCTGCTGGGTGCACCACCAGTACTCCTCCAGCGTCTCGCCCTTCCAGGCGAACACCGGGACGCCCCGGGGGTTCTCCGCCGTGCCCTCGGGGCCGACGACGACCGCGGCCGCGGCGTGGTCCTGGGTGGAGAAGATGTTGCACGACGCCCAGCGGACCTCGGCGCCCAGCGCGACCAGGGTCTCGATCAGGACGGCGGTCTGGATGGTCATGTGCAGCGAGCCGGCGATCCGGGCCCCTGCCAGCGGCTTGGTGTCGCCGTAGCGCGCGCGCATGGCCATCAGGCCCGGCATCTCGTGCTCGGCGAGGGTGATCTCGGTCCGGCCGTAGTCGGCCAGGCTCAGGTCGGCGACCTTGTGGTCCATCAGTTGTCTCCTCGGAAAATGTGGAGCCAGCGTCTGCGTCGCGCATCTGCGCGTCCTCGGGATCTCCCGCGCGGACCCCGCCAGACTAGAACGCGGGGTCACCCCGCGCAGAATTTCCGGCGCAGCCTCACCCGGTCCGGGGATGCCGGCGGATCAGTGCCCGGCGGATCAGTGCCCGGCGGGCGCCGGCGGCTCGGGGCGCTCGGCGGGCACGTAGTCGCTGCGGTAGATGTCCGGCTCGAGGTAGATGACCTGCGCCGTGGCCTCGGCCTCGCGGATCGCCACCTCGGCGGCGTCGATGGCGTCGGCGACCTCGACGGACGTCGCGCCGGACCGCACGCCGATCTTCGCGGCCACCAGCAGCTCCTCGGGGCCGAGGTGCATCGTCTTCATGTGGATGATCCGCTCGACGCCGGGCGTGCCGGCGAGCGCGTCGGTGATGCGCTGCTGGGCCGGCAGGCTGGCCGACTCCCCGAGCAGCAGGCTCTTGGTCTCGGTGGCCAGCACGACAGCGACCACGACCAGCAGCACCCCGATCAGCGCTGTTCCGGCCACGTCGAAGTAGAGGTTCTGCGTCAGCAGCGCCAGCACCACCGCGACCAGGGCCAGCCCGAGACCGATGAGGGCGGCGAAGTCCTCGAGCAGGATGACCGGCAGCTCGGGCTGCTTGGCCCGCCGGATGAACTGCGCGAAGGTGGCGCCGCCCTTGATCTTGCGGGCCTCTCCGATCGCGGTCCGGAAGGACATGCCCTCGAGCACGATCGCGACGCCGAGCACGAGCGGGGGCACCCACCACCACCGGCTGTCGAGGATCGAGTCGGCCGGGTGCCCGTGGGCGGCGTGCACCTCGTGGTACTTGTGCCACGCCTCGTAGAGGGCGAACAGGCCCCCGAGGGAGAACAGCACGATCGAGACGATGAAGGAGTAGACGTAGCGCTCGCGGCCGTAGCCGAAGGGGTGCTCGGGGGTCGCCCCCTTCTGCGCCCTCTTGCCGCCGCGCAGCAGCAGGAGCTGGTTGCCGGAGTCGGCGACCGAGTGGATCGCCTCGGCCAGCATCGAGCTCACCCCGGTGAGGAAGAACGCCACGAACTTGGTCACCGCGATGCCCAGGTTGGCCATCAGCGCCGCGATGACCGCCCGGTTCCCGCCCTCTGCCGACATGCGCGGAAGGCTATCGGGTCGCGCGGCACGCGACCGCGCTCGCGGGGGCCTACTCCTCGACCAGCCCCAGCCGGAGGTACGCCGCGGCGTAGGTGCCGCTGAGCAGCAGCGAGGCGTAGCGCGCGACCTCGGTGGGCGCGTCGGTGGTCACGGTCTCCACCCGGATGTCGCGGCCGCGCGCGGCGCCCTCGAGGCGTCCGCGCTGCTCGACCACCACCGGGTCCTCGGCGCCGTCGTCGAGCACCAGGAGCATCGGCCGGAGCTCGCCGCCGCCGTCGGCCACCGGGTCGTCGAAGACGTTGCGGGCCCGGGCCGCCTCGAGCACCGGCAACAGGTGCTCGGCGTCGCCGGCGAGCGCGGTGCGACCGCTGGCCCGCCGGATCGACTCGGCGACGCGCCGGGCCGCGCGGGCGGCCAGCACCGAGCCGCCCCACACCAACGGGGTGGCGTCGGCGAGCGCGATCGCGAGCATCTTGGCGGGGTTGACCGCGAGGTCCCGGTGCGGCGAGCAGGCGATCGCGACCGCGTCGAGGGCCTCGGCGACCACGCCGGCGTCCGCGCGGGGACCGAGCCCGACCCGGTCGAGGTACTCCAGCATCACCACCGCGGTGGCCAGCTGGTCCCGGGTGACCGTCGGCAGCAGCGTGGCCCAGCGCCCGACCGCGTGCCGGGCCACCAGCGAGTCCGGCGGGCAGGCGGCCACGACCTGGCAGCCGCGACGGATCGCCTCCGCGACCGCCGAGGCGGTGCCGGTGTCACCACCGTCCGGCGCCAGGACCACGACCAGGTCCAGGCTCCCGGCCCACCCGGGCAGCATCGGTCCGGGCCAGGCGACGAACGGCACCGGGCACCAGGGCTCGAGGACCGCGCGCAGCAGCCGTGAGTCCGGACCCGCGGCGATGACCGCGCGCGGCCGGGACTGGTCCTGGCTGCGGGCCACCGCCTCCGCGGCGGCCGCCGAGGCGTCGATCGACTCCCGGCGCACCCGGGCGCCGGCCTCGGCGAGCGGGCGCAGCAGCGGGTCGTCGTGGGCGAGGACCGCCTCGTCGTCGAGGCGGGACTCGTCGAACCAGGTCGCCATGGCCGCTGCTCCTCAGGCCGGCTTGCGGGCCTCGTCGACCAGCAGCACGGGGATGTCGTCCCGCACCGGGTACGCGAGGCCGCAGCCGGTGCAGACGAGCTCCTCGGCCACGGGCTCGAGCCCGGACCGGCACTGCGGGCAGACGATGATCTCCAGCAGCCGGGGGTCGATGTTCACGGGCGTTCCCTCCTGATGATCGCGAGCACGGCGTCGCGGACCTCGGTCATGGTGGCCTCGTCCCGGCCCTCGGCGTTGAGCCGGAGCAGCGGCTCGGTGTTCGACGGCCGGACGTTGAACCACCAGTCTGGGTGGCTGACGGTCAGCCCGTCGAGCCGGTCGACGGAGACGCCGTCCCTCCCGGCGTACGCCGCCTCGACCTCGGCCGTCACGGCGGCCTGGTCGGCGACGGTGGAGTTGATCTCCCCGGAGAGCACGTAGCGCTCGTGCTCGACGAGCAGCTCCGAGAGCGGGCGCTCGGTCTCCGCCAGGGCGGCCAGCGTGTGCAGCGCCGCGAGCATCCCCGAGTCGGCCCGCCAGAAGTCCCGGAAGTAGAAGTGGCCGCTGTGCTCGCCGCCGAAGATCGCCCCGGTCTCCGCCATCGTGGCCTTGATGTAGGAGTGCCCCACCCGGGTGCGCACCGGCCGGCCGCCGAGCTCGGTCACCAGCTCGGGGACGGCGCGGCTGGTGATCAGGTTGTGGATCACGGCCGCACCCGGCTCCTTGGCCAGCTCGCGGGCGGCGATCAGCGCGGTCAGCGTCGACGGCGAGACCGCCCGGCCGCGCTCGTCGACGACGAAGCAGCGGTCGGCGTCACCGTCGAAGGCCAGGCCTATGTCGGCCCCCTCGGCGAGCACCCGCCGCTGCAGGTCGACGAGGTTGGCGGGCTCGATGGGGTTCGCCTCGTGGTGGGGGAAGGTGCCGTCGAGCTCGAAGTACAGGGGCACCAGCTCGACCCGGTCCTCCCCGAGCCGGCCGAAGACGGCCGGCGCGGTGTGTCCGGCCATCCCGTTGCCGGCGTCGACCACGACCTTGAGCCGACGGCCGCGCACCGGCGCGAGGCGCAGCAGGTGGGCGGCGTAGGCCTCGAGCACGTCGTGCTCGCTGATCGTGCCCTGCGGTCCCGCGGTCGGCGGGCCGCCCTGCCGCACCGCGTCGCGGATCTCGGCGAGCCCGGTCTCCATGCCCACCGGCTGGGCCCCGGCCCGGCACATCTTGATCCCGTTGTACTGCGCGGGGTTGTGGCTGGCGGTGAACATCACGCCGGGGTGGTCGAGGTGGCCCGAGGCGAAGTAGAGCTGGTCGGTGGAGGCCAGCCCCACCATGACCACGTCGGCGCCCGCCTCGCTGGCACCGGACGCGAAGGCGCCGGCCATGCCGGGCGAGCTCGGCCGCATGTCGTGCCCGACCACCACGGTGCCCGCCTTGACGACCTCCACGAACGCCCGGCCGATCGCCCGGGCCAGGTGCTCGTCGATCTGGTCGGGGACCACGCCGCGCACGTCGTAGGCCTTGAAGACGGCGTCGAGGTTCGCGGGATCGAGCGTGTCGGGCATGCCCGGAGCCTAGGGGACCCGCGGGACTACTCGGTGCGCAGCACCTGACTACTCGGTGCGCAGCACCCGCAGGTGGCCCCGCCGACCGGTCTCGCGACCGGTCTCTGCGGCGGGCGGCGGACGCAGCGGCTGGGGCGCCGGGCGGGCCGCCTCGCGGACCGCGTCGGCGAGCGCGAGCAGGTCGTCGCTGCTGGGGCCCTGCGCGCTGGGGTCCGGGGCCAGCCGCAGCACCTCCCACCCGCGGGGGGCCGAGAGGCGCTCGCTGTGGACCTCGCAGAGGTCGTAGGCATGGGGCTCCGCGTAGGTCGCCAGCGGACCGAGCACGGCCGTCTGGTCGGCGTACACGTAGGTCAGCGTGCTGACCGCGGTGCGACCACAGGCGGCGCGCGAGCAGCGGCGGACGGAACTCACGGGCCGACGGTACCCCCCGGGACCCGGCGCCCGGATTAGGCTCGCGGCGTGGACGACGTCAGCCGCCAGGGACGACCCCGCCGCCGGGACCGGCGCGGCCGCGGCATGCGCGGGCCGGGGGTGCTGCCCCGGATCCCCGGCCAGCCCGAGCTGCGCACCCGGCGCGAGCGGTTCGACGACCTCGCACTGGGCATCGTGACCGAGATCGACGACCGCTGGCAGCAGCGGCTCGGCCTGGTGGAGTACGCGGTCGAGGACACCCCGCAGCTCCCCGACGACTGGACCACCGGCACCGTCCCGCTGTCCTCGCTCGTCCGCGGTACCGCCGGCCGGCCGACCCGGCTGGTGCTCTTCCGCCGTCCGATCGAGCACCGGTGCGAGGACCGCTCCGAGCTGGAGGCGATGGTCCTCACCGTGGTCGTGGAGCAGGTCGCCGAGCTGCTCGGGATGGACGCCGAGGACGTGGACCCGCGCTACGAGCGCGACGACCGGGACTGACGCTAGCGGGGCAGGCCCGGGCCGACGTCGGGCACCAGCCCGTTCAACACCGGGTCCTCGAGCGGGATCACCGCGGCGCCGGCGCCGCTCACCACCACGGCGGCGTGCACGGCCGTCCCCTGGGGGGTGACCTGGAGCAGGGCGGCGCGCGCGGGGACCTTCACGACCGCGCCGCGACCCGGGCGTACGCCGGTGCGGGTGCTGGCCAGCTGCCTGCCCGAGGCGGAGCGGGCCACGACGGTGACCGCGCCGACGCCCCGGGCGCCGGCGACCACCACCTGCTTGCTGCCGGACGGCACGATCACCGAGGTCCCGCTGCGCAGGGCGGGACCCGCCACCGAGTGCGAGAGGTCCCCACCGACCAGGGTGCGGAGCGTCGCGGTCACCGGTGCGCTGGAGGTGATCTCGAGCCCCACGACGCCGTCGGCGCTCCGGGCGCCGAGCGCCGAGGCCAGCGAGACCCGGGTCGCCGACTGCGGCGGGACCCGCACCTCGTCGACGCCCTCGGGGGCGAAGACGGAGTCCTCGGTGACGAAGCGGATGCTGGCCCGGACCTCGTCCTCGGAGTCGTTGGCCAGGGTCAGGATCCGGGTGCCGGAGCCGGGGGCGAGGCCCAGCACGTAGTTGTCGGTGGTCGGCGCCGGCTGGGGCGCGAGCCAGTCCTGGCTGGCTGCGCCGCCGCCCAGCTGGTCGGACCCGTCGAGCACCGAGGCCGCGATCCGGCCCCGCTCGCTGACGACGTGCAACGCGAGGTCCCCGCGCCTCGGCGCGACCTCGGAGAGGTCGAGCTGCACGCTGAAGTGACCGGCCACGGACACGCCGTGCAGCTTCGCGACGTCGACCTGGCCGGTGCCGCCGAGCACCGTGACGTCGGCGACCGCGGGCCCCGCGTCGGGGTTCACGAGCTCGAGCACCGAGCTGTGCGTCGCCGCTCCCCCGACCCCGGTGAACCACTGGTCGGGCGAGGTGGGGCGGCAGGCCGTCACCGCGAGGTGGTCGGAGGGACCGAAGCGGGCGCCGACCAGCCCGGGGGCGAGGTCGCCGGTGCCGGTCGCGATCAGGGGCCCGGACCCGCCGCGCACGGTGGTCACCTCGCCCTCGGCGAGGTGCGCCGAGGAGCGGCCGTCGTCGCTGCGCAGCGCGACCTTCCCCTCCACCCCCGCGCGGGTGGTGGACAGGTAGGCCGCCGGGGCACCCGTCAGCGGCGCCGGGCACACGATCGACGCGCTGGTCAGCGGGGTCCGGGTGGGCTGCGCGGCCCTGCGGTGGACACCGTCGACGTGCAGCAGCAGCGCCGCGCCCAGGGTCACCAGCGGCAGCACGATCGCGAGCACCCCCACCAGGTCGAGGGACAGGCGGCCGCGCGCCGAGCGCCGAGCGCGGTTGCCCGAGGTCGGGCCGGGAGTCGGGCTCGGAGTCGGGCCGGGATTCTGGCCGCTCATCGGGGCCGCCTCCTCTCGCTGGTGGGCGCGCAGAGCACCGCGACCACCACGATCGCCAGCCCCTGCAGGACCAGCAGCCCGATCCGCAGCCACGAGCGGGGGCCCTCCACGGCCGACGCCGACAGCGGGCGGGCCACTCGCCACGCCCGGGTGGAGCGGTTCTCGGCACTGGCCTGGACCAGCCCGCCGGTGGCGTCCAGGGTCGCGGCGACGTCACCGTCGGCGGGAGCCGGCAGCACGACGTACTCGATGCCGTCCGCGCCGAGCGCGTTGACCACCGACGGGGTGGGCCGGGAGACCAGCGTGCGCACGGTGCGGGTGAAGCCTGTGTCCTCGGGGGTCAGGTCGACGATCTCGTCCTCGCCGAGGGTCACGCCGTCACCCCGGCGCACGGAGTAGGTCAGGCCGTGCCGGACGTCGCCGCGCAGCACCAGGATGCCGTGCGCGGGCCCCTCCTTGGAGCTCAGGACCATGTACGCCGGGATCCCCTCGCCCGCGGTCTCGTCGAGCCGGTCGTGACCGCCGGCCACGAACCAGCCCAGCCCGACGACCGGCACCACGGTGGCGGCCACGGCGAGGACCGCCGCCGCTCCCCGGCGCCAGGCCGGGAAGGCCGGAGCGAGCTGGCGGGCCAGCGCCTGGCCGCCGAGGGACGCGGCCACGACGAAGGCGCCCTGGAGGACCACGACGAGGAACCCGAGCCCCGCCGGCGTCGAGGTGGCGGCCAGGTCGAGCGTGAACCCGCCCCACACGGCGGCGGTCACCGCGGCGACCGCCGCGACGATCCAGCACACCAGCACCGGGATGCGGGTGGCGCGCGGCACCAGGGCCAGGAGCGCCAGGACGGCCAGCACGGCGCCGAGCCAGGTCGGCCCGCCGAGGTCGCCGACCCGGCCGGTCAGCAGGCCCCAGGAGTCCACGGCCGCGACCGGCAGCCGACCGGTCTCCAGCACCAGCGCGCGCCCGGCACCGTTGAGCAGGGCCGGCAGCCACCAGGGCAGCAGCAGCAGCGGGACCAGGGCCAGCGCCGTGGCCGGCGGCCCCCAGGCGGAACGGTCCCGCAGGGCCGAGCGCACCACCACCGCGGCGGCGCCGGTGACGACGAGCCCCAGCAGCAGCGCGAAGAACCACAGTCCGGGCGCGAACGCCGAGCCCACCGCGAGCAGCAGGCCGGTCCGGAACGCCGCGCGCCACCGGCGGTCGGGATCGGGGTCGGCGAAGCCGAGCGCGGCGTGCGCCAGCCACGGCAGCAGCGCGGCCACCACGACGGTGCCGAGACGGCCGTCGCCCCAGGCGCCGCTGACGACCGGGACGAGCGCGTAGGTCGCCGCGCCCCACAGCAGCAGCAGCCGCGGGGAGCCGGCGCGGGAGGCCAGCCGGCCCGCGACCCGCAGGAAGCGCCACGCTCCCCACAGGCCGAGGGGGACGACCAGCACGAAGATCGCGGTCACCACCGCGGACGGGCTGCCCAGCAGGGTCGCGGCGAGCGCGAGCGGCAGCACGTACGCCGGCGCCGGCACGTCGGTGCCCTGGCCCAGCGGGTGCCAGGACTCGGCCCACAGCCGCCACCAGTCCCCCGCCTGCCCGGGCACCGGGGAGAGACCGCCGCCGGCGAGGCTGGCGAAGGCGGGGCGCGCACCGATCAGCGCCAGCACGACGAACAGCCCGATCGCGAGGGCGACCGGGCTGGTCACGAACCGCGCCACCAGGCCGGTGTCGTCGCCGATGACGTCCTCGTCCCGCGCGACCGGGCGCCGCACCACCGGCGGCGGCTCGTTCTCGGCGGCGGCCGCCCGGCGCCGCTCCGCGACGTCCTGCGCCTGCAGGGTGACCGCGGTGACCACGTCGCCGAGGAAGTCCAGCCCGTGCCGGTAGGGCACCCAGGCCGGCGCGAGCAGCCCGCGCAACGTGGCGGGGTCGGTCACCTGCCGGCCCTGCCGCGACCGGCGCGCGGCGAGGATCTGGCGCGGGCTGGAGCAGAGCGAGACCAGCGCGGCGAGCTCGTCGAGCGCCTCGCCGACCGAGCGGACGAGGAGGAAGCCGATCATCCGCAGCAGCGTGCCCAGGCCCAGGCGGAGCAGCTGGAACGGCAGCGCACGGGCCCGCGAGTTCGCCAGCAGCGTGAACAGCGCGGCCCGGCGCTCCTGGTAGTGCGTGTGCCGGCCGGTGAGCGGCGTCCGCCGGACGCCCCGGTGGGCGGCCTCGGCGTGGAACACCACCGCCTGCGGCACCACGATCGTGCGGTGCCCGGCGGCCGCGGCCCGCCACCCGAAGTCGATGTCGTTGCCGAAGATCGGCAGCTGGTCGTCGAAGCCGCCCAGCTCCTCGAGCAGCCGGCGCCGCACCAGCATGCCGGCGGTGTTGACCGCCAGCACGGTGCGGACCTGGTCGTGCTGGCCCTGGTCGTACTCGCCGCGCTCGAGGCCGGTCTCCCGGCGGCCGGTGCCGGAGATCGTCACGCCCAGCTCGAGCAGCCGGCGCAGGGAGGGCCACTCCCGCAGCTTGGGGCCGAGCACGTCGGCGTCCGGATGCTCTTCGGCGGCCTCCAGCAGCGCCGCGAGCGCATCCGGGTCGGGGTTGGCGTCGTCATGGAGGATCCAGACCCACTCGCCCGGGCCCGCGTCGGGGCTGTCGTCGAGGCCGGCGACCACCGCCTGAGGGAAGGACGTGGAGCCGGGCAGCCGGAGCACCGCGCCGAAGGCGCTCTCCACGAGCTCGGCGCTGCCGTCCTTGCTGCCGGTGTCGACCGCCACCACGCGATCCACCGGCCGGGTCTGCGCCCGGAGTCCCGCGATCACCGCGGGGAGCCAGCGCGCCCCGTCGTGGCTGACCAGCAGCGCTGTGACCGTCGTGGGCATGACCAAGAACCCTAACGGGCCCCGGCCCTGCCCGGGGGCCGGGTGACCCCCCGGTCAGCCGGGTGTGCGCCCCGTCACCGGGGCACACCCGACCACCGTCAGACCGCGCGCTTCTTGAGCTTGCGCCGCTCCCGCTCGGAGAGGCCGCCCCAGATCCCGAAGCGCTCGTCGTTCATCAGTGCGGCTTCGAGGCACTCGTCACGCACCTCGCACGTCAGGCAGACCTTCTTGGCCTCCCTTGTCGATCCACCCTTTTCGGGGAAGAAAGCCTCGGGGTCCGTCTGCGCGCACAGCGCGCGCTCCTGCCACCCCGTTGCTTCGGCGTCCCCGTCGAGGAGAAAGAGTTCTCTCACGGCCCTCGCCCTTTCGACCCGGTACTGCATTCATCCCGCTAGCCCCTCGCGAGCCGCTCTCCTTATCGGAAGGACCGGCTCGATCCTGCGAAGAACACTGTGGGAATTACATGCCTGTCGTGCACCGGAAGTCAAGCGGGGATCTGGTATAGGGGGAGCAACCACCCGAACGGGCCATGCCACTGGGGTCTCCCGGCCCTGCCGCCGGGCAGGGGGCACCCCGTGGTGGGTAAAGATATGCCCCATGCGCAACATCACGGTGCTTTCCGGCGGAATCGGTGGTGCCCGGTTCCTGCAGGGCCTCCTGCACGGCCTCACGACCGGGGCGCTCCCCGGGATCGACGCGGGGGCCGAGGTCACTGTCGTCGCCAACACCGCCGACGACCTGTGGGTCCACGGGCTGAAGGTCTGCCCCGACCTGGACACGGTGATGTACACCCTCGGGGACGGCATCGACCCCGAGCGCGGCTGGGGCCGGCGCGAGGAGACCTGGAGCGTGCGCACCGAGCTCGCCGAGTACGGCGTGGAGCCGACCTGGTTCGGGCTCGGCGACCGGGACGTGGCCACCCACCTGGTGCGCACCCAGATGCTCGACGCCGGCTTCTCCCTCTCCCAGGTGACCGAGGCGCTGTGCCGGCGCTGGCTGGCCCCGACCTGGGGCGACCGGGTCCGGCTGCTGCCGATGAGCGACGACCGGATCGAGACCCACGTGGCGATCGCGGACGCCGAGGCGCCGAGCGGGCGCCGCGTCGTGCACTTCCAGGAGTACTGGGTGCGGCTGCGCGCCCAGGTGCCGGCCGAGGCACTGGTCTTCGTCGGCCTCGACCGGTCCGCCCCCGCGGCCGGCGTCATCGACGCCATCACCGACGCCGACCTGGTGGTGCTGCCACCCTCGAACCCGGTGGTGTCGATCGGCACCATCCTCGGGGTGCCCCGGGTCCGCGAGGCGCTCGCCGCGACCACCGCCCCGGTGGTCGGCCTCTCCCCCATCGTCGGCGGCACCCACGTGCGCGGCATGGCCGAGCAGGTGCTCACCGCGATCGGCGTCGAGGTCAGCGCCGCCGGCGTCGGGCTGCACTACGGCAGCCGCGCCGAGGGCGGGATCCTCGACGGCTGGCTCATCGACGAGCGGGACGCCGACCAGGTCCCGCGGCTGACCGGCGCCGGCATCGCCTGCGAGGCCGTGCCGCTGATGATGACCGACCACGACGCCACGGCCGCGATGGCCCGGGCCGCCGTACGCCTGGTCGAGGGCGGCTCGGGGCGGTGAGCCTCGAGGTCCACGCCCCCGACGGCGTCCCCGAGGTGCACGCCGGCGACGACCTGGCCGCGCTGCTCCTCCCGCTGGTCGACCCGGTCGACGGCGACGTCGTGGTGGTCACCAGCAAGGTGGTGAGCAAGGCCGAGGGACGGGTCCGGCCCGGCACCCGCGAGGAGGCGCTGCCCGGTGAAACCGCCCGGGTGGTGGCACGACGCGGCCCGACCACGATCGCGCGCACCCGCCACGGGCTGACCATGGCCGCCGCGGGCATCGACGCCTCGAACACGGTCGCCGGCACCGTCGTGCTGCTCCCCGAGGACCCCGACGGGTCCGCGCGCGCCCTGCGCCGCGCGCTGCGGGAGCGGGCCGGCGTCAACGTCGGCGTGGTCGTGACCGACACCGCGGGGCGCGCCTGGCGCGAGGGCCAGACCGACATCGCGATCGGCGCCGCGGGCGTCCGGGTGCTGGAGGACTTCGCCGGGCGCACCGACGCCCACGGCAACACCCTGGCGGTCACCGCACCGGCGATCGCCGACGAGATCGCGGGCGCGGCCGAGCTCGCCTCCGGCAAGCTCGGCGGGCGGCCCTTCGCCGTCGTCCGCGGCCTGGCGCGCCACGTGCTGCCCCCGGAGCAGGACGGCCCGGGCGCGGCCGCGCTGGTGCGCCGCGAGGGGGCCGACCTGTTCGGGTACGGCGCCCGCGAGGCCGTCGTCCGAGCGCTGGCCGGCGACCCGGCCGACCGGGTCTGCTTCGGCGCCGCCGCGTCCGCCGGGGAGCTGGTCGAGGCGCTGCGCACGGTGCTCGGGAGCGGGCTGGACGTCGTGCCCGAGGGCCCGGACGCGGTCAGCCTGGCCGGGCGCGACGTGGACGCATGCGCGGTCACCGCGGTCGCGTTCGCCCACGGCTGGCGGGCCGACGACGCTCCGGCGGGCGGCCGGCTCCGATTGCGTCCCGTCCGTACGTAGACTCTGCCCCCGAACCTGCGCGTCCGCGCGCCCGCACGACCCGAGGAAGCCGCCCCGTGGCCAAGAAGCCCGCCAAGTCCGACCGCCAGGCGGTCATCGCGCAGACCCTCAAGAAGCAGCGCAGCGGCGAGCAGCGCCGCGGGCTGATGATCGTGCTGGTGTGCGTGGTCGTCGCGGTGCTGATCGTGGGCGCCGCCGCCTTCAAGCCGGTCAAGGACTGGTGGGACCAGCGGGCCTACGCCAGCAAGACCCTGGCCGAGATCGGCGCCCCGGCGTCGGTGTGCCAGAAGCCGTTCACCAAGCCGGCCGACGGCAACCAGGACCACGTGCCGCAGGGCACCCATGTCGACTACAAGACCGCGCCGCCCGCGTTCGGTCCGCACTGGAACGTCGCCGGCCTGGCGCCCGCGCCGATGGCCCGCAAGCTCTACACCAGCGACCGGCCGCCGCTGGAGGCGCTGGTGCACAACCTCGAGCACGGCTACACGATCCTGTGGTACGACCAGACCATCGCCCAGGACAGCAAGGCGATGGACCAGCTCCGCGCGATCGCCGACAAGCTGGGCGGCACCACCAACTGGCGCCACAAGTTCATCGCCGCGCCCTGGAAGCCCTCCGACGAGGGCGGCAAGAAGTTCCCGGACGGCCAGCACGTCGCCTTCACGCACTGGTCGGCGGGCGGGTCGGGCAACACCGACCCGAAGAAGCAGAAGGGCGTCTTCGAGTACTGCTCCGACGTCTCCGGCGCGGCGCTGTCCTCCTTCATGCTGCAGTACCCCTACACCGACTCCCCGGAGCCGCAGTCGATGTGACGTCAGACGAGGTCGCCGCGGTCGGCCTCGCGCAGGTCGGCGACGACCTGCTTGACCCGCTGGGCGTGCGCCCGGGTGGTCACCAGCAGCGCATCCGGGGTGTCGACGACCACGACGTCCTCCAGCCCGATCACGGCCACGACCCGACCGGAGCCCGGCACCACCAGCCCCGTGGCGTCGACCGGGCGCACCAGGGTCTCGTCCCCGAGCACGGTGGGACCCGCCGCCGGCTCCCGGTCGGCCCCGAGCAGCGCGGCCAGCGAGTCGAAGTCCCCGATGTCCTCCCAGCCGAAGTCCGCGGGTACGACGGCCACGCGGCCCGCCTCGGCGGCCGGCTCGGCCACGGCGTGGTCCAGCGCGATCCGCGGCAGCGTGGGCCAGACCTCCTCCAGGAGCTCGGGGGCGGCGGCGATCTCCCGCAGGCGGGCCGCGAACTCCGGGTGCCAGCGGCCGAGCAGGTCCAGCAGCACCCCGGGCCGGACCACGAACATGCCGGCGTTCCAACGGTGGACCCCGGTCGCGACGTACTCCTCGGCGACCTCGCGCGACGGCTTCTCCACGAACGCGCGGACCTCCCGGGCGCCGGTGAGGCCGGGCAGGGCGTCGCCGAGGTGGATGTAGCCGAAGGCGGTGGACGGGAACGTCGGCCGGATGCCGAGCGTGACCAGCCAGCCCTCCCGGGCGGCCTCGACCGCGGTGCGCACCGAGTCGGCGAAGACGTCGGGGTCGCTGATCACGTGGTCGGCCGCGAAGGAGCCCATCACCGCGGTCGGGTCGCGCCGCTCGAGGATCGCCGCCGCGAGCCCGATGGCGGCCATCGAGTCGCGGGGCGAGGGCTCGGCGAGCACCGCCTCGGCGGGCAGCTCGGGCAGCTGCGCCGCCACGGCGTCCCGGTGCGCCCGGCCGGTCACCACGAGGAAGCGGTCCTCGGCCAGCGGGGCGAGCCGGGCCCTGGTCTGCTGCAGCAGCGAGTGCCCGCTGCCGGTCAGGTCGTGGAGGAACTTCGGCGAGGCGGACCGCGACAGCGGCCACAGGCGGGTCCCGGCACCACCGGCGGGGATCACGGCCCAGAAGCCCTCGAGGGGATGTGCAGGCATGGGCGCAGCATAGGTGGGGCGAGCGCCGCTCCCCCGCCCTGCCTCTGGGGTCCTGCCTCTAGGGTGCGGGGAGTGACGACCTTCGCCGCCCTGCTCGAACGCCAGCTCCGCACCGATCCCGGCCGCCCCCTGGTCACGTGGTACGACCACGCGAGCGGCGAGCGGGTCGAGCTGTCGGTCACGACCTACGCCAACTGGGTGGCGAAGGCGGCGTCGCTGCTGGCCGACGAGCACGACCTCGAGCGCGGCCAGGTGCTCCACCTCGACCTGCCGTCGCACTGGCTCGGCCCGGTCTTCCTGGGGGCGGCGTGGACGGTGGGGCTGGTCGTAGGACCGGCCGACCACCCCGACGCGGTCGTGTGCGGACCGGACGGTCTGGCCACCTGGGCCGCGCGGGCGGGCGAGCTCCCGGTGCTGGCGTGCTCCCTGCTGCCGCTGGGGGTGCGCTTCGCGGACCCGCTGCCGCCGGGCGTGCACGACGTGGGCGTGGAGATCTGGGGCCAGCCCGACGCGTTCGTCCCGTTCGACCCACCCGCGCCCGAGGACCTCGCGCTCCCCGGTGTCCCCCAGGCGGAGCTGTGGCGGACGGCCGCCGCCGGGAGTCTCCTCACCGACGGCGGCCGTCTCCTCACGGAGGCGAACCCGGCTTCCCCACCGGAGATCGCCTCCTTCGCGGAGCCGCTCGCGCGCGGCGGCTCCGTGGTCCTGGTGTCCCACTCCGAACCGGGGCGCCTCGAGGCGACGTACGTCGCCGAGCGCGCCACGGCTCGCTTCCCTTGAGCGGGCCAGGATCGTGACCGGTCACCCGGCCAGGTCGTAGGCCCCCATCCCGCCGCCGAGGTACCGCCTCTTGCCGAACCCGTCGGTGGTGCCCGGGATCAGCCAGAGGCGCCCGTTCCGCTTCGAGCGGACCAGCAGGTCGGGGTGCCCGGTCAGGTTCTCGTCGCTGATCCCGACCACCCAGTCGTAGTGGGACAGGTCCAGCCCGAGCGCCTCGGGGTTGGTCAGCCCACCCGGCCCGTTGCCGGGGTAGAGCGCCAGCTTGTCGCCGCTCCGGAACAGGCTGTCGGGTGCCCCGTCGCCGTCCCACCGGCCGACCGCGACCTGGCTGCCGGCGGAGATCGCGCCGTGCGCCACGTAGCTCGCCTGGAGCCCGTCGGTGCCGTTGCCCGGGTAGATGCGCATCGCGTCACCGCGCGGCTGGCCCATCAGGTCCGGCCACCCGTCCCCGGTCATGTCGCCGACCGCGGCGAGCAGGCTCACCCGGCCGAAGCCCTTGCCGATCGTCTCCGGCCGGCCGAAGTGGCCCTGGCCGTCCCCGAGCCGCAGCTTCAGCGTCCCGGTCCTGCGGATCCGCACGATCACGTCGCCGAAGCCGTCGCGGTTCCAGTCGCCCGCGTTCAGCACCAGGTCGTCGGCCTTCAGGTTCATGCCGGTCTCGATCGGACGGCCGAGCTCGGTGCGTCCGGTGTTGGGCAGCAGCTGCAGGCTGCTCCCGGTCGTGGCCACCAGGTCGGGCGCCGCGCTGCCGGTCAGGTCGACCGCGGTCACCGAGGTCGCCCGCGCGACCTGGGTCACCGACCCGGTCCCGGGAGCGAAGGTCCCGTTGGCCCGGCCCGTCCGGATCCGCCCGGCCTTCCCCTTCGGCGCGACGAACAGGTCGCCGTGGCCGTCGCCGTTGAAGTCGCCGTAGCCGGTGAGGGTCGCGTACTGCCCCCACCTGCCGGGGACCTGGACGGGCGTGCCGAGCTTGCGACCGCCGAGTCCGGGGAACCGCCACAGGCGGCCGGAGTCGTCGCGCGCCAACAGGTCCGCGTGGCCGTTGCCGTCGAGGTCGCCGGTGGCGGCGAGCGCGTCGTACGACGACCCGTCGACGGCCAGCAGTCGGCGCGAGAAGGCGCCGTGGCCGTTGCCGCGGTAGATCTCGAGGCGTCCGTCCTTGGGGCGCCGGGCGACCAGGTCGTTGTGACCGTCCCCGTCGAGGTCGCCGACCGCCGTGACCAGGTCCCGCCGGGCGAGCCGGTGGGTGGGCGCGACGGGGTCACCGAAGGCGCCGGCACCGTTGCCGGGGTAGACCTGCGAGGTCCCGTCCGAGGTGCGCACGACCAGGTCGCCGTAGCCGTCTCCGGTCAGGTCCGGGGACGCCACCACGCGGTCGGTGTCGGCGATGTCGAGCGTCTCGGGTGCCTCGAAGGCGGTCAGGCCCCCGGTGGGCAGGACGACGCCCTGTCCGTCGCTGGCGCGCCGGACGATCAGGTCGGGGTACGGCGTGGCGGCGAGGTCGGACTCCAGCTCGCGGCCCGACCAGCCCTGCTGGGCGGCCGCGGCGAGCCTCCGGATCCGGGGGATCTTCGCGTAGAGGTAGCGGCCGGGGCACGCGGTGGAGGCCGCGTCCCGGTGCCCGTTGATCGCCTCGAAGTACCTCGAGCCCACCCACTGCTTGGTCGACGCGGCGTCGACGCCGTGCAGCGAGAGCTTCCAGGCGAAGAGCGCGCCGTAGGCCTGCACCATCGCCTTGGACGGCCGGTGGATGTCGTAGTTGCCGATCGCGGACATCGCGAAGGCGTAGTCGTTGTAGTTCAGCGTGTGGGCGCCGACGACCGGGCGGTCGACCCCGCCGTACCGGCCCTCCCAGATGCGGCCGAACCGGTCGACGACGAAGTTGTAGCCGATGTCGCTCCACCCCCGGGACTGGGTGTGGTAGGCGTAGATCGACCGGATGATCCCCGGCACCTCGGCTCGGGTGTAGTCGTTGGCGTTCACCGTGTGGTGGACGAAGCCCGCGTGCACCTCGTAGTAGTGCAGCGAGCTCTTGTCGCGCATCCGCTCGTCGGCGCCCCACTGCGCACGGGAGTAGATCACCGGCTTGGGGGTGTAGACGGCCGCGGACAGCGAGGCGGCGTCGGAGCCGCCGGCGGCCTCGGAGGAGGCGGAGCTGTCGGCGCCGGCGGAGGAGGAGGCCGGCGTCGACGCGGCGGGCTCCGTGCTGCCGTCCATGGCGCCGGTGTCCAGCGCCGCGTGCTCGGTCGCCGAGTGGGCCGCCTTGCCCGGGTCGACCACCGCGAGCCGCATGTCGACCGGCATGGCCCGGCCGTGGGCGGCCCGCGCCCGGACCTGGACCTGGTCGACCTTGCCGATCAGCAGGACGTCGGTGCCGGGGCGGGCGCGCTTCGCCTCCGCGCTGCCCGGGTCGGGACCGTGGTCGGCGTCGTAGGACAGGTCCAGCCACTTCGACCACTGCCCGTCGGTGCGGGTGCGGGCCTGGAAGCCCAGCTGGTCCTGGGGCACCTGGACGCCGTGCGCCCAGGTGACGCCGACGGCGCCGTAGCCGGTCACCGGCTCCGGCGTGCTGGTCAGCCAGGTCGAGCCCCCGGTGACCCGCACCCGGCCGGCCAGCTGCGAGGGGCTGACCCGGGCACCCAGGGGGGCGGTCAGCGAGTAGGAGTGCACCTTGGGGTCCACGGTCGTGGTCGGCACCCGGGACGGCCTGGCCGACGCGCGGGTGTACGCCGCGAACGCGGCCACCGGGCTCGGCTGGGCCCCGCCTCGCGCGGCCGCGGGGTGCTCGCCGACCACGTCGAGGTTGATGACGCTGGCGGCGGGGGTGAGGGCGGCGAGGACGACACCGAGGGCCAGGATCTGCTGGCAGGCGGTGACGAAACGCGACTTGCTAGGGGGCATCGGCGGCAGCTCCAGTGCGGGGGAAGTTTCACACGTGGCGCAACTTTCACATGAGTCACACGCTGCCGGGAAGAGAACCCGAGTAACTACAACAGTGTAATTTCCACTCGACACGCCGCTGGATCTGGGATTTGTCAAGTCCAGACTGCCCCACCAGCCCCAAAAACCCCATCCGACACGCGCGCAGCCCCTGTCGGCCCGACCGGGCCCGGAACGGACTAGACGTCGGCGCCGAGCTCGTCGTCCTCGGTCGTCTCCTCGTCCTCGGGGTTCTCGCTGTCCTTGTCGGAGTCGTACTTGAGGTAGCGGATGCCCTCGTCGACGTCGCCGTCGAAGCCGACCCGGCCCTGCTCGAGCACGATGACGCGGTCGCACATCTTGCGGACCGACCCCGCGGCGTGGCTGACGTAGAAGAGGGTCCGGCCGCTGTGGCGGACCTCCGCCATCTTCTCCATGCACTTCTTCTTGAAGGGCTTGTCCCCCACCGCCAGCACCTCGTCGGCGAGGAAGATGTCGGAGTCGACGTGGATCGCCACGGAGAAGCCCAGCCGCGCGAACATGCCCGAGGAGTAGTTGCCGACGGGCGCGTCGAGGTGCCGGCCGATGTCGGCGAAGTCCACGATCTCGTCGAACTTCCGCCTCGTCTCGGCCTCGGTCATGCCCAGGATGGCGGCGTTGAGGTAGACGTTCTCCCGGCCGGTGAGCTGCGGGTGGAAGCCGGCGCCGGTGGCGATCAGGCCGGCGATCCGGCCCCGGGTGAGCACCGACCCCGAGTCGGGCTTCATGATCCCGTTGATCAGCTTCAGCAGCGTGCTCTTGCCGGAGCCGTTGAGGCCCATCAGGCCGATCGACTCGCCCTGCTGGACCTTGAACGAGACCCCGTCGAGGGCGTTGAAGTCGTCACTGATGTCGTGGCCCTTGAGCATGGCCACGGTCATCTGCTTGAAGGTGCGGTGGTAGCGCAGGGTGAACGTCTTGACCACGTCCTGCACCACGATCGACTCGGTCACTGGAGACGCTCCGGGATGCGGTTCTGCAGGCGGGAGAAGATCAGCTGCCCGAACAGCAGGATCACGACCGAGACGCCCACGGCGTAGAGGCCCAACCCGAACAGGTTCGACGGCAGGTCGACCCTGGCCGTCTGCGCCGGGTTCTCCGTCGTCCCCACCCAGAAGGCCCGCTGCATCAGCAGCACCGCGTCCGCGATCGGGTTCGAGAGGTAGACGTCGACGTACTGCGGGAAGTTCGTGGTGATCTTGGTGTAGGGGTAGATCATCGGCACGCCGAACCGCACGAAGTTGGTCAGGATGTTCACGGCGCTGGAGAAGTCGCGGAAGAACACGTTCGCGGCGGCGAAGAGCAGGGCCATGCCCGTGCCGAGCAGCATGATCACCAGGACCGCGAGCAGCGCCGCGACCATGCCCATCGGGTCAGGGGTCCACCCGAAGCACAGGCAGGCGATCACGAGGATCAACAGCTGCGGCCCCACGTGGTAGAGCGAGACCAGCATCGAGGCCACCGGGAAGGTCTCCCGGGGCAGCGCCATCTTCTTGACCAGCGACTTGTTGCGCACGATCGAGCGGGTGCCGGCGTTGAAGGTCTCGGTGAAGAAGTGCACCACGATCAGGCCCGCGAAGATGTGGACCGGGAAGTTCTCCACATTCTTGTGCGTGCCCATGATGTAGCCGATCACGAACCAGTAGATGAAGAACTGGCTGAGCGGGTTGATGTAGGACCACAGCAGGCCCAGGAACGACCCCTGGTAGCGCGCGGCGATCTCGCGGCGGACCAGCAGCTTGAGCAGGTAGCGGCGCCGGAAGACCTCGAACAGCCCCTGGTTGGCGGACGGAGGGGCCAGGGGTTCGTCGACGACGTGGACCGCGCGAGCGGTCTGGCTCATCGATCACCCTCCCCGGGGGTGTCGTCCCCCTGCGTCCACGGCCGGAACGTCTGCTCCCAGGCCTCCGGCGAGGTGATCTCGCCGAGCTTGGCGCGGTACTCCTGCGCCAGCCTGGGCCACTCGCGCCGGAGCCGCTCGTGGATCTCGATGGTCTTCGCGGCGAGCTCGCGGAACTTCTCCGGGTCGCGCTGGTAGAGCGCGGCGGAGGCGCCGTCGTTCATCGACACGATCGCCGAGTCGAAGCGGGTGAGGTGGTACCACTTGGCGTCCATCGCCTTGATCTCCACCTCGGGGTGCTCGCGCGAGAGCTCCCGGGCGCGGGTGAGCTGGCGGACCGGCGCCAGGCCGGCGGTGACCAGCTGCGACCAGCGGCCGGGAAGGCCGGTGTCCTCGCGCCCCTTGCGCGGCGGCTTCTTGCGACGCACGGGCGGGAACGCGTCCGGGTCGGCCTCGAGCCGGGCGTCGGAGAACTGCTTGCGGAACGCGTTGACCTCGGCCAGCTTCGTGCCGAGCACCTCGTGCAGGTGGTCGGGGCCGGCGAGGACGTCCTCCAGGGCCTGGTGACGCAGCTCGACGGTGGAGTACTGCATCGAGACCAGGTGCTTGATCTGGTGGTTGCGGCTCTCCCGGATCATCCGGCCACCCTTGGGGTACCGCGAGTGCAGCAGGGCGGCGATGAACCGGTTGCGCTGGTGGAAGTAGGCCTGCCAGTCCAGGGCGTCGTTCTTGTCGGTCCACGGCACGTGCCACACCGCGGCCCCCGGGAAGGTCACCGTCGGGTAGCCCGCCTCCTTGGCGCGCAGCCCGAACTCGGAGTCGTCCCACTTGATGAAGACCGGCAGCGAGAGCCCGATCTCGGCCAGCACCTGGCGCGGGATCAGGCACATGAACCAGCCGTTGAAGTCGACGTCGATGCGCTGGTGCAGCCAGCGCGCCGAGCGGAGGTTGCGGGCCGCGAAGTCCCAGTCGCCGAAGACTCCCGGCGCCGACTCCCACCAGAACCGCCACGGCTGCACGATCTCGCCGAAGCTGTGCAGCCGCGAGCGCGAGAACAGGCTGAACATGTGCCCGCCCACGATCGTGGGGCGGCGGGCGAGGTCGCCGAAGGTGACGGCACGGATGACGCCCTCGGGCTCGCAGACGACGTCGTCGTCCATCATCATCGCGTAGGTCGCGGTGCCCTTGCGGACCGACTCCAGCTGGCCGCGGGCGTAGCCGCCCGAGCCCCCGAGGTTGCCCTGCTCGATGACCCGCAGGACGGAGCCGAGCAGCCCCTCGGCCTTGGCGAAGTCCGGGGAGTCCACGACCTTCTTGGTGCCCTGCTCCATCACGAAGACCGTGTCGAGGTAGGGCCGCAGCACCTCGTCCTCGCCGAGCTGGGTGAGCAGCTTGGCGCAGAAGTCCGGGCGGTTCATCGTGGTGATGGCGATGTCGACGGTCCCGTGAGCCGCCCGGTCCTCGGGCACCTCCGCCGACCACTCGGCGGACTCGACGAGGACCTCCTCGTCGCCGGCGGTCACGTCGTACCAGTACCAGCCGCCGTCGACGAAGGGCTTCAGCGAGAGCTCGAACTCGAAGGTCCCCTCGACCTGGCTGCCCGTGGAGGCGGAGTCGACACGCTGGGAGCGGCCGTTGGCCATCGACTTGTAGACGACCACGGACGCGCCACGGCCGACGACCTTGACCCTCAGGGTGACCGCCGAGACGACCGTCCACCGGCGCCAGTAGCTCGCGGGGAACGCGTTGAAGTAGGTGCCGAACGAGAGCCGCTGCCCCGCCTTGACCCGCAGGGCGGTGCGCGACTCGATCTGGTCGAGGTGGATCCCCTCGCCGGAGGCGATCGACTGGCGCATCGCCACCGCGTTCAGGTCGCGGGCGTTGCGGTTGGTGCCGACCTCGTACTTGTCCGCATCCAGGATCGCGGGGTCGGGGTCGACGTACAGCGCGAAGACGTCGCTGTCACGGTCGGTGGGCAGGATCTGCCGCTGGAGCAGCCGGGTCGAGGGGCTCATTCGTCCACTCCTCCGCTCGTCAGGGCGGCTCCGTCGGCGAAGTGCGGCCTGAGCTTGTTCTCGAACATCGACAGCGCCGAGCCGATCGCCATGTGCATGTCGAGGTACTTGTAGGTGCCCAGCCGGCCCCCGAACAGCACCATCGGCTCCTTCTTGGCCAGCTCGCGGTACTTCAGCAGCTTCTCCCGGTCCTCGGCGGTGTTGATGGGGTAGTACGGCTCGTCGCCGACCTCCGCGGCGCGGGAGTACTCCCGCACGACGACGGTCTTCCCCTTCGCGTCGGGGTACTCCCGCTCGGGGTGGAAGTGCTTGAACTCGTGGATCCGCGTGAACGGGACCTCACGGTCGTTGTAGTTCATCACGGACGTGCCCTGGAAGTCGTCGACCTGCATCACCTCGGGCTCGAGGTCGACGGTGCGCCACGACAGCCGGCCCTCGGAGTTGCCGAAGTACTCGTCGACTGGTCCGGTGTAGACGATCGGGACCTTGCCCTTGAACTCCTCGGCGACATCGAAGAAGTCGGTCTCGAGGCGGACCTCGAGGTTCGGGTGGTCGGCCATCCGCTGCAGCCACGCGGTATAGCCGTCGGTGGGCAGGCCCTCGTACTTGTCGTTGAAGTAGCGGTTGTTGAACGTGTAGCGGACCGGGAGCCGGGTGATGATCTCGGCGCTCAGCTCGGTCGGATCGGTCTGCCACTGCTTGGCGGTGTAGCCCTTGACGAACGCCTCGTAGAGCGGGCGGCCGATCAGGCTGATCGCCTTCTCCTCGAGGTTGGTGGCGTCCTCGGTCGCGATCTCGCTGGCCTGCTCGGCGATCAGCGCTCGGGCCTCGTCGGGGGTGTGGCTCTTGCCGAAGAACTGGTTGATCAGGCCCAGGTTCATCGGGAAGGAGTAGACCTGGCCCTGGTAGCGCGCGAAGACCCGGTGCCGGTAGTTCGTGAACGTCGTGAACCGGTTGACGTACTCCCAGACCTTCTCGTTGGAGGTGTGGAAGAGGTGCGCGCCGTAGACGTGCACCTCGATGCCGGTCTCGGGCTCCGCCTCGCTGTAGGCGTTGCCGCCGAGGTGGTGGCGCCGCTCGAGGACCAGGACCTTGAGTCCGAGCTCGGTGGCGCAGCGCTCGGCGACGGTCAGGCCGAAGAAGCCGGAGCCGACGACGACCAGGTCGGGGACGGACTCGGGGACGGACGACTCGGAGAGGGGCAAGGGGAGAGCTCCTGACGGTTGTGACGCGGCGGCAAGTCTAGCGACGCGGGGGGCCGGGGTCGGGCACGCGACGCATGCTGCGGGCGGAGGTGATGGCCCGGATCACGTTGCCGGCCTCGGCCCGTCCCCCGCGGATCGGGCTCAACGCGACCACGGCGGCCGCGATGAGGTACGGCTTGAGGCGCACCAGCCTGTTCTCGCCGTACCGGAAGTGAACCACGAAGAGGTTCCGGAACATGTAGAACCCCTTCCAGCCGGCGAGGTCGTGCTGCTGGTCGAAGTCGAGCTGGCGCACCAGGACCGCGTCGCGGACGCCCCAGATCCGGAAGCCGGCGCGCCGGCTCCGCAGGGCGAAGTCGACGTCGTCGTAGAAGATGAAGAACGACGGGTCCGGCAGCCCGATCGTGTCGACGACCTCGCGGCGGACCATGAAGCCCTCGAAGGCGACATTCTGGATCTCGACCCGCTCGGGCATGGCCGCCCGGGTGCCCCAGTCGGTCTCGACCGTCCGGGTCTTGGGCTTGATCGCCAGCGGGTTGCGCAGGTCGAAGTGGGTGGCTGCCTTCTCGACCAGGTGGCCGGCACGGTCCTCGCGGACCGAGAGCAGGCAGGCCTCGTCCTGCGCCATCAGCACCTCGAGGCAGTCGGGCGCCGGGACCACGTCGTCGTCGACCAGCCAGATCCGGTCGAATCCGGCCTCGTGCGCCTGGGAGACGCCGAGGTGGAAGCCGCCGGCGCCGCCGAGGTTCTCGGGCGTGGTCGTCACGTGCAGCGGGAGGTCGGTCCGGGCGTCGAGGACGGCCCGGGTGTGGTCGGTCGAGGCGTTGTCGACGACGTAGACGGCGTCCGGGCGGCGCGTCTGGGCCGCCAGCGCGTCGAGCATCCCGACGAGCAGCGCGGCCCGGTTGAAGGTCACGATGACGACCGCGACGCTCTCCCGACTGCCGGCGCTCACCGCAGGAACCTCTCGTGGCCGGTGAAGTCGCCGCGCAACCCGGCGAGCATGGCCCGCGCGCTCAGCCACAGCCGCGACGCGGACGGCCGGGTGAGCGTGTAGAACCACACGGTCTTCACGACGAAGGCGAGGGCGTGCGGCCAGCCGCGGTAGTCGCGCAGGTTGAGCAGGTTGTTGCGCGCCATGCAGTAGTGCTTGAGGTCGCTGGGGCTGTGGTTGTAGGTGGTCCGTCCGAGCATCATCGGGGTGCCGAGGTCGCCGACCCGCGGATGGCGCACGCGCGCGCCCACCACGGTGGCGGTGCGGGCGCCGGCGCGCTCGGCCCGCAGGCGGTACTCGTGGTCGTCGCCCCAGATGAAGAACTCCTCGCGGACCAGCCCGATCCGCTCGACCAGCTCGCGGGTGACCAGGACCCCGTTGAAGGGGATCACCACGTCGCGGACCACTCCGTCGGCCGCCGCGCCCACCACCTCGTCGATGCGGTGCACGACCCTGGTGCCGCCGGGCAGCCGGATCGGGAAGACCAGCCGCGTGGGGTCGTCCTCGGCGACCACCACCGGGCCCCAGAAGTCGAGCTCGTCGCGCCGCTGGAGCAGCGTCGCCAGGCAGTCGGGGTCCGGCAGCCCGTCGTCGTCCATCAGCCACGCGAGGTCGGCGCCCCGCTCCATCGCCCAGGCCAGGCCGTCGTGGAAGCCCCCGGCGCCCCCTCGGTTGCGGTCCAGCGTGCGCCCGAGGACCGGCGTCACCGCGGCCATCTGCACCTCGGAGGGATCCACCTGCCCCTCCAGCCCGGCGAGCCACTCACCGGTGCCGTCCGTGGAGGCGTTGTCCACCACCAGGACCTCGTCGACCTGCGGCACCTCGCGCAGCCGGGCCACGAGGCGTTGCAGCAGCGGGAGCCGGTTGAACGTCACCACCACCGCCACCACGCGGGGAGACGTCGTCGGCTCGGTCACGGCTCACACCCTAGGGGCCGCGCGAGCGACTCCACGAAACCACCCGCCCTCGGGTCGATCGGTCAGCAGGAGGCGGCGAGGTCCTCGGAGTGGTTGGCGGCGTAGCCGGTGCTCAGCGAGCCGAGGGAGCCGCCGGTGACCTGCTGGGGCGCCTGCTTGTGCCGGTGGTGGCCCGCCGACTTCGGCGTGCCGGTCCCCGCGGAGGGGTCGACCGCCTCCGCGACCTTGCGCTGGATCAGCGCGATGTCCGGGTGGGCGGTGTTCACCAGCGGCGGCACCAGCGAGAGCGTGGCGATCTTCTGGCTCTTGGCCTTGAGGGCGAGCGAGATGAACCGGTCGACCTCGCTGGCCGGGACGTCGGTGGAGATCATCGCCGAGCTCGCCTTGGCGATCTTCTCGAAGTTGCGCACCGCCACCTGCGGGCTGATCTGGCTCAGCATCGCGCTCATCACGCACTTCTGCCGGGCCATCCGCGAGTAGTCGTCCGAGCCGTCGCGCGACCGGGCGAACCAGAGGGTGTCGTGCCCGTCGAGCTTGCGCACGCCCGGCTGGATGTAGCCCACGACGTCGTCCCCGAGGCCACCGACCGGGATGGGCTGGCGGACGTTGAGCGTGACACCGCCGACGGCGTCCACCAGGTCCTTGAAGCCCTGGAGGTTCACCATCGCCCAGTAGTTGATCTTCAGCCCGGTGATGCCCTCGATCGCCGAGATCGTGGCGGTCACACCGGGGTCCTTCACGCCCTTGAACTTGTCCAGGTTGTCGCCGACCCAGGTGTTGACGCCGTTGAGCTCGCACGCCGGGTAGCCGCAGTTGAAGCCCTTGGGCCAGTACTTCGCCATCTGCGAGTGCGGTGCGAACGGGAAGTTGGTCATGTTGCGCGGCACGCCGATCAGCACGGTCTTGCCGGTCTGCTCGTCGATGCTGGCGACCGTCATCGAGTCGGTGCGCAGCCCCCATCGGCCGGCGCCGGAGTCGCCGCCCATCAGCAGCACGTTGAAGCGACCGTCGTGGGCGCCGCTGACCGTGCCGCTGCCGAACATGCTCAGCATGAAGTCGCGCTGCACGCCCACCAGGTGCGCCCCGAACAGCAGGCTCCCGGCGACCGACAGGCACAGCACGCCGTTGAGGCCCACGGCCGCGCGCCGGTGGCCCATCGACAGCGTCAGCGGCTGACCGATCCGCCAGGCGTCGACGAACAGCAGGGCCCACCCGATCGCGCCGGCCATCAGGGCGATCCGCAGCAGCCCCAGCAGCAGGGTGTTGGACACCAGCCAGAAGACCAGCTCGTGCCAGGCGACGCCCACGACCAGGGTCGCGAGGAAGCCGACGACCAGGACCAACCAGATGCGCAGGGCGATGCGGCCGACCTTCCGGTTGCCCGCCACCAGCTGCGCGGAGCCCGGGACGATCAGGGTCATCAACATCAACGCCATGGCGCGACGGAACCGGACCCGGGCGGCGCGCTCGTCGGCGCGGGAGCTCGCGGCGCCCTGGCGGTCGTGCAACCCGGGGGAAGAGACGGGCGGCATCGGGTGCCTCTCTGCTGGTGGTGCGTGGGGAAGGGTGGTGCCCGCCCAGTATCACCAGCAACAGGGGCCACATCCGGTCACGACGCGCCGGACGTCCTGCCCGTCTCGATCTCACGTCGCTTCGCGAGCCGGTGGGCGCGCCGGATCTCGGCCTCCCGGTGCCGGCGGACCTCGTCGGGTGTCTCGGGCTGCAGGCCCGGGACCGGCCGCGCCCGGCCGTTGGGGTCGATCGCGACGAAGACGAAGTACGCCGAGGCGACGTGCAGGGTGTGCTCGGTCGGGTCGTTCCACGGCTGGGTCTCCACCCGCACCCCGATCTCCATCGAGGACCGGCCCGCCCAGTTCACCTGGGCGAAGGTGCGGACGATGTCACCCACGTGCACGGGCTCCAGGAACGCCATCTCGTCCATCGCCGCGGTGACCGCGGGGCCGCCGCTGTGCCGCTGGGCCACCGCCCCGGCCGTCGAGTCGGCGAGCTTCATCACCTCGCCGCCGTGGATGTTGCCGAGCAGGTTCGCCTCGCGGTTGGAGGTGATCATCGCCAGCGAGACACGGGCGTACGACGGAGGCAGGGAACCCAGGGTGCCGGACATACCCAGCAACCTAGTCGACACCGCTCAGTCGGCCGGCCCGGTCCCCTCGCCCGTGGGCAGCGCGTCGGTGAGCGACCGGCGCAGCCGGTTCCACTGCCGGCTCCACGCCACCACCGGCCGCAGCGACCGCTCGAGGATCTCGAGCTGCTCGTCGAGGGTGGCCAGCTCGGCCTGCAACGCCTCGATGCTCAGCCGCTTCGCGTGCAGCTCGCGGACCACCACGTCGATCTCCGCCGTCAGCGGCGGCATCTGGTCGACCAGGCCGCGCAGGGAGACCAGCATCCGGGTGACGCTGGTCGGCACCGGCGTCGGCAGGGTGCCGAGCGCCTCGCCGCCGGCGGTGGCCACCGCCTCGACCAGGGCGCGGGTGCTGTCGACGAAGGCGTCGACCGTCGCGTGCACCAGGCCCCGTGGCGCGGCTGGGGCGCCCTCCGCGGCGGGGCTGTGCCCCTCCCCGCTCATACGGCTCGGGCGAGGCCGAGCAACGCCTCGATCTCGGCCGTGAAGGCGGTCAGCAGCTCCTCGGGGTGGGTGACGGTGTCGGCGTCGACCTTGAAGCCCACGTGCACGTGACCGTCGTAGGTGAAGATGCAGGTGCCCAGCGTCTGGTCCCCGGACTGGGGCGCCCAGCCCAGCATCGAGGTGATCCGGGCACCCGCCAGGTAGCGCGCCGCCCGCGGACCCGGCACGTTGGTGGTCACCCCGCTGGCCTTGGCGGCGAAGAAGTCCACGAGGTAGCGCTCGATGTCCCGACCGGTCCGGCCGATCCCGCGGATCAGTCCGAAGGTCAGCACGGCTTCGGGCGAGTGCTTGATCTGGTCCATCCGCCGCTTGGTCTCGGCGAGCCGCGCGAACGGCGTGTCCAGTCCGGACGGCAGCGTGAACAACACGAGGGCGAGCCGGTTGCCGAGCTCCCGCGGCAGCGGCTCGTCGGGTGGGCGCAGGTTGACCGGCACCATCGTCGGCAGGTCCACCGCCACCCCGTCGTGGTCGCGCAGGTAGGTCGAGACCGCGCCGGCCAGCGCGGCCGTGAGCACGTCGTTGACGGTCGTGCCCGTCCGGTGACCCGCGGCGACCACGTCGGCGAGCGGGAGCGGCGGCGCCCAGACCAGGTGCTTGCGTTGGCCGGGCACCCCGGTCAGGGCGCACCTGGGCAGCCGGCCGAGGGTCAGCTTGGCGGCGATCCCGGTGGTCTGCCGGGCCAGCGTCACGGCATCGGCGACGCCGGTCGGCGAGAGCAGGTGCGGCAGGTCCAGCAGGGCGGATCCGGCCGTGCCCGCCGCCGACTCCACGGCGTGCACGGCCGTGCCCACGGGGCCGGAGCTGCGGTGCTCGCCCAGCTGGGGCTCCCACGGCGGCGCGTCCGGCGTGGGGTCGGTCATCGACAGCAGCACGTTCATCAGCGCGATGCCGTCGGCCATTGCGTGGTGCAGACGGGAGTGCACCGCCGAGCCCCCGTCGTACCCGTGGATCAGGTGCATCTGCCACAGCGGACGGTCGCGGGGCAGCGGGACACTGACATACCGGTTGACGTGCCGCTGCAGCGCGCGGACGTCGCCCGGCGCCGCGAGGCGCAGCGTCCGCACGTGGGTGGCCGGGTCGAAGTCCGGCACGTCCTCCCAGCGCGGCATCCCCAGCGGCGTGCGCGGCGGGACCGGACGCTGCCCGAAGACCGGGTAGCGGTCGCACACCCGGGTGCGGAGCACCTCCAGGAAGCGCGCGGGGTCGATCGGCTCGGCGGTGGTCATCAGGGACTCGATCACCATCAGGTTGTTCGCCCGGTCCATGTTCAACCAGATGGTGTCGACCGGGGCGACCGTCCTGCGCACGTCGGTGCCCGTCAGTCCCGTCGCCGGTCGGACTCGTCCCGACCGGCCGCGCGCTCCTCCTCGGCGACCCGGTGGGCGTGCCGCCCCTCCGAGGCCAGGTACTTGTTGAGGCTCGCCCACAGCCGCGCCCGGTCGGCGCTGGAGCGCCGTCCGGCCGTCTCGCGGGCCTCTGCCTCGGTGCGCCGGCGCTCCAGGTCACTCATGTCGCGGGTCGTCCTCCTTATGCCGTGGGCTGCTCGGCTCCACGCTCCCCCCGGCGCCCCGTGGCCCCACAGGGCCCAAGGGCCCGAGGGGCGGGTACGTCCGCCCCCGGCGGCGGCCCGGGCCCGCGACGAGGCTGGTCGGGTGGAGCGACTGACCCCGCTGGCCGACGCCTTCCTCGAGGCCGAGGACGTGGACCCGTACGCCTCGCTGGCGATCGGGTCGCTCGCGGTCTTCGCCGGGCCGGCGCCCGCCTACGAGGAGCTCGTGGAGACGATCGTGGGACGGCTCCCGCTCATCCCCCGCTACCGGCAGAAGCTGCGGCCGGTGCCGCTGGGGCTGGCCGCGCCCGCCTGGGTCGACGACGAGCACTTCGACATCCACCACCACCTGCGCCCGATCACGGTGCCCGCGCCCGGCGGCCGGCGCCAGGTCGAGGAGCTGCTCAGCAGGCTGATGACCACCCGCATGGACCGGGCCCGCCCGCTGTGGGAGTACTGGTTCTGGACCGGCCTGGCCGACGGACGCTGGGCGTTGCTCTCCAAGGTCCACCACAGCGTGGTGGACGGCGTCTCCGGCACCGACCTCTACCGGCTGCTGCTGGACCCCAGCCCGGAGCGTCGACCCGGCGTCCCCGACACCTGGCTCCCCGAGTCCTCCGCCTCCACCGCCGAGGTCACCGTCGGCGCGCTCCGCGAGCTGCTCGCCTCCCCGGTCCACCTCGCCGGCACCCTCGCCCACGCGGCCCGGACACCGCGACGGCTGGTGCGGACGACCGCGCGGACCACCAGCGGGCTGCTGACCCTCGGGGGCGCGGTCCGGCCCGTGCACCGCAGCTCGCTGTCCGGGCCGCTCGGCGGCGACCGGCGCTACACGTGGACCACAGTGCCGATGGACGACCTGCTCACCGTCCGCTCGGCGTACGACGCCACCGTGAACGACGTCGCCCTCGCGGCGGTGACCGGTGGGTTCCGGCGCCTCCTGCTCGCCCGGGGGGAGCCCACCGATGCCCACACCCTGCGCTCGCTGGTCCCCGTCTCGACCCGCCACCCCGGCGAGGAGTCGGTGCTGGAGAACCGGGTGTCGCTGATGCTGCCCTTCCTGCCCGTGGACGTGGCCGACCCGGTCGCCCGGCTGGCCACGATCCGCCGCCGGATCCGCGGCCTGCGCGGCCACCACGAGCCGGAGGCCGGCGAGAGCATCACCGAGGCCGCGGAGCTCAGCCCGTTCCCCTCGGTGTCCTGGGGGCTGCGACTGGGCTGGCGGCTGCCCCAGCACCAGATCACGACCGTCACCACGAACGTGCCCGGCCCCCGGACCCCGCTCTACGCACTGGGCCGCGAGGCGCTGGAGATGCTGCCCTACGTGCCGATCGCGGACCGCGTGCGCATCGGGGTGGCCATGTTCTCCTACCGGGACACCCTCACCTTCGGGATCACCGGCGACCGGGACAGCACCGCCGACCTCGACGTGCTGGCCGTGGGCATCGCCGGGTCGCTGGCCGAGCTGGTCGCGACCACCCGGCGCACCGGCTGACCCCTCGGGGCCTCGCGGTAGCGTTCCCGCATGGCTGACCGACCGCGCGGCGAGGGCGCGCCCGACGACGGCACTCCCAAGTTCGACTGGCTCTACGGCGGCGGGGGTGCGCCGCCGCCGGACGACGACGCGACCCGGCCCGTGCCCCGGCGGCCTCGCCCCGAGGAGACCCGGGTGATGCCGACGGTCCCCCGCCCGGGCGCGGGCGACCGTCCCTCGCGCCCGCCGGCCGCACCCCCGCCGGGCCGGCCGCCGGGTCGTTCGCCGGCGCCCGCGCGCGGGCGTCCCTCCGGCCGGTCCCGCCGGCCGCGCTACTGGCTGCGCTGGCTGATGGTGCTGGTGCTGTTGTGGGTGGTGTGGCTGGTGGCGGTGCCGCTGTTCGCCTGGTCGAAGGTGCACAAGGTCGACTTCGAGCCCAGCGGGTCGCGGCCGGCCGACCAGCCCGGCACGACGTACCTCATGGTCGGCAGCGACTCGCGGGCCGGGCTGAGCCCCGAGGAGCGCAAGAAGCTCGGCACCGGCAACGCGGTCGGCCAGCGCACCGACACGATCATGCTGCTGCACACCGGCTCCGGCCCGAACCTGCTGATGTCGATCCCCCGGGACTCGCTGGTCGACGTCCCCGGCCACGGCAACACCAAGATCAACGCGGCCTTCGCCTACGCCCACGGCAAGCCCGGCCTGCTGGTGAAGACCATCGAGAACAACACCGGGATCCGCATCGACGACTACGTCGAGATCGGCTTCGGCGGCGTCGTCGACGTGGTCAACGCCGTCGGCGGCGTGCAGATCTGCCCCAAGCAGGACATGGTGGACAAGCTCGCCAACCTCGACGTGAAGAAGGGCTGCCAGGAGGCCGACGGCGCGACCGCGCTGGCCTACGCCCGCTCGCGCCACGTCGACAAGTACGGCGACCTCGGCCGGGCCGCCCACCAGCGGGAGGTGGTCTCCGCGGTCGGCAAGAAGGTCGTCTCGCCGTGGTCGTTCCTGAACCCGGTCCGCTACTGGCGCCTGAACATGGCCGCCCCCGACTCCTTCGCGTTCGGCTCGGGCACCAGCCCGCTCCGGGCGGCGATGTGGGCGATGGCGATGACCCGGGTCAACGGCGACCAGGGGCTGACCTGCGGGGTCCCGATCTCCGACTTCGCGGTGCACTGGGACCCGCAGCGCTCGAAGCAGATGTTCGACTACATCATCAAGGACGACACCGCCGACATCCCGAAGAGCCTGTGCACGCCCACCGGCCTCGCGGGCCAGACGGGCGACTGAGCCGTGACCGACTACGAGACCCTGTCGCTCGAGGTCGACCCCGACGGCGTCGCCACCCTGACGCTGAACCGTCCCGACGCGCTGAACGCCTTCGACCTCACCATGGCGCGGGAGCTGGAGCGGTTCTTCCTCACCGACGCGCGTGACGACGCGGTCCGCGCGGTCGTGGTGACCGGAGCGGGCCGGGCGTTCTGCGCCGGGATGGACCTCTCGGCCGAGGGCAACGTCTTCGGGCTCGACGAGACCCTCTCCCCCACCCCGGAGGAGCTGCGCGCCCATCTCGACGAGGCCCCCTGGCACGACGGCGTGCGTGACACCGGTGGCCGGGTGACGCTCGCGATCCATGCGCTGCCCAAGCCCGTCATCGCGGCGATCAACGGCGCGGCGGTCGGGATCGGGGCGACGATGACCCTGGCCATGGACCTGCGGCTGGCCTCGACCAGGGCGCGGATCGGGTTCGTGTTCGGCCGGCTCGGCATCGTGCCGGAGGCGGCGTCGAGCTGGTTCCTCCCGCGGATCGTCGGCATCCAGCAGGCGCTGGAGTGGGTCTACTCCGCCGACGTCCTCGACGCGCAGGCGGCGTACGACGGCCGCCTGGTCCGCTCGCTGCACGAGCCCGACGACCTGCTCCCCGCCGCCCGCGAGCTGGCGCGGTCCTTCGTGGTCGACCGGTCCCCCGTGGCCCTCGGCCTGGCCAAGCGGCTGCTCTACCGCAACAGCGCGGCGGCCGAGCCGCTCGAGGCGCACCTCTCGGACTCGCTGGCGATGTTCTGGACCTCGCTCGGGGACGGCAAGGAGGGCGTGGCGGCCTTCCGGGAGAAGCGCGCCCCTCGGTTCACCGGACGCGCGGCGGACCTGCCCCGCATCTTCCCGGGCTGACCGCGGGCGGAGCGGCTCAGGCCGCCGGGACCTGATCCTCGAGGCGCCGGCGCATCCGGGTCAGGAGCCGGGAGAGCAGGCGGGACACCTGCATCTGGGTCACGCCGACCTCGGCGCCGATCTCGGCCTGGGTGCAGCCGCCGAAGAACCGCATCTCGAGGATGCGGCGCTCGCGCTGCGTGAGCCCCCGCATCGCGCTGCGCAGGGCGACCCTCGCCTCGGCGCTCGCGAACGCCGGGTCGAGCCCGCCCAGCCGGTCGACGGGACCACGCTCCCCCTCGGCCACCGGGGTGTCCAGGGAGACCGGCGAGAAGCAGCCACTGGCGCCCAGCGAGTCCAGCACCTGCTCCAGGTCGACCCCGAGGTGCTCGGCGATCTCGGTGGGGCGCGGCGACCGGCCCAGGGACTGGAACAGCTCGCCCTCGGCGGCGGTGATCTTCGACTGCAGCTCCTGGATCGAGCGCGGCGGACGGATGGTCCAGCCGAAGTCGCGGAAGTAGCGCCGGATCTCGCCGCGGATCGTGGGGACCGCGAAGCTGAGGAAGTCCGAGCCCTGCGCCGGGTCGAAGCCCTGGGCGGCCTTCACCAGGCCCAGGTTCGCGACCTGGTCGATGTCGTCGGACGGGACGCCGCGGTTGTGGTAGCGACGCGCGATCTCACCGGCCACCTGCATGTTCAGCCGGATCACGTCCTCCAGGAGGGACGCGCGCTCCTGCTCCGAGGCCGCGAGGGCCGCGTCCTCGAGGAGCCGCGCGGTCTCGGCGCGCCTGGTCGCCCTGGCGTCGGCCCGGCGGTCGGTGACCGCGGTCCGGCTACGGGATGTCGCGACGTGCCCCATGGGGGAACACCTCCATGATCTCGGAGTTGTTCGGAGTGGCTCGTCTTCTCGACCACCTGGTCCCCAGCGTGGCACGCCGTCCACAACCCCAACCACACCCGGCGGGGTGAGGACAGGCCACCACGGCGCGAGGACCGACCTCCTCCTACCCGCCGAGGGCGGCCGCAAACCCCGGGCGGCTCAGGAGTCGCACACGTCGCGAGCCGCCGCCCCGCTGGTGGCGTAGACCAGCGCCCGCGCCACCTCGACCACCCGGACGTTGCTGTCGTTGGACATCCTCACGAGCCGGCTGAACGCCTCGTCGGCATCGCAGCCGTGACGCGCCATCACGATGCCCTTGGCCTGGTCGATCACGGCCCGCGACGTCAGCGCCTCGCGCAGCTGGTCGATCTCCTCCGCCATCGCCTCGAGATCGCGTGCCGCGATGATCATCGAGTCGGCCACGTCGTCCTCGTCCCGCCCGGACGCCCCGGTGCGCCCCGCGGCGCGCGACATCGCGTCGCGGCGGGCCTCCAGCACCCGCAGGGCGCTGGGACGCAGCCGGGTCACGTCGTCGACCCGGTGCAGGATCCCCACCACGTCGTCGCCGTCGTAGATCGGTGAGCTCACGGGCACCCAGTAGCGGGTGTCGTAGCGCCGGCGCTGGCCCGGCTCGAGCAGGTCGTAGCGGTGAACAACCATGTGGTCGGTGCGTCGCCCGCGCAGCACCCGTTCGAAGGACTCGACGAACCTGGCGCGACCCGTGCCTGCGAGCTCGGGGTTGTCGGGGAAGGCCTCGAACAGGTTGACCGCGAGGATCTCGTCCTCCTCGCGCCCCACCGCGCGTAGGTAGGCCCGGTTGGCGGCCCGGATCACGAGGTCCGCGTCGAGCAGGACCGTGGGCGAGGCGAGCGCGTGGAAGGCGGCGTCGCCCACCAGGCGGGCGGCGGTCCGGCTCATTCGGGCAGCCTCCGGGTCGCGATCAGCCGCTCGGCCACGTGGTGCAGCTTGAGGTTGCGATCCTGGGAGTAGCGGCGCAGCACGGCGAAGGCCTGGTCGGCGTCGATCGCGAAGCGCTCCATCAAGATGCCCTGGGCCTGCCCGATGAGCCGGCGCGCGTCGATCGCGCGCCACAGGTTCGCGGTCTCGCGCGCCGCCGAGAGGGCCACCGCGGCGTGTCGCGCGAAGATGTTGGCGACGTCGACGTCCTCGGGGGTGAAGTGGTCGGCGGCGGCGGCATAGAAGTTGAGGCTCCCGATCGCCGCCGAGCTCGTGTAGAGGCGGATCCCGAGCATGCTGCGGAAGCCCGCCTGCGCGACCTCACGCGTCCAGGCCGGCCACCGCTCCTCGGTGCGCGTGTCCGAGACGACCACCCAGTCCGCGGGGCGGCGCAGGACCTCCAGGTCCGGCCCCTGCTGGTGCTCGACCTGCACCCGGTCCAGGCGCGCGACCGTGTCGTGCGTGGCCGCGACGGTCTCGACCTGCGACTTGGCGTGGACGAACAGCACACCGGCGTGATCGCACGCGACCGCCTTCGTGGCGAAGTCCAGGACGCGGTCGACGGTCTCGTCGAGGGTGGACTCCTCGTGCAGCGACAGCGCCATGCTGGCGAAGTCCTCGGCGTCCTTGTGCGACACGATCACCTTCCGGGGCAGGGCAGTCGGACCGACACCTTCGCGACTATAGCCAGCGCCACCGCACGGGCGACCACCGCAGCAGGCTGCGTGAGCACTGCAGTGGTCGCCCGAGGTCGGCAGTGCCGACAAGTGGTCGGGCCCGGGAGTCGAGGCCGCCCCCGTTGGTGACGACTCCGGCCGGGCCCGTGGCGACCAGGTACCCGACCGCCGCGCCTTCATGCCCCCACGGGGTACCCGAATCTCACAGGGTGCGCTCGAACAACCCCTGCAGGGTCTCGAAGTGCCGCTCGGCCGCCGCCGCGTGGTACGCCGCGGTGTCGGCCATCGTGTAGCCGTGCTGAGCACCCTCGTAGATCTCGTTGGTGTGGCTCAGCCCGGCCGCCTCGAGCGCCTTGCCGAGCTGCTCGACCGCCTCGACGGGCATCGAGTGGTCGCCGTCGGCGTGGCCGTAGGCGAACTCCGCCCGCGCCCCGGCCACCATCAGGTGGGGGCTGTCCGGCCCGTCGACGACCAGTCCGCCGCCGTGGAAGCCGCCCACCGCGGCCACGAGGTCGGGCCGCAGGCCCGCCGCCCGGGTGGCCAGGCGGGCGCCCATGCAGTAGCCGGTGACCCCGAGGGGCGCCCGGGCGTGCTCGAGCAGGGTCTCGATCCACCGCAGGGTGTCCGGGTCCGACCGGTCGGGGGTGTAGGCCTGCACGCGCTCCATCACGCCGCCGGTGGCGAAGAACCTCTCGCGGTTCTCGGCGATCGTCAGGTCCCCGGGCGGCGCCAGCTCCGCCGCGGAGCCGTCCCGGTAGAACACGTTCGGCGCGAGCACGACGTACCCCCACGAGGCGATCCGGTCCGCCATCTCCATGATCCGCGGGCGCAGCCCGATGGCGTCGATGAAGAACAGCACGCCGGGGCGGGGGCCCGCGTCGCCCTCGGGACGGGTCAGGTAGGCCTCGGCGACGCCGTCGTCGGTCTTGATCTCGATGGTCTCTCCCATGCCGGCGACGCTACCGAGGCACGGGTCGAGGAATACCCCGGCGGGTGTTTTGCTTGAGGTCTACATACCCCCTAGGGTATTCAAGGAAGTTGACACATCTCGGCGAAAGGACGCTCGGCATGCCCGACGAGACACCGGAGATCGACCTCTCGACCTACGCCGCCCGCCGCGCCGCCGGCGTGACCGTGGACGTGCGGGAGCGCGGGGAGTACGCCGACGGGCACGTGCCGGGCGCTCGGCTGATCCCCATGGGCCAGCTGGCCTCCCGCCTCGGCGAGCTGGACCCCAGCACCCCGGTCCACGTCATCTGCGCGTCCGGCAACCGGTCGCGCGCCATGACCGACCTGCTCAACGCTGTTGACTTCGACGCCGTCTCGGTGGCCGGCGGCACCCGCGGCTGGATCACCGCGGGCCACCCGGTGGAGGTGGGCCTGTGACCACGACCGGCACCAGCCGCCACGGCCTGACCATCGTCTCGCTCGAGACGCCCACCCTGGGCGACCGCAGCTACCTTGTCCACGACGGCGAGGTCGCCTTCGTGGTCGACCCGCAGCGCGACATCGACCGGGTGCTGGCCCTGCTCGAGCAGCACGGCGTGCGGCTCACGCACGTCTTCGAGACCCACCTCCACAACGACTACGTCACCGGCGGGCTGACGCTGGCCCGGCACACCGGCGCGGCGTACCTCGTCAACGCCGAGGACCAGGTCTCCTTCGACCGCACCCCGGTTCGCGACGACGAGGTCGTCGAGGTCGGCAGCAGGATGCGCGTCACTGCCCTCGCCACGCCCGGCCACACCTTCACCCACCTCAGCTACGCGCTCAGCGCCGCCGACGGCGGCCTCGAGTCGGCGGTCGGCGTGTTCTCCGGCGGCTCACTGCTGTACGGCGCCACCGGACGCCCGGACCTGCTCGGCGAGGAGCACACGCACGACCTGGTCCGCCACCAGCACGCCTCCGCGCACCGGCTGGCCGACCTGCTCCCCGACGACGCCGGCGTCTTCCCGACCCACGGCTTCGGCTCCTTCTGCTCGGCGACCCAGTCCGAGGCCGACGAGTCGACGATCGGTCAGGAGAAGGAGACCAACCCCGCCCTGACCCAGGACGAGGAGACCTACGTCAAGGAGCTGCTGGACGGTCTGGGCGCCTGGCCGGCGTACTACGCCCACATGGCGCCGGCCAACGCCGCCGGCCCGGCCGCGCCGGACCTCAGCCCGCCGTCGCTCGCCGACGCCGGCGAGCTGCGCAAGCGCATCGAGGCCGGCGAGTGGGTGGTCGACCTGCGCAACCGCACCGCGTTCGCCGCCGGCCACGCGCCCGGGACCCTGAACTTCGGCCTGGACGGCGGCTTCGCCACCTACCTCGGCTGGCTGATCACCTGGGGCACCCCCGTCACGCTGCTCGGCGAGACCGCCGAGCAGGTGGCCGAGGCCCAGCGCGAGCTGGTCCGGATCGGCATCGACCGGCCGGCCGCGCATGCCACGGGCGGTCCCGAGGACTGGAGCGACCGCGAGCTGGGCTCGTTCCCCACCGGCACGTTCGCCGACCTGGCCCAGGTCCGCCACCACCGCGAGGTGGTCGTCCTCGACGTCCGGCGCACCGAGGAGCACCACTCCGCCCGGATCGCCGGCGCCGTCAACATCCCGCTGCACGAGCTGTGGGGACGCCTCGAGGAGGTCCCGGACGGCGAGGTCTGGGTGCACTGCGCGGGCGGCTACCGCGCCTCGGTCGCGGCCTCGATGCTCGCCGCGGCGGACCGGAGGCTGGTCGCGGTCGACGACTCCTTCGACAACGCCGAGCAGGTCGGCCTGCACCTCGTGGGGCCGCAGGCGTGACGCTCACGCTCATCGCCCTCGTCGCCGGCGCGCTGATCGGGCTCAGCCTGGGCGCGCTCGGCGGCGGCGGCTCCATCCTCGCCGTCCCGGTGCTGGTCTACCTGCTGGGCCAGGACCCGTCGGCGGCGACCACGGGCTCGCTGGTCATCGTCGGCGTGACCTCGCTGCTCGGCGCGGCGACGGCCTACCGCGCCGGCAACGTGCTGCTCGGCCGGGGCGTGGCCTTCGGCCTGGTCGCGGTGGGCGGTGCGGTCCTCGGGGCCACGCTCTCCACCGCCGTGCCGGAGCCGGTGCTGATGGCCGCCTTCGCGGTCCTGATGCTCGTGGTGGGCGGCCTGATGGTCCTCCGCCAGGTGCGGCGCGGCGGCAGCACCCCGGCCGGCGACGCCCGGCTCGACGACCCGATCATCACGTTCAGCCCCACCTTCGCCTGCCAGTGCCCCCGCGCCCTGAAGGTGCTGGTGACGGCCACCGTGGTCGGGCTGCTGACCGGCTTCCTCGGCGTCGGTGGCGGCTTCCTGGTGGTCCCCGCGCTCACCCTCGCGCTCGCCCTGCCCATGGGGTACGCCGCCGGCACGTCGCTGGTCGTCATCACGATCACCAGCGCCGTCGCCCTCGTCGTCCGGGCGGGAGCGGGTGCCCACCCCGACTGGTCCCTGGTCCTGGTGCTCACCGCGGCCTCAGCGGTCGGCGGAGTCCTGGGCGCCCGGTTGTCGGCCCGGACGGACACGCGCCGGCTGGCGGCGGCCTTCTCCGGGCTGGTCGTCCTCGTCGCGGCCGCCACCGCCGTCCAGGCCATCCCCGCTCTCGCCTGACCCGCACTCCCTCCCGTCCCTCACGAAAGAGAAGACACATGTCCACGTCGACCACCGGCCGACACGTCTCGTCGGTCGATCCCGACCTCGGCTACCGGCCCGGCCCCCTCGGCCGCCTGGGCGTCACGGTCACCCGGCACGCCCGCCTGACCACGGTCGTGTGGCTGCTGGTCATCGTCGGTCTGGGCGTCTTCGCCCCGAAGGTGGAGGCGCAGCTCTCCGGCGCCGGCTGGCAGGCCGACGGCTCGGAGTCCGTCGCCGCCCGGGAGCTGGCCCAGCAGCACTTCGGCGGCAACGCCAGCTCGGCGATCCAGGTCGTCGTGCACTCCACCGCCGGCCCGGTCGACCGGGGCGACGGCAAGCAGGTGCTGGCCGAGGCCACGAAGATCCTGCAGCACGACCCCCGGATCGCCGACGTCGTCCAGCCCCAGCCCGGGGCCACGCTGAGCAAGGACGGTTCGACCGCGGTGCTGCTCGCCGGCGCCGGCGTGGACACCAACGAGATGGTCAAGGTCGCCGACGACCTCAAGGGCGAGCTCCAGGGCCTGTCCACCGACACCGTGCAGGTCGATCCCACGGGCGCCTCGCTGCTGTGGTCGGACTTCAACGCCGCGAACCTCTCGGCCATGATGAAGTCGGAGCTGTACTCCTGGCCGGCGACGCTGGCGATCCTCGTCCTCGCGTTCGGCGCCCTGGTCGCCGCCGGGCTCCCGCTGGTGCTGACCCTCTCGGGCCTGGTGGCCTCCGCCGGGTCGCTGGTGCTGATCAACCACCTGGTGCCGGTCTCCATCTGGGCGATGAACTTCGCGATGATGTTCGCGCTCGCGCTGGGCATCGACTACGCGCTGTTCCTGGTCGTCCGCTTCCGGGCCGCGCGGATGGGCGACCACGACTCGCCGCGGCGCGCGGTCGCCGAGACCATGGACACCGCCGGCAAGGCGGTCCTGCTCTCGGGCGCGACCGTGCTGATCTCGCTGTCGGCGGTGATGCTGGTGCCCTCGCCCTCGTTCCGGTCGATGGCCGGCGGCATCATGCTCTCGGTCGTCTTCGTGCTGGCGGCCACGCTCACCCTGCTGCCGCTGGTGCTCTTCAAGCTCGACCAGCGGATCAACAAGCTCTCGCTGCCCTGGGTGCACTCCGGCGAGCACGCCTCGCCGCGGTTCCGCGCCTGGGGCGAGCGGCTGTGGCGCCGACCCGCCCTCTTCGGCCTGGCGTCGCTCGTGGTGCTGCTGGCCCTCGCCGCACCGATCCTCGGTCTCCGGACCGCCATGCCGTCGATCAAGGTGCTGCCCGACGGCGCCTCCGCCCGGGTCGGCTACGACCAGGTGCAGAGGAGCTTCGGCGAGGGCGCGCCCGGCACGCTGCAGGTCGTCGTCGACCGGGCCCAGGCCGACCGGGCGTCCGCGGTGCTCTCGCACGACCCCGGGGTCGCCGGCACGATGCCCGCGATGCCGGCCGCCGACGGCTCGGCGTACGCGCTGATCCAGGCCGTCCCGACCGTCGACCCCTCCGACCCGGCGCTGTCGACGACCGTCGACCGGCTCCGCGCCGACCTGCCCTCCACCGCGAAGGTCGGCGGGGCCGCGGTCGAGAACCTCGACCTGAAGTCCCAGCTGGACGCCTCGGCCCCGCTGGTCATCGGCGTCATCCTGGCGCTCGGGTTCCTGCTGCTGCTGGTCGCCCTCCAGGCGCCCCTGATCGCACTGCTCGGCACCCTGGCCAGCCTGCTCTCGACCGCCGCCGCCTTCGGCGTGGCCCGACTGGTCTTCCAGGAGGGCTGGGGCTCGGGGTTCCTGGGGTTCGAGCCCCAGGGCTTCCTCGACGCGTGGGCGCCGGTGTTCTTCTTCGCGATGATCTTCGCGATCGCGATGGACTACACCGTCTTCCTGCTCGCCTCCGCCAAGGAGCACTACGAGCACAGCCGGGACCCCAAGGACGCCATGGTCGGCGCCCTGGCACACTCGGGCCGGGTCATCTTCGCGGCCGGCGCGGTCATGGTCGCGGTGTTCTTCACCTTCTCCCTCTCCGGCCCGTTGCCGCCGAAGGAGATGGGCGTGATCCTCGGCATCGCGGTGCTGCTCGACGCCTTCCTGGTCCGGCTGGTCCTGCTGCCGGTGCTGCTCCGCCTCACCGGGCGGGCCGCCTGGTACGTGCCCCGCTGGCTGGGCCGGCTGCTGCCCGACATCCGTTTCTCGCACGACTGATCGACCCGAGACCCCCACCACCGAAGGAGATTCCCCATGTGTCGTCCCGTTGTCTGCAAGACCTGTGGCAAGACCGGCTGGGCCGGTTGCGGCATGCACGTCGACCAGGTGCTCGCCGGCGTGCCCGCCTCGCAGCGCTGCCCGGGCCACCCCAAGGCCCAGAAGCAGGGCCAGAAGCAGGGTGGCTTCCTCGGCAAGCTGTTCGGCCGCTGAACGCCGACCGCGCGCGCTGCCCCCCCGGGTCCTTGGACCTTCGACGCGGACCGCGACCGGCCCTAGGGTCGGGGCATGGATGGCGCCCCGCCGGTCCCGGCCGACACCCCGCTGCTGCGGCGCGTCCGGGAGTCCCTGATCGGCGACGACCAGCTGATGCACGGACCCTTCGGGCCGCGGCGGGTCACCTACGCCGACTACACCGCGTCGGGGCGGGCGCTGGGCTTCCTCGAGGACTTCATCCGTGACGAGGTGCTCCCCCGCTACGCCAACACCCACACCGAGTCCAGCGGCACCGGCCTGCAGACCACCCGGCTCCGGGAGGACGCGCGGGACCTGATCCGGGAGGCGGTCGGGGGTGACGAGGACACGCTGGTGATCTTCGCCGGCTCCGGCTGCACCGGTGCCATCGACAAGCTCGTCGGCATCCTCGGCCTGCGCATCCCGTCCGCGCTGGAGGACCGCTACCACCTCTCCGACGCGATCCCGCAGGGCGAGCGGCCGGTCGTCTTCATCGGCCCGTTCGAGCACCACTCCAACGAGCTGCCGTGGCGGGAGTCGATCGCCGACGTCGTGGCGATCCCGGCCGATGGCGACGGCCACATCGACCTGGCCCGGCTCGAGGCCGAGCTGGTCCGCCACGCGGACCGACCGCTGCGGATCGGCAGCTTCTCCGCGGCCAGCAACGTGACCGGGATCCTCAGCGACACCGCCGCGATCTCCTCCCTGTTGCACCGGCACGGCGCCCTGTCGTTCTGGGACTTCGCCGCCGCGGGACCCTACGTCGACATCGAGATGTACGGACCCGAGCGCGACGACCCGCAGTGCTACAAGGACGCGGTCTTCCTCAGCCCGCACAAGTTCATCGGCGGACCGGGCACCCCCGGCGTGCTGCTCGTGCGTCGGGAGCTGCTGGCCAACCGGGTGCCGGTGGTGCCGGGCGGGGGGACGGTGGCCTACGTGAACCCCGAGGGGCACCGCTACCTCGACGACCCGGTGCACCGCGAGGAGGGCGGCACGCCCGCGATCGTCGGCTCGATCCGCGCCGGTCTGGTCTTCCAGCTCAAGCAGGCCGTGGGCACCGACGTGATCCGGGCGCACGAGGAGAGCTACGTGCACCGGGCGCTGCGGGCCTGGGGCGCCGAGCCCGCCCTCGAGGTGCTGGGCAACCCCGACGCCGAGCGGCTGTCGATCGTCTCGTTCGTGGTGCGCGGCCCGCGCGGCACCTACCTGCACCACAACTACGTGGTGGCGCTGCTCAACGACCTCTTCGGCATCCAGTCCCGCGGCGGGTGCTCCTGCGCCGGCCCGTACGGGCACCGGCTGCTGGGCATCGACCTCGAGCGCTCCCACGCCTTCGAGCGGGAGATCACCCACGGCTGCGAGGGCATCAAGCCCGGCTGGGTCCGGGTGAGCTTCAACTACTTCATCTCCGAGGCCGTCTTCGACTACCTCGTCGAGGCGGTCCGGCTGGTCGGCAGGGAGGGCTGGCGGCTGCTCGAGCGCTACCGCTTCGACCCTGCCCGGGGACTGTGGACCCATCGGGCCGGCCCGGTCGAGCCCCCGCTGCGGCTGCGCCAGGTCGGGTACGACGAGGCCGGCCGGCTCACCTACCCCCGCCACGACGACACGGCGCCGGAGTCCGCGCTGGCCGAGCACCTCGCCGAGGCCGCCTCGATCCTGGCGGCCGCCACTCCCCCGGACCTCGAACGGAACGCCGCGAGCACGTCCGCGGGGTTCGAGGAGCTGCGCTGGTTCGAGCTGCCGGCCGCCTGCCTGGACCCCACCCCGGTGCCCGTGGGCGAGGGCTCACGCTGACCGGACGCCGCTGAACACGTCGGGGCAGCGGGTCCCGGGGGCGGCGCCCTGCTGGGCGAACCACTCGGTGCCCAGCGCCAGCGCGAAGACCGGCCGGGGCAGCCGCAGCAGGCTCTCGAGGACCCGCGTCCCGCCGCGCCGCTGGCTGGCGTGCGCGGCGAGCGCCCTGCGCTTGGCGTCGAGGTGGGCGCGCACGACGACGCGGTGGGTGATCCGGGCCCGGGCGGTGAAGACGTCGCGCTCACCCAGCGGGGCGGAGCGACCCAGGGCCCGGCCGGCCAGGCGCAGCCCCCGCAGCGCCAGCCGGAACGCGGTCGCCGGGACGGTGGCCTCGAGCACGACCGGGGTGCCGGCCAGCTGCGCGGCGCGCGTCCCGACCCGGTGCACCTGCACGTGGTCGGGGTGGCCGTAGCCACCGTTGGCGTCGTAGATCGTGAGCACGTCGGCCCGCTCCTCGAGCAGCACCTCGGCGAGCCGGCCCGCGGCCTCCTCGACGTCGGCACGAGCGAAGGCCGCTGCGTGGTCGCTCTCCCCGTGCAGGCCGGAGTCGGCGTAGCCCAGCACCACCACCCGGGCGCAGCCCAGCGCGTCGGCGGCCGCGTGCAGCTCGGCGAGCCGGACCGCGGCCAGGTCCCGGCCCCGCCCGTCCTCCTCGCCGGCCAGGCCGAGGGCGCCGTCGGTCGCGGTCACCAGCACGACGCGGTGCCCCTCGGCGGCGGCCCTCGCCAGCGTGCCGCCGGTCAGCAGCGCCTCGTCGTCGGGGTGGGCGTGGAAGGCCACCAGCGTGTACGACGGCCTCACGGCGACCCGTCCCGCTCCGCGACCAGCGCCCCGACCCGGGTCCGGGTCCGGGCGTAGAGCTCGTCGGTGCGCACGAGCGCGTGGCCCCACGTGAAGCCGGCCGGGGTGGACCGGTTGTGCTCGGCCACCCGCAGCCGCACCGCGGGCTGGTCGACCAGGATCCGCAACCGCTCGACCAGGGCGGTCCGGTCGGGCACCAGCCAGCCCTCGACGTCCTCCCGGACGAAGTCCTGCACGCCGCTGCCGGACCGGGCCACGACCGGCAGCCCGACGCAGCGGGCCTCGAGCGCGGCCAGCCCGAAGGACTCCAGCGGTGCCGGCGCGACGTACACGTCGGAGTCTCGCAGCACCTGCTGGACCTCGACCGGCTCCAGGCGGCCGACGAGGTCGACCGCGCCGCGGAGGTCCGCACGGCGGACCCGCCGTGCGACCCGGCCCATCAGCGGGCCGTCCCCCACCACCGTGAGCGTCACCGGCAGGTCGGTGCGGCGGCGCAGGAGAGCGAACGCCTCGAGCAGCTGCAGGGGCTGCTTGCGGCGGGCCAGCCGCATGGTGCTGACCAGCCGGACCGGTCGGCCGAGGCCGTCCGGCGTGTGCTCCCGGGCCGGGACGTCGACCGCGTTGGGCAGCACCGCCACCTCCACGCCGCCCGGCAGCCGGCGCGCCACCTGGGCGGCCGCGACCCCGCTGACCGCGCTCCACCCCACCGGCGCGGAGCGCAGGCCCGCGACGTCCGCGGCCAGCGTCGCCACCGGTCCCCAGCCGTCCCAGAACGAGTGCACGGTCACGACGGTGGGCACGCCCCGGCGCGCCGCGACCGCGGCCACCCGCGAGGTGAACGGCGCGAGCACGGAGATGTGGGCGTGGACCACGTCGTGGTCGTCGAAGTCGAAGGGGAACACCTCCGAGGTGCTGCGCGCCCGCCGCACCCGGACCCCGTCGGGGTCCACGGCCCGGCGGCCGTCGACGACGGTGTCCGGCGTCGAGGTCAGGACGGTGACCTCGTCGCCGCGCGCCGCCTGGTGGGCGGCCAGCTGGGCCACGTGGGTCTCGATGCCGCCCAGCACCGGCGGGAAGTGGTCGGTGACGTGCAGGATCCTCACGACAGGGCCTCCCGTCGCGCCGGCGCGGCGACCCGCTGGAGCAGCGCCCAGGCGCCGAGCAGGGCGCCGCCCACCGGCACCTCCATCGCGATCAGGAACACCCGGTAGAGCAGAACCCCCGCGACCGCACGGCCCGGGTCGAGCCCGGCGGCCACCAGCCAGGCGATCGTGCCGGCCTCGGCGATGCCGGTCCCGCCGGGGGTGATCGGCACCAGCGTGCCGAGCCGTTCGACGGCGGCGGCGGTGACCACGACGGCGAGCCCCGGGCCCAGCCCCACCGCGTGCAACGCGCACCACAACAGCGCCACCTGCGCGGCCACGTAGGCCACCGACGCCGGGAGCAGCCGAGCCCAGCCTCGCCGGACCAGGCCGACGATCTGGACCGTCGTGTCCCGCAGTCCCTCGCGCAGCGCCTGCGCCCGGCCTCCGAGCCGGCCCGCGCGCTCGGGCCCGACCCGGCGCAGGACCGCCCAGGCCACTCCGGCGAGCACCACGGCGCCCGCGCCCGCTCCGGCCAGCACCCACAGCAGCGGCGGCACCTGCTGGGACAGTGCGACGAGGCCGAGCACCGCGAGCAGCGGCAGCAGCAGCTTGACCAGCACGTCGAGGAGGTTGGTGAGCACGCAGTACGCCGCGAACGCGCCGTTGGAGTGACCCCAGGACCGCACCATCCGCCAGTTCATCGCGGTCGCGACCGCGCCGCCGAGCGGCACCACGTTCGCGACCGCGCTGCCGCTGAGGTTGAGCAGCAGGCTGCGGCGCAGGCCGAGCCCGGGGAGCGACGCGGCCAGCACCAGCGAGTAGATGCCGAGCCCCCCGAGCCAGACGACCGCGAGCACGGCGAGCCAGTGCCACGAGACCCCGCCCAGCACGGCCAGCACGGCCGACCAGCCGACGCCGGCGATGCCATGGGTGGCTGCCCAGAGACCGGCGCCTGCGACGCCGGCGACCAGCGCCGCGCGGCCCGCGAACCGGAGCGAGGTAACCGTGCTCATGGTTGCTCCCGGGGGGCTTCCGCGGGGCCGCTCGCGGGCCCCGTCCTTTGGTCCACCGTGCTGTGTCGTCATGAAGGATAAGTGAAGGCGCACCGGCGCGGGGACGGCTTCATCAATGCTTCAGGTGGGTGCGTCAGCGTTCCCCCATGCCCGTCCCCGTCGCGTCTCGCCGTCGCAGCCTCCGCCCGGTCGAGGTGCTGGTCACCGCCACCGTCGTCTTCGCGGTGGGATACGCCGTGGATCTCTCCTCCTCCGACCTTCTCCAGGACACCGGCGCGGCCGGGCACGACCCGGTCGTGGCCAGGCTCCTCGCCCTGGTGCTGGCGCTGGTCGTCACGGTGGCCGGGCTGGCCGCCGGCACGTCGTTCCGGGCCGCGGCTCCGAGGCGCTCCCTGCACGCTCCGTCCGGTCTGCGGGTTCCGCTGGCACAGATCGACGGGCACCCGGCGGTCGCGGTCCACCTCCCGGCCGGGCCGCTGGGCGTGCACGTGATCTCCGGCAGCTTCGGCGCCGGCCACGACTCCGCGGCCCAGGAGATCTCCTGGCGCCTGGTCGAGGCCGGCCACCGGGTGCAGGTCTGGGACGTCGTGGACTTCTTCCCCGCCCGGGTCGGCCCGCTGGTGCGCTGGCTCTACCTCGAGCAGCTCGACCTCAGCCCGCGGTCGTGGGGGCTGCTGCTGCGCCACCTCCAGCCCGGCACCCTGCTGCACCGCTGCGTGGTGGGAGCGGTCTCCGCGCTCCCGGCGCGGCGGATCCGTCGCCTCACCGGGACCGGCACCGACCTCGTGGTCTCCACGCACCCCTTCGCGAGCCAGGCGCTCGGCCGGCTGCGCCGGCGTGGTCAGCTCGGCGCGCCGGCGCTGACCTACCTCACCGACGCCTCGGTCCACCCGCTGTGGGTCCACCCGGGCATCGACCTGCACCTCGCCCACCAGGAGGTGGCGGCCGCGCAGGCCCGCGCGCTGGGCGCCCGGGTCGAGCTGGTGACCGCCCTGGTGCCGAAGGGCTGCGACGTGCCGCTGACCGCCGCCGAGCGGGCCGCCGTGCGCGCCCGGGCCGGACTGCCCCTCGACGCCCCGGTCGTGCTCGTGGTGGGTGGGTCCCTGGGCATCGGGGAGCTGACGGAGTCGGCGCGGGACATCGCCGCCACCGGGCTCGCCGTACCCGTCGTGGTCACGGGGCGCAACGAGGCCCTGCACGAGAGGCTCCGGTCGGTGCCCGGGATCGTCTCGCTCGGTTGGCGCGACGACCTGGAGGAGCTGATCAAGGCCGCCGACGTCGTCGTGCAGAACTCCGGCGGCTTCACCAGCCTGCAGACCCTCGCCGCCGGCACGCCGCTGATCAGCTACCGCGATCTGCCCGGCCACGGCACCACCAACGCGGAGGCGCTCGCCGCCGCCGGTGCCGCCACCTTCGTTCGCGACCCCGCCGACCTGGCGCCGGCGCTGGAGGCGGCGCTGGCCCGGGGTCGGGCGGGCGGCTCGGAGACCCCCGTGCACCGGGCGCTGCTCGAGGTGCTGTTCCCGCCCGCGCGGACCCCGGTCGGCGCCGCGTGACCGTGGCCCGCCGGGCGGCGGCCCTCGCCGGGGCCGCGGTGGCCGCGGACGCGCTGCCGCTGCTGGCCTCCGTGGGCCCGCTGCGCCGCCGGGCCACCCCCGGCCTGGCCGGCATCACCGCCGGGCCGCACGTGGCGCTGACCTTCGACGACGGGCCCGACCCGGGTTCGACGCCGAGGTTCCTGGAGCTGCTCGCCCGCCACGACCGCACCGCGACCTTCTTCCTGCTCGGCGCGTTCGTAGCCCAGAACGCCGGGCTGGTGCGCGAGATGGCGGCCGCCGGGCACGAGCTCGCGGTCCATGGCTGGGACCACCGGTGCGTCGCGCTGAAGCGGCCGGGCCGCCTGGCCGCGGAGCTGCGCCGCACCGCCGGGCTGCTGGAGGACCTCACCGGCGGGGCGGTGCGCTTCTACCGGACGCCGTACGGCGTGACCACCGCCGAGGCCCTGCTCGCCGCCCGGTCGACCGAGCTGCGTCCGGTGCTCTGGTCGGCCTGGGGCCGTGACTGGGAGCGCACCGCCACGCCGCAGCGGATCGTGCGCAGCATCGACAGGACGCTCGCGCCCGGCGGCACCCTGCTGCTGCACGACACCGACCGCACCGCCGCTCCCGGCTCCTGGCGCCGCACCCTCGCCGCCACCGAGGTGCTGCTCGAGCGCTGGCGCTCCGAGGGGTGGCAGGTGGGGCCGCTTCGCGACCACGGGCTGGGCGGCGGGGCGACCACTGCCTGGGCGGGGCGACGGGCACCGTTGACCTGACGGGCCGTCCGGCGCAGGGTGGAGGCAGAGGCACCCGGGGTGCCTCGTCCCCGATCGGCGAGGAGAACCAGATGGATCAGGTCGGACGGCCTCCCGGCGTGGTGCGCGGGACCCTGTGGCTCGAGCAGGTCGACGCCCTCGACCGGCCGGTGCGGGTGCTGGAGCCGTGGATCCGGACCGTGTTCGGGACCGGGACCCGGGGCGCGCTGCTGCGCGGGGAGTGGTTCGGCCATGCCCTCCACCCCCTGCTCACCGACCTCGCGGTCGGCACCTGGACCTCGGCCAGCCTGCTGGACGTGCTCGGTGGTCCGGAGTCCTCACTCCCGGCGCAGCGTCTCGTCGGCGCCGGCCTGGTCGCGGCCGCCCCCACGGCCTGGACCGGGTGGGCCGAGTGGACGGCGCTCTCGTCGAGGGACAAGCGCGTCGGACTCGTCCACGCGGTCACCAACGGCGTGGCGATCGGCGCCTACGCCGGCTCCTGGCTGGCCCGCCGCCGGGGCGACCACGGCACCGGCGCACGGCTCGCCCTCGCCGGTGCGGCGGTGGCCTCGTTCGGCGCCTACCTGGGCGGTCACCTCACCGAGGGTCGCCGGGTGGCCAGCCACCATCCGGCGTACGACGAGCCGGGGACCAACGGGGGGTGGTCCCACGAGGGGTGGTCCCACGAGGAGGGCTGAGCGCCCGCTGGCCGGGCGGGTCGTCAGAGCTCGCTCTGGACGCCCGCGAGCAGCTGGCGGGCCATCACGATGCGCTGCACCTGGTTGGTGCCCTCGTAGATCTGGGTGATCTTGGCGTCGCGCATCATCCGCTCGACCGGGTAGTCGCGGGTGTAGCCGTAACCGCCGAGCACCTGCACGGCGTTGGTGGTGACCTCCATGGCCACGTCGGAGGCGAAGCACTTCGCGGCCGCGCCGAAGAAGGTCAGGTCCGCGTCGCCGCGCTCGGAGCGGCCGGCGGCGGCGTAGGTCATCTGGCGCGCGGCCTCCACCTTCATGCCCATGTCGGCGAGCATGAACTGCAGCCCCTGGAAGTCGGCGATCGGCCTCCCGAACTGCTGGCGCTCCTTGGCGTAGGCCAGCGCGTGGTCCAAGGCACCCTGCGCGACGCCGACCGCCTGCGCGGCGATCGTGACCCGGGTGTGGTCGAGCGTCTTCATCGCGGTCTCGAAGCCGGTGCCCTCGGCGCCGATCATCCGGTCGGCGGGGATGCGGACGTTGTCGAGGTAGACCTCGCGGGTCGGGCTGCCCTTGATGCCGAGCTTCTTCTCCGGCGCGCCGAACGAGACGCCTTCGTCGGACTTCTCCACCACGAAGGCGCTGATGCCCTTGCTGCGCTTCTCGGCGTCGGTCACGGCCATGACCGTGTAGTACTCGCTCTCGCCGGCGTTGGTGATCCAGCGCTTCACGCCGTCGAGCACCCAGGTGTCGCCGTCGCGGACCGCGCGGGTCTTCATGTGGACCGCGTCGGAGCCGGCGTCGGGCTCGGAGAGGCAGTAGGAGAAGCCGCCCTCGCCCGCGGCCAGCTTGCCGAGGTACTTCTTCTTCAGCTCCTCGCTGCCCGCGATCTGCACCGGCAGGCTGCCCAGCTTGTTGACCGCCGGGATCAGGCTGCTGGACACGCACGCGCGCGCGACCTCCTCGATCACCAGCACCGTCGCGAGCGCGTCGGCCCCGGCCCCGCCGTACTGCTCGGGCACGTGCGGCGCGTGGAAGTCCGACGCCACCAGCGCGTCGTGTGCCTCCTGCGGGAAGCGGGCGTTCTCGTCCACGTCGGCGGCGAACGGCGCGACCTTGGCGTCACAGACCGCGCGCACCGCTTCACGGATGGCCTGGTGCTCCTCCGAGAGGGCGTACATCGGGTAGTCGGCGCTCATGGGCGCGATGGTACTTCCGGGTAACCGTCGGGCGCGCGGGAGGTCGGCACCAGGTAGCACCGGGCGGGCACCCTTTGCGGCGCATCCGAGGCACCAGGGAGGTGGGATCCGCCGCGGACCGATGGGCGTCGGGTGGGCCGCGAAATGCCGGACGCCCGGCCGGTGCGCGAGGCACCGACCGGGCGTCCGGGACGAACGGGACGATCAGGCGTTCGGACCAGGGGTCACTTGACGACCCGGACGACGACGGCCTTGGACTTGCCGGCGTTGCGGAACGCGTCACCGGCGTAGCGGACGGTGATCTTGTGCTTGCCGACCTTGAGGCCCTTGGCCTTGTAGACGGCGTTGCCGGCGCTGCTGAGCTTCGCGGTGCCGAGCTTCTTCCTGCCGTCCAGGACGGTGACCTTGCCGCTGAAGGGGGTCACACCGCCGGCCACCGTCGTGACGATCTTGGCGACCTTGCCCTTCCTCACCTTCGCGGGCGCCTTCGTGGTGACCATCGAGTCGTTCTTGACGACGGTGAGGGTGTCGAGCACCGCGGCGTCGGAGGTGGTGCAGGGCACCGCGACCGGGCCGAGCGCGCTGGTGCCGGTCAGCGTGAACGCCTTCGGCATCGTGAGGTCGTAGACGCCCGCACCCGGCACCGAGAAGTCGGAGTTGGTGGCGGTGGCAGGGATGTCCAGGCTGCCGGGGTCGGTGCCCGCGGTGGGCGCGCCGAGCGTGAGGTTCGCGACCTTCACGACGGTGCTGCCGAGCAGGAGGGACAGGTCGTCCGAACCCAGGCCGGAGACGGACGGGAGCAGCGCCGCGACCGTCGGGTTGGCGTGGAAGATGTAGCTGGCGTTGAGCGAGCCCTGGCTCAGCGGCAGGCCGGCCGGGATCGTCGGGAACCCGGCACTGATGTTCGGGATGGTCATGTCGACCGGGACCTGCTGGTCCCCGATGACCGGGAACGTGCAGGTGTAGGTGCTGGTGCCGGTCTTCGTCGCGTCGGCGGCGGTGGCGGCGCCGGTCGACGCGCCGACCAGGCCGGCGGCGGCGACCGCGGTGGCGACGCCGGACACGACCAGGCGACGACCCGTGCGAGAAACGTTCATGTGGATGCTCCTCCCGAGCAACTCAGGTGCGCTACCTCCCAGTAGCAAGACGCTGAACGCTAGCGCCGGGCGGTGCAGGACGTGCAGGGAATCGCGGAACTCATGACATGGTTTCTCCTGACATGGCTGACTGGCAGGACCCCGGGTGGGTCAGGTTCATGCTCGAGGACTGCGAGACCTGGGCGGTGGTGGGGCTCTCGGGCGATCCGACGCGGACGGCGTACTCCATCGCGCAGCTGCTCCAGCGGCGCGGCAAGCGGATCGTCCCGATCCACCCGAGCGCGCCGACGGTGCTCGGCGAGCAGGGCTACGCCTCGCTCGCCGACGTCCCGTTCCCGGTCGACGTGGTCGACGTCTTCCGCCGCTCGGAGGCGGCGGGTGAGTTCGCCGACCAGGCCGTGGCGATCGGCGCCAGGGGCGTGTGGCTCCAGCTCGGCGTGGTCGACGAGGACGCGTTCTCGCGCACGACCGAGGCGGGGGTGCCGATGGTGATGGACACCTGCCCCGCGATCGAGTGGCGCCGGCTGGGATGAGCCGTCCGGGCGAGGACCTCGTCGTACCCTCCGGCCCCGGGATCCCGCAGGGCCTGCGGATCCCGGCGGCCGAGCTCGTCGAGCGCTTCTCCCGCTCCCCCGGCCCCGGCGGCCAGTCGGTGAACACCACCGACAGCCGGGTCGAGCTCGGGTACGACGTGCTCCGGTCGACCGCCCTGACCGAGCCCCGGCGCGAACGGGCCCTGGCCAGGCTGGCCGGCCAGCTCGTCGACGGCACCCTGGTGGTCGCCGCCTCCGAGCACCGCTCCCAGCACCGCAACCGGGTCGCGGCCCGCGAGCGGCTCGCCACCACGCTGCGCGAGGCCCTCGCGCCTCCGCCGCCGACTCGGCGACCGACCAAGCCGACGAAGGGGTCCAAGCGCCGCCGCCTGGAGGCCAAGCGCCAGCGCGGCGAGACCAAGTCCCTGCGCGGCCGGGTGCGTGGCGCCGACCCGCACTGAGGGTGAGCCGCCCCAGACCATCAAGAGCCGGGACCATCAAGATTGGGGTGTCGATCCCCCGGAGGCGGATCTAGCGTCGAACTACGCGCCCGCCCCCGAGCTGAGCTGGACCATGCACCTGACTGGACGGACCCGCTTCACCCTCGCGGCCGTGGCCACCGCGGTCGGGGTGGCGACGGCCTCGACGATCGCGGGCCAGGGCGAGCCGGCGGTCCCCGGGGTCGGCTCCGCGACCTTCGTCCGGGGCGCCGACGACACGACCGGCACGCCGGGGAACCCGGTGATCCACGTGCCGGCCGTCCGGGTCGGCCAGGCGTCGGTCCGGGAGCCGAAGGCCACCCCGCCGCTGCCGACCTCGGCGCTGGCCCACCTCGACATCCCCCCGACCGCCCAGCTCGCCTACCAGCGGGCCGCCGCGGTGATGGCCGCGGCCGACCGCTCCTGCCGGCTGTCCTGGACCCTGCTCGCCGCGATCGGCCGGGTCGAGTCCGACCACGGCCGGTACGCCGGGGCGCTGCTCGGCTCGGACGGGGTCTCCCGCCCGGTGATCCGCGGCGTGGCGCTCGACGGCCGGGGGCCGGTCGCCCGGATCCCGGACACCGACGGCGGCCGCCTGGACGGCGACCCGGTGTGGGACCACGCGGTCGGGCCGATGCAGTTCCTCCCGTCGACCTGGGCGGTCGTCGCGGTCGACGGCGATGGCGACGGCGTCCGCTCGCCCGACGACATCGACGACGCCGCCCTGGCCGCCGCGGTGTTCCTCTGCTCCGGCCAGGAGGACCTCGGCACCGAGGCCGGCCGCCAGGCGGCCGTGCACCGCTACAACCCCTCCGACGCCTACGTCGCGAGCGTGCTGGCCGTCGAGCGCGCCTACCGCACCGGCGACTACGAGCTGCTGGGCTGGCCGGTCCTCGGCGGACCGATCCGGGTCGCCGTCACCCAGGGCGACCAGCAGGCGACCGCGGCAGCCCCGATGCCGACCAGCCCCACCGGCCCGACCCGCTCGAGCAGCCCGGCCGGCCCGACCGGCCCCGCCAGCCCCAGCAGCCACCAGGGCGGCGGCCGGTCCCCCCACCCCGCGAACCAGCAGTCCGGGGGCCGGAGCGGTCCGCGGCACCAGCAGACCCAGGCGGCGACCGGCAGCCAGGACCACTCGACCACCTCCCCGCACCACGGCACCTCCAGCGCCCCCGGCGACCCGCTCACCCCCTCCGACCCGGTCGATCCGGTCGATCCCACGGATCCGAGCACGATGGACCCGGGCACGATTGACCCGGTCGACCCCACCGACCCGGGCACGCCGGACCCGCCCGATCCCCAACCCGATCCCCAACCCGATCCCCGGCCGGATCCGGGCCCGCAGCAGGTCACGCTGACCGGCGTGCTGGCCCCCTGCGACGCCGATCCCGCCGCCACCTGCCTCGACGAGACCGCGCTCGACGTCGGCGACCCGGCCTTCCTGGCCACCCCGGCGGGGGCGGACCTCGACGGCGACGGGGTCGTGGAGTCCAACGCCGACGAGCTCGACGGCCTCTCCGGCACCCCGGTGAGCGTGCAGGTGCTCCCCGACACGAGCCCGGCCGTGGTGCTGAGCGTCAACGGGACGAGCTACCGCTCACTTCCCTGATCAGCCCCCGAAGCCGATCCGTCGCGGCTGGTCGCCGCGGACGGCCTTGCCCTTCTCCTGCGCGGTGGCGCGCAGCTCGGCCTGGAAGTCCACCATCCGCTGCCGCAGGGCGGGGTCCGAGGCGCCGAGGATCCGCGCGGCCAGCAGCCCGGCGTTGCGGGCGTTGCCGATGGCGACCGTGGCCACCGGCACGCCGGCCGGCATCTGGACGATCGAGAGCAGGGAGTCCATCCCGTCGAGGTACTTCAGCGGCACCGGCACGCCGATGACCGGCAGCGGGGTCACCGCGGCGAGCATGCCGGGCAGGTGCGCGGCGCCGCCGGCCCCGGCGATGATCACCGAGAGCCCCCGGTCGGCCGCCCCGCGGCCGTAGTCGAGCATCTCCTCGGGCATCCGGTGCGCCGAGACCACGTCGGCCTCCCAGGCGACCCCCAGCTCGGTGAGGGCCTCGCCGGCCGCCTTCATCACCGGCCAGTCGGAGTCCGACCCCATCACGATGCCGACCGACGCGTCCATGCTCACTCGCTCTCGTTGCCGAGGTCGCCACGGAACCAGGCTGCGGCGTGCCGCGCCCGCTCCAGGCAGTCCTCGAGGTCGTCGCCGTAGGCGTTGACGTGCCCGACCTTGCGGCCGGGGCGCAGCTCCTTGCCGTAGAGGTGCACGCGCAGCCGCGGATCACGGGCGAGCGCGTGCGGGAACCCGTCGTACAGGCGACCCACCTGCGCGTCCGGGCCGCCGAGGATGTTCACCATCACCGTCCACCGGGCCCGCGGCGCCGGCGAGCCGAGCGGGAGGTCGAGCACCGCACGCAGGTGGTTCTCGAACTGGGAGGTGACCGCGCCGTCCTGGCTCCAGTGGCCGGTGTTGTGCGGGCGCATCGCAAGCTCGTTGACCAGGACCCGCCCGTCGGTGGTCTCGAACATCTCGACCGCGAGGATGCCGGTCACGCCGAGCTCGCCGGCGATGCCGAGCGCGATCTCCTGCGCCCGCGCGGCGAGGTCGGGCTCGAGGTCGGGCGCCGGGGCCACGACCTCCTTGCAGATGCCGTCCTCCTGCAGCGAGGCGACGACCGGGTACGCCGCGGCCTGGCCGCTGGGCGAACGGGCCACGAGTGCCGACAGCTCGCGGCGGAAGTCGACGAGCTCCTCGGCCAGCAGCTGCACGTCGGTCTCCCGGGCGGCCCGGAACGCCTCGTCGACGTCGTCGACGGACCGGACGAACCAGACACCCTTGCCGTCGTAGCCGCCGCGGGTGGTCTTCAGCACGCACGGGAACCCGAACGCCACCACGTCGTCGACGGAGTGCACCAGGGCGTTGCGCGGGCAGGGGACGCCCAGGTCCGCGAGCCTGGCGCGCATCACGCCCTTGTCCTGGGCGTGCACCAGCGCCTCCGGCCCGGGGCGTACGGCGAGGCCGCCGTCCTCGAGCGCGTGCAGGTGCGCGGTGGGGACGTGCTCGTGGTCGAAGGTGACCACGGCACAGCCCTCGGTGACCTTCCGCAGCGTCTCGAGGTCGGTGTAGTCGCCGACCACGTGGTCGGGGATGACCTGGGCCGCGGAGACCCCCTCGCCCTCGGCGAGCAGGCGCAGCGGGAGGCCCAGCGCGATGGCCGGCTGCGCCATCATCCGCGCGAGCTGGCCGCCGCCGATGATGGCGAGAGTGGGTGCTGGCTCGGACACGCAGGCCAGCGTAGTGACTCGTTCAGTCGGTCGCGTCGCCGGTCTCGAAGCGCAGTCCCTTGCCCCGGACCGTGGAGATCAGCCGCGGCTCCCGGCTGTCGTCACCGAGCTTGCGGCGGACCCAGCCGAGGTGCACGTCGATGGTCTTCGACGACGTCCAGAACGTGGTGCCCCAGACCTCCCGCATCAGCTCGTCGCGGGTCACGAGCCGCCCGGCCCGCGAGATCAGCGCGTGCACCAGGTCGAACTCCTTGCGGGACAGCACGATCTCCTCGACCCCGCGCCAGGCCCGGCGGTTCTCGGGGTCGAGCCGCACGTCCTGCACCTCGAACACCCACCACACGGTAGGAACCCGGAGCCCGCCGCGCGGGGAATCGGCGGAAATTCCCCCGCCGCGCTGGACCGCCGGCTCAGTGCCGGCGCACCGCCACCGGCTCGACGATGCCGAAGCCCCGGACCGGTCGCGCGGGCAGCCGCCGGGCCTCGAACTGGTCGCCCGGCAGCAGCGCCGCGGTGGTGGCGTCGACGATGATCCGGTTGCGCCGGGCCACCGCGGTCAGCCGCGCGGCCATGTTCACCGGCGGCCCGAAGACGTCGCCGAGCCGCATCACCACCGAGCCGCTGGCGAGCCCGACCCGGACGTCGGGCATCCGGGAGTCCCGTCCGATCACGTTGATGATCCCCTCGGCGGTGTCGTAGGACCGGATCGGGTCGTCGTTGACGAAGAGCACCGCGTCGCCGAGGCTCTTGATGACCCGGCCGCGCTGGGCCGCGACCACGTCGGCGCAGCGCGACTCGAAGAGCTCCACGAGGTCGCCGATCTTGGCCTCGGTCAGCTGGTTGGACAGCGCCGTGAAGCTGACGATGTCGGCGAACCCGACGGTCAGCTGGCTGGTGTGCAGGTCCTCCTCCTCGCCGCCGCCCAGCGCCTCGACCCGCGCGACCGCGGCCGCGAGGTGGCGCCGCCAGGCATAGATGATCAGCTGCTCGAACGGCGCGTTGAACTCCTCCACGATCCGCATCGCCGACCCCAGCCGGCCGCCGGTCCCCGGGTCGGCCTCCGAGCCGCGCTCCTCGACCCGCTGGACCAGCGCGGTCACCTCCCAGTCCGCCAGCCGGGCCACGGTCTGCCCGACCGCGCGGGTGAGGTTCACCGCCAGGTCGAAGTCGATCAGCCCGGACGCCACGACGTTGCTCATCGTCGAGACCGCGTCGACGTCCGCCCGGGTGAACGCGGTCTCCCCGGCGTGCTCGGGGAAGCCGAGCGCGCGCCACAGGCGGCGGATCTCGTCGAGGGTCACCCCGGTCTCCTCGGAGACCTCCTGGGCGTTGAAGACGACGTCCTCGCCGAGGATCGCGCGCTCGAGGAGCTCCTCGCGCGTCTGCTCCGCCGGCAGCTCAGGTCCGCTCATGCGCACCCCGCTGGGGAGCCGTCGAACAGCTGTTGGTGCGAGGGGGCCACGACCGGATCATGTCACTACCGGACGCACGTGCACGACGTCGCCGGCGCCGACCACCACCTCACCGCCCGGCCCCTGCACCACCAGCCGGCCACCGGCGTCGAGGCCGGTGGCCCGGCCCAGCAGCGGCGCGCTCCCGGGCAGCTCCACGCGCACGTCCTGGCCGACGGTGACGCAGGAGCGCAGGTACGCCGTCCTCAGGTCCTCGCCCGCCCGGCTGCCGCCCGACTGCCACGCGTCGTACTCCTCGCGCACCGTCTGCAGGATCGCGAGCAGCAGCTCGGTCCGGTCCGGCTCGGTGCCGGAGCCGATCATCAACGAGGTGGCGGTCTCGACGGGCAGTTCGCCGGGGGCGGTGCTGACGTTGAGCCCGACGCCCGCGAGGGCCGCGGGCCCGCCCGGCGTGTCGATCCGCTCGACGAGGATCCCGGCGACCTTCTTCTCGTCGGTGCCGAGCAGCACGTCGTTGGGCCACTTCAGCCGGGCGTCGTGCCCGGCCGCCCGCAGCGCCCGCGCCACGGCGTGGCCGACCAGCAGCGGCAGCCAGGGCCACCGGGCGGCGTCCAGGCGGGGCCGCAGCAGCACCGTGAAGGTCAGCGCCGCCCGGTCCGGGGTCTCCCAGGTGCGGTCGAGCCGGCCGCGACCCGCGGTCTGGTGCTCGGCGACCACCACCAGGCCCTCCGCGGCACCGGCGCGGGCCCGCTGCGCCGCGAGCGCGTTGGTGGAGGGCGCGGCGTCGACGACCTCGACCGTATTCCCGGCGGGGGCGGCGGCCAGCCGGGCGCGGTCCAGGGGTGGGCGAGCGGGCAGGTCGGAGGTCATGGGCACTACATTGGCCCACGGACTGATGAGGTCGACAGGAGGCCACCACACGTGAGCGCACAGCCGGGCGAGGGCACCGACGTCCCTGAGGGCCCCGATGCTCCAGACATCCACACCACCGCGGGCAAGCTCGCCGACCTCGACCGCCGGCTCGACGAGGCGGTGCACGCCGGCTCGGCGAAGGCGGTCGAGAAGCAGCACGCCAAGGGCCGCAAGACGGCCCGGGAGCGGATCGAGATGCTCTTCGACGAGGGCTCCTTCGTGGAGCTCGACGAGCTGGCCCGGCACCGGTCCACGGCGTTCGGGCTGCAGAAGAAGCGCCCCTACGGGGACGGCGTGATCACCGGCTACGGCACCATCGACGGCCGCCAGGTGTGCGTGTTCTCCCAGGACTTCACCGTCTTCGGCGGCTCGCTGGGCGAGGTCTACGGCGAGAAGATCACCAAGGTCATGGACCTCGCGATCAAGACCGGCTGCCCGATCATCGGCATCAACGAGGGCGCCGGGGCCCGCATCCAGGAGGGCGTGGTCTCCCTCGGCCTCTACGGGGAGATCTTCCGCCGCAACGTGCACGCCTCCGGGGTGATCCCGCAGATCAGCCTGATCATGGGCTCGTGCGCGGGCGGGCACGTCTACTCCCCCGCGGTCACCGACTTCACGGTCATGGTCGACGGCACCTCCAACATGTTCATCACCGGCCCCGACGTGATCAAGACCGTCACCGGCGAGGACGTCTCGATGGAGGAGCTCGGCGGCGCGCGGACCCACAACACCAAGTCCGGCAACGCCCACTACATGGGTTCGGACGAGGAGGACGCGATCGAGTACGTCAAGGCGCTGCTCTCCTTCCTCCCGCAGAACAACCTCGACGAGCCCCCGGCGTACGACGAGCGGGCGGACTTGGACTTCAGCGACCTCGACAAGACCCTGGACGCGCTGATCCCGGACTCCCCGAACCAGCCCTACGACATGCACGAGGTCATCACCGCGGTGGTGGACGACGAGGAGTTCCTCGAGGTGCAGTCGATGTTCGCGCCGAACATCGTGGTCGGCTTCGGCCGCGTCGAGGGCCACCCGGTCGGCGTGGTGGCCAACCAGCCGATGCAGTTCGCCGGCACCCTCGACATCGACGCCTCCGAGAAGGCCGCCCGGTTCGTGCGCACCTGCGACGCGTTCAACATCCCGGTGCTCACCTTCGTCGACGTGCCCGGCTTCCTGCCCGGCACCGACCAGGAGTGGAACGGCATCATCCGCCGCGGCGCCAAGCTGATCTACGCCTACGCCGAGGCCACCGTCCCGCTGGTCACCGTGATCACCCGCAAGGCCTACGGCGGCGCCTACGACGTGATGGGCTCCAAGCACCTCGGCGCCGACATCAACCTCGCCTGGCCCACCGCCCAGATCGCGGTGATGGGCGCCCAGGGTGCGGTCAACATCCTCTACCGGTCCGAGCTCAAGCACGCCGAGGACGCCGACGCCAAGCGCGCCGAGCTGATCACCGAGTACGAGGACACCCTGGCCAACCCCTACGTCGCCGCCGAGCGCGGCTACGTCGACGCGGTGATCACCCCGCACGAGACCCGCGTCGAGATCGTCCGCGCCCTGCGGCTGCTCCGCTCCAAGCGCGAGACGCTTCCGCCCAAGAAGCACGGGAACATCCCCCTGTGAGTGGGGGCGCGCAGCGTCCCCCGAGCAGGGGGATATCGCCGAGTCGGCGCAGGTTGACCGGAGGAGCGAAGCGGGGGAGGTCAACGTGCGCCGACTCGGCGCACGTGGCACCCACCTGGAGACGAAAGGCCACGGTGACCACGGATGACTGAAGAACCCACGAACCCGCAGGCTGACCGCCCCCTGCTCAAGGTCGTCTCCCCGAACGCCACGCCGGAGGAGGTCGCCGCCCTGGTGGCGGTCCTGGCCTCCCTCGGCGGGGAGCCGGCACCCGCTCCGCGGCGTACGCCGGAGTGGCGGGCCAACCACCGCAAGGTGCGTCGCCCGCACGCCCATGGGCCGGGCGGCTGGCGCTCCAGCGGCCTGCCCCGCTAGGGCGGCCCGGCTGCGCGGACGTGCCCGTGTGGGCTGTCATGGCGTAGGGCATGCTCTTCGTTGTGCTGCTCGTCCTCGCCTCCGCCTCCCCCGCCCGCCTGCAGACCCTGCGCAACGCCGGCGTCGAGCCCGTGGTGATCGTCTCGGGGGTCGACGAGTCGCAGCTCGACGGCCTCCCGCCGGCCGAGCTGGCGCTGCAGCTCGCCGAGCTGAAGTGTGCGGCGGTGGCCGCCCGCGACGACCTGCCGGAGGACGCGCTCGTGCTCGGCTGCGACTCGGTGCTCGAGCTCGACGGCGAGGCGCTCGGCAAGCCCCTGGAGCCCTCGGAGGCGGAGCGCCGCTGGAAGGCCATGCGCGGCCGCACCGGGGTGCTGCGCACCGGTCACTGCCTGCGCGAGACGGCCTCCGGCCGGGTCGCGGCGGCCACGGCCTCCACGACCGTGCACTTCGCCGAGGTGTCCGACGCCGAGATCGCGGCGTACGTCGCGACCGGTGAGCCGCTGCACGTGGCGGGGGCGTTCACCGTCGACGGCCTCGGCGGCGCGTTCGTCACCGGCATCGAGGGCGACCACCACAACGTGGTCGGGGTCAGCCTGCCGCTGGTCAGGGAACTGGTCGCCGAGCTGGGGCGTGAGTGGACGAGCCTGTGGTCTCGCTGACCTCGTGCTCGTCCCCGGGGTGGGGCAGGTGCGGCACCGGCAGATGCGGCAGGTGCGGCGGGCGCCGGAACACCACGGTCCGGAACAGGTAGAACCGGGCGATCAGCCCCAGGAACAGCCCGATCACGTTCGCGGAGATGTTGTCGCTGATCGGGTCGTCGAGCCCGAGCGCGTTGCGGCTGATCGCCAGGCAGCCGATCGGCAGCGCCATCGTGGCGACGTTGATGACGACGTACGCCGTCCGGCCACCGTCGGCGTGCCTCGGCGGCCGGTCGCGGAAGGCCCAGTTGCGGCTGCCGCGGTAGCTGATCGCCATGCCGACGGTGTTGGCGATGACGTAGGCCCAGATGACGTGGTCGGCCAGTGGCGCGCGGTGCGCGGTGTTGAAGCCGTGCACCAGCCCGTTGAAGATGATCAGCGCGACGAGCGTGGCCACGCCGCCCACGGCGAGGAACCGGCCGGCCTCAGCGAGGACTCGCTGCCACCGGCTACCCATGAGGCAAGGCTAACCGGTGCGGACGCCCCGACGGAGGCGCGGTGGGCGCGTCGCCGGGGCGATCCTCACTCGACCGGCAGGCCCAGACCACGCGCGATCAGCATCCGCTGCACCTCGCTGGTGCCCTCGCCGATCTCGAGCACCTTGGCGTCGCGGTAGAACCGGGTGACCGGGTACTCCTCCATGAAGCCGTAGCCGCCGAAGACCTGGGTGGCGATCCGGGTGGCGGTCACGGCGGACTCGGTGGCGTAGAGCTTGGCGACCGCAGCGGCCTGCTTGAACGCGCTCGTCGAGCCGCCGGTGCCACGCTCCATGGCGTCCTTCATCGCGGCCGCGCGGTAGGTCAGCAGGCGGCTGGCGTGCAGCATCACCTCGAGGTCGGCGATCTGGAAGGCGACGCCCTGCTTGCGCCCGATCGGGCCGCCGAAGGTCTGGCGCTCCCCGGCGTACGCCAGGCTCATGTCCAGGCAGGCCTGGATGCAGCCGACCGCCAGGGCGGCGATCGCGACCCGGCCGTCGTCCAGGGTGGCGAGGAACTGGGCGTAGCCGCGGCCGCGCTCACCGAGCAGGTTGGCCTCGGGGACGCGGACGTCCTCGAAGGTCAGCGGGTGCGTGTCGGAGGCGTGCCAGCCGAGCTTGTCGTAGGCCTTCTCCGCGGTGAAGCCGGGCGTCCCGCTCGGCACGATGATCGTGGAGATCTCGGGCTTGCCGTTCTCGCGCAGGCCGGTGCGGGCGGTGACCGTGACCACCGAGGTGATCTGCGAGCCGGAGTTGGTGATGAACTGCTTGGCGCCGTTGACGACCCACTCGCCGTTGTCCAGCTCCGCGCGGGTGCGGGTGGCACCGGCGTCGGAGCCGGCGCCCGGCTCGGTCAGGCCGAACCCGGCGAGCCGGTCGCCGGCGACCAGGTCGGGCAGCCAGGCCCGCTTCTGCTCCTCGGTGCCGTAGGTCAGGATCGGGTTGATGCCGAGCCCGACCGCGGCCTCGAGCGTGATGCCCATCGACTGGTCGACCCGGCCGATCTCCTCGATCGCCACGCAGAGGCTGGTGAAGTCGCCGTCCTCCCCGGCCCCGCCGTACTCCTCGGGGGCGGTGAGCCCGAAGAGCCCGAGCTTGCCCATCTTGCCCACCACATCTACCGGGAAGTGGTGCTCGCGGTCCCATTGCGCGGCGTGCGGCGCGATCTCGGCCTCCGCGAACTCGCGGACGCTGCGACGGAACTCCTCGTGCTCACGGCTCAGCTCGAACGTCATGCGGCCATGCTAGCGGGATCGGTTAGCGGTTGTTAACCAACGCGGTCAGGAGGTGTACGGCACCCGCTGCCAGCTCAGCAGCGGCGCCCCGGTGGCGCCCGGAGCCCCGACCGTGACGCGCAGGTAGTCGCCGTTGTTGGAGGAGCCGTCCACGGTGACCCGGGTCAGGTTGTCCGCCGCGCCGCTCACGCCGTACGTCGACAGCCAGGGCGAGCCGGTCGCCAGCGGCTGGTCGCTGTTGTAGGCGTGGCTGTCCCCGTCGAAGAGGTAGACCGGGCCGTCGAAGCGCGAGGCCTCGTCGACCAGCGCCTGGACCCACGGCTTGAACGCGCTGATGTCGTCCCAGGTGGGCGTGTACGTCGGGTCGAACATGTCGGCCTGCTGGGCGACCACCACCCCGCGGTCGTGGTGCTGGCGCGCCGCGGCGAACGCGGCGTGCAGCTCGTCGATGTCGGCGGCGGTCCGCTCCTCGACGGCGTGGCGCTGCTCGGGGATCGGCTCGGTCTTCCCCAGGCCGGTCCACGGCTTGAGACCGTTGTCGCTGCCAGGCACGTTCGCGGTCAGGAACGTGACACCCGCACGGCGCCAGGTGACGTTCTCGGGGTAGCCCCGCTGCGCCTGCGAGGTCACCGGCATCGCGTGCTCACCGAGGGTGCGCCCCGGGTGGTCGAAGAACGTCGAGCGCAGCTGCGCCAGCCGCTCCAGCGGGTTGTAGGCGCCGTCGTCGGCTCGGTGGCAGTCGGTCCACTCGTTGTCGCCGGGCGTGTAGACGAGCGGGTCCTCGAAGGTGTCGAAGTCGGCGCGGATCATCGAGAAGTACTCGTCGCTGCACACCGAGGAGCCGTTCTTGATGTCCCCGAGGTGCACGACGGAGCGGACGGCCGGATCGGCGTTGATCTGCTGGATCCAGCCCGGGAAGGCCGCGATCTGGTCCGCGCCGTAGGGCACGTCACCGATCATCGCGAAGGAGTAGCCCCGGGCGGCCCCGCCGGACGGGCCGTCGGCCGGGGCGGCCGTGGCAGCGGGACCCACCGTGACTCCGGCCGCGGCGATCGCGAGGGAGGTCAGGGCGGTGGCGGTGCGGGTGCGGTTTCGGCTCATGCGCCGCAGCCTGGCCGGGCGCGGTGAACGCCGCCCGATCGAGGCGTGAACTCCGAGGCATCCCCGGTCGACGACCAGGAGCGCCGGCAGCGACCGAGGGCCTGGGGGCGGCCCCGCCCGCGTTGGCGATACCCTGCGCAACGGAGTTGGAGAAGGTAGGACCCCCGAGAGCAGGAGTGCCCAGGTGCCGGAGAGCAAGCCCCTTCAGAAGGTCCTCATCGCGAACCGTGGCGAGATCGCGGTCCGGGTCATCCGCGCCTGCAAGGACGCGGGCATCGGGAGCGTGGCGGTCTACGCCGAGCCCGACCGGGACGCACTGTTCGTGCGGCTGGCCGACGAGGCCCACTCGCTGGAGGGCGCGACCCCCGCGGACTCCTACCTCGACATCGCCAAGATCATCGCGGTCGCCGAGAAGTCCGGCGCCGACTCGGTCCACCCGGGTTACGGCTTCCTGGCCGAGAACGCCGACTTCGCCCAGGCCGTGATCGACGCCGGCCTGGTCTGGATCGGCCCGCCCCCGGCGGCGATCGAGGCGCTGGGCGACAAGGCCAAGGCCAAGCACATCGCCGAGCGGGCCGACGCCCCGCTCGCGCCGGGCACCAAGGACCCCGTCAAGGACGCCGACGAGGTCGTCGCCTTCGCCGAGGCCAACGGGCTGCCGGTCGCGATCAAGGCGGTCTTCGGCGGCGGCGGCCGCGGCCTGAAGGTCGCCCGCACCCTCGAGGAGATCCCCGACGCCTACGAGTCGGCCGTCCGCGAGGCCGTCACCGCGTTCGGTCGCGGCGAGTGCCTGGTGGAGAAGTTCCTCGACAAGCCGCGCCACGTCGAGACCCAGTGCCTCGCCGACTCCCACGGCAACGTCGTGGTGGTCTCCACCCGTGACTGCTCGTTGCAGCGCCGCCACCAGAAGCTGGTCGAGGAGGCGCCCGCGCCGTTCCTCAGCGACGAGCAGATGACCCGCCTCTACGAGTCCTCCAAGGCGATCCTGCGCGAGGCGGGCTACGTCGGCGCCGGCACCTGCGAGTTCCTCGTCGCCAAGGACGGCACGATCTCCTTCCTCGAGGTCAACACCCGCCTGCAGGTCGAGCACTGCGTCTCCGAGGAGGTCACCGGCATCGACCTGGTCCGCGAGATGTTCCGCATCGCCGCGGGCGACGAGCTCGGCTACGACGACCCCGAGATCCGTGGCCACGCCATCGAGTTCCGCATCAACGCGGAGGACGGCGGACGCAACTTCATGCCCGCCCCCGGCACGCTCTCGGCCTGGTCCCCGCCGCAGGGCCCCGGCATCCGCGTGGACGGCGGCTACGAGAACGGCGAGACCGTCCCCGGCTCGTTCGACTCGCTGATCGCCAAGCTCATCGTCACCGGCCGCGACCGCACCCAGGCCCTCGAGCGGTCCCGCCGCGCGCTCGACGAGTTCGTCGTCGACGGCATGCCGACCGTCATCCCGTTCCACCAGGCGGTCGTCCGCGACCCGGCGTACGTCGGCGCGTCGACCCCCTCCGGCGAGGGCGAGTTCACCGTCTACACCACCTGGATCGAGACCGACTTCGACAACCAGATCACGCCGTACGCCGGCGACTCGGCCGAGGCCGAGGAGGCCGGTGAGCGTCAGCGGGTCGTGGTCGAGGTCGGTGGCAAGCGGCTCGAGGTCGTCCTCCCCGCTGGTCTCGGCGGCCTCGCCGCGGGTGGCCCGGCTGCGGGCGGCAAGAAGCCGAAGCGGTCCGCCGGCAAGAAGGCCGGCGCCGCCGTCTCCGGCGACGCGGTGGCCAGCCCCATGCAGGGCACCATCGTCAAGGTCGTCGTCGAGGAGGGCCAGGAGGTCGCCGAGGGCGACACCGTGGTCGTCATCGAGGCCATGAAGATGGAGCAGCCGCTCAAGGCCCACAAGTCCGGCACCGTCACCGGCCTGCAGGTCGAGGTCGGCGCCACCGTCTCCAACGGCGCCGTCATCTGCGAGCTGAAGGACTGACCGCCGCGCCTCCGCCGCCGGGGTTGGTCACGATCGACCCCGGCGGCGGCGCCGCGTCCCCGTCGGTCGGCGCGACCGACCCGGTCAGCTGCTGGTAGGTCGCGCGCGCCATCTCCCGCTCCCCCGCCTGGAACGGGTGGAAGTTGAGCGCGAGGCCGATCTTCACCTGCGAACCGTTGATCCAGGCCTGGTCGCCGGCGCAGGCGTCGTGCCGCAGGAAGGCCGGGTAGAGGTCGACGTACGTCGCGTGGTGGCCGGCCGCGGCGTTGCGGATCGACCGGTTCAGCCGGCGCTCGACGTGGCGCGCCCAGCCGTAGTCGCCGGTCGCGAACGGCACCGCCGCGCAGGTGCCGGTGACCGGCAGCAGCCGCGGGTAGCCGAGGACGACCACCCGCGCGTTCGGCGCGTGCCGGTGCACCAGGGCCAGCGCGTGGCCCACGGTGTGCTGGACGCGCCGCGCGTCGCGGAGCTTGGTGTCGACCCGGTGCCCGTGCACCCGCGCGGTGAAGGCGGCCCGGCACGGGCGGCCCTCGGGGTCCTGCTCCCGCACCCGCTGGCAGGTGTCGATCATCGAGCCGAAGAGGCCGAAGTCGTTGCCCCCGATGCCCACGGTGACCAGGTCGGTCTCCGCGGAGAGCGCGTCGAGCTGCGGTGGCGCGGGCGTCCCGACCACCAGCGACTGCCGCTGCTCGAAGTCCGAGCTCCGCGCGCCCGAGCAGGTGACGTCCCGGTAGGTCGCGACGTCGAGGTAGCCGGCGAGGTACGCCGGGTAGTTGTTCGTCGAGCGCAGGCAGCCGTCCGGGTCCCGGCGCGCGGTGGGGATCAGCGGGCCCGCGCTGTAGGAGTCGCCCAGCGCGACGTAGTCCACCCCGGCCGCCGGGTCGGCGACCCGCGCCGTCGCCGGTGCCACGCCTCCCGCAGCCACGACCGAGAGCACGAGCAGCGCGGTGACGAGTGCACGCCGGAGCATGAGGGGTACCTCCCGTGGTGGTGACACCCGGCGGGCGTCTCGCGGAAGAGTACGGCCTCTCACGGGCGCCGCGCCGCCGCTAGCCTCGTCGGCATGTTCAACAAGGTGCTGGTAGCCAACCGCGGCGAGATCGCGATCCGGGCGTTCCGTGCCGCCTTCGAGGTGGGCGCGCGGACGGTCGCCGTCTTCCCCCACGAGGACCGCTGGTCGGAGCACCGGCTGAAGGCGGACGAGGCCTACGAGATCGGCGAGCGCGGCCACCCGGTCCGCGCCTACCTGGACCCGCAGGCGATCGTCGAGACGGCCGTGCGCGCGGGCGCCGACGCCGTCTACCCCGGCTACGGCTTCCTGTCGGAGAACCCGGCGCTGGCCGAGGCGTGCGCGAACGCCGGCCTCACCTTCGTCGGTCCGAGCGCCGAGGTGCTGACGCTGACCGGCAACAAGGCCCGGGCGATCGCGGCCGCGAAGGCCGCGGGCGTGCCGACGCTGGCCTCGGTGGCCCCCTCCACCGACGTCGACGAGCTGGTCGCGTCCGCCGAGGCGCTGCCCTACCCGCTGTTCGTGAAGGCGGTCGCCGGCGGCGGCGGTCGCGGCATGCGACGGGTCGACGACCCGGCCGGCCTGCGCGAGGCCGTCGAGACCTGCATGCGCGAGGCCGACGGCGCGTTCGGCGACCCCACGGTCTTCATCGAGCAGGCGGTCGTCGACCCCCGGCACATCGAGGTGCAGATCCTCGCCGACGCCGAGGGCAACGTGATCCACCTCTTCGAGCGCGACTGCTCGGTGCAGCGGCGCCACCAGAAGGTCGTCGAGATCGCCCCGGCCCCGAACCTGGACCCGGAGCTGCGGGACCGGATCTGCGCCGACGCCGTGCGGTTCGCCACCGAGATCGGCTACCGCAACGCCGGCACCGTGGAGTTCCTGCTCGACCCGCAGGGCAACTACGTGTTCATCGAGATGAACCCGCGGATCCAGGTCGAGCACACGGTGACCGAGGAGGTCACCGACGTCGACCTGGTGCAGTCCCAGCTGCGGATCGCCTCGGGCGAGACGCTGGCCGACCTGGGGCTCTCCCAGGAGACCGTGACGCTGCGCGGCGCGGCCCTGCAGTGCCGGATCACCACCGAGGACCCGGCCAACAGCTTCCGCCCCGACACCGGCAAGATCACCACCTACCGCTCCCCCGGTGGCGCCGGGATCCGGGTGGACGGCGGGACGACGTACACCGGTGCCGAGGTCTCCGCCCACTTCGACTCGATGCTGGCCAAGCTGACCTGCCGCGGCCGCACCTTCGACCACGCCGTGCAGCGCGCGCGGCGCGCGGTCGCGGAGTTCCGCATCCGGGGCGTGACGACCAACATCGCGTTCCTCCAGGCGGTGCTCGAGGACCCGGACTTCGCGGCGGGCCGGGTCACCACGTCGTTCATCGAGACCCACCCTCAGCTGCTCGCGGCCCGGGGCCAGGGCGACCGCGGCAGCAAGCTGCTGCGCTACCTCGCCGACGTGACCGTGAACCGGCCGCACGGCGAGGCACCGGTCAGCGTGGACCCGGTCAGCAAGCTGCCCGAGGTCGACCTCACCGTGCCGGCGCCGGACGGCACCCGCCAGCTGCTGCTGGCGGTCGGCCCGGAGGAGTTCGCGCGCCGGCTGCGGGCCCAGGACCGGGTGGCGGTCACCGACACCACCTTCCGCGACGCCCACCAGTCGCTGCTGGCCACCCGGGTCCGCACCCGGGACCTGGTCGCGGTCGCCGGCCACGTCGCCCGGACCACGCCCGAGCTGTGGTCGCTGGAGGCGTGGGGCGGGGCGACGTACGACGTGGGGCTGCGCTTCCTGGCCGAGGACCCGTGGGAGCGGCTCGCCGCGCTGCGCCAGGCCGTGCCGAACATCTGCCTGCAGATGCTGCTGCGGGGGCGCAACACCGTCGGCTACACGCCGTACCCGAGCGAGGTCACCGACGCGTTCGTCGCCGAGGCCGCCGAGACCGGCATCGACGTGTTCCGGATCTTCGACGCGCTCAACGACGTCAACCAGATGCGGCCCGCGATCGACGCGGTCCGGGCCACCGGGAGGGGCGTCGCCGAGGTCGCACTGTGCTACACCGGCGACCTCTCGGACCCCGCCGAGCGGCTCTACACGCTCGACTACTACCTGCGGCTGGCCGAGCGCATCGTCGACGCCGGCGCCCACGTGCTCGCGATCAAGGACATGGCCGGCCTGCTGCGGGTCCCGGCGGCCCGGCAGCTGGTCACGGCGCTGCGCGAGCGCTTCGACCTCCCCGTGCACCTGCACACCCACGACACCACCGGCGGCCAGCTCGCGACGCTGGTCGCCGCGATCGATGCGGGCGTCGACGCCGTCGACGCCGCGACCGCCTCGATGGCCGGCACCACCTCCCAGCCGCCGCTGTCGGCGCTCATCTCGGCGACCGACCACGGCGAGCGCGAGACCGGGTTGTCGCTGCAGGCGGCGTGTGCGCTGGAGCCCTACTGGGAGGCGACGCGGCGGGTCTACGCGCCGTTCGAGTCCGGGCTGCCCTCGCCCACCGGCCGGGTCTACACCCACGAGATCCCCGGCGGCCAGCTGTCCAACCTGCGCCAGCAGGCGATCGCGCTCGGCCTCGGCGAGAAGTTCGAGCAGATCGAGGACATGTACGCCGCGGCGGACCGGATCCTCGGCCACGTGGTCAAGGTGACCCCGTCCTCGAAGGTGGTCGGCGACCTCGCCCTGCACCTGGTGGCGGTCGGCGCCGACCCGGACGAGTTCGAGGAGGACCCGGGCAGGTTCGACATTCCGGACTCGGTGGTCGGCTTCCTCAACGGCGAGCTGGGTGACCCGCCCGGCGGCTGGCCCGAGCCGTTCCGCACCAAGGCGCTGGCGGGACGCACCTGGAAGGCGCCGGCGGAGAAGCTGGAGCCCGAGCAGGCCGAGCGGCTCCAGCACGGCGGTCCCGGGCGGCAGCGGCTGCTCAACGAGCTGCTCTTCCCCGGACCCACCCGGGAGTTCACGGAGTCCCGGGAGACCTACGGCGACATCTCGGTGCTGCCGACGACCGACTACCTCTACGGGCTCCAGCACGGCGAGGAGCACGAGGTGTCGATCGAGGAGGGCAAGACGCTCATCCTCGGCGTGCAGGCGATCGGCGAGCCGGACGAGCGCGGCTACCGGACGGTGATGGCCACCATCAACGGCCAGCTGCGCCCGATCAGCGTGCGCGACCGCGCGGTGGCCTCGGAGGTGGCGGCCGCGGAGAAGGCGGATGCCGGCAAGCCGGGCCAGGTCGCGGCGCCGTTCCAGGGCGTGGTGACGATCGTGGTCGCCGAGGGCGACCGGGTCGCCGCGGGTGACACGGTCGCGACCATCGAGGCGATGAAGATGGAGGCCGCGATCACCGCGCCGGTCGCCGGCACCGTGCAGCGGTTGGCGCTCCCGGGCACCCAGGCCGTGGACGGTGGCGACCTGGTGCTGGTGATCGGGTAGCGCTCAGCGGCCGCCGGCGAGGTCGGCGGCGAGCAGGCTCCAGTCGACGCCGGCAGAGCCCCGGGCGGGACGCGCGACGCTCGTCCGGTTCACCTTGAAGGTCGCCCAGGTCGAGCGAAGCCCCAGCACCGCGCGGAAGGTGTCACCGGAGACCGGGACGCGCCCGTCGCTGCCCACCAGCACCAGCGACTGCAGCCGCCCGCCCCAGTCGCCGTTGCCGTCGCGGGAGGTCACCACGATCCTGCGTAGGTTGCCGATCGCCGGCCAGGCCTGCTCGAGGGTGGCGTCGCTCAGCGAGACCTTCCACGAGTGCACCGGGTTGCCGCCCCAGCCGTCGTAGGGGTCCTGCCGGGCCCCGAGGTAGGGCACCGAGCCGGCGGAGGTCCAGCCGCCGGAGCTCGCGCCGAACTGGGTGAACGCGGGCTCGCCGTCCGCGGTCAGCACTTCGTGGCGGGTGGCGTCGACCGCCGCGTTGGAGGCCGGGTGCTCGGCCGCCACCCCGCCGTACACCTGACAGGCGCCGGTGTCGCAGATCTGGTAGTCGTCGGAGATCGGGTGGTCGCGCTCGTAGGCCGCGTAGGTGCGGGCGGCGACCGCCTGCGTGCGGACCGCGTCGGCGCTCCACAGCGCCGGCATCTCGAGGGGCACCACGCCCTTGACGTAGTTCTCCATCGACAGCAGGTTCACGGTGTCGCGGCTGTTGGTGCCCGGGTCGGGCGCGACCGAGCGCAGCCGGCCGCGGTAGGGCCGCTCGCCCAGCGAGGTCATCAGCGTGATCGGCTGACCGTGGGCGGCGAACTGGGCCGCACCCTTCGCGGTCGCGAAGGCGTGCCACTTGCCGCCCGCCCGGTAGCCGATCCGGGTGCCGCCCTTCGGGCCCGGCGCGAGGCGCCAGCGGGTGGCACCGTTGTCCGGCAGCACCGTGCGCTGCCTCGCGACGAGGTCGCGGACCGCGAGGCCCTGGCGCGGCAGCACCACGACGGCGTTGGAGGTGTTGACGCTGAGGTGCACGCTCACCGCGCCCTTGGTCTCCCCCCAGCTGGTGCCCTGGTAGTAGAACTTCGCGATGTCGCGGTAGCCCAGGCCCTGCCGCGCGGCGCCCTCGGCGCCGTACTGCGACATGCCGTGGCCGTGCCCGTAGCCGTGGCCCTTGACCACCACGGTCGCCTTCGCGGGCACCTTGAAGGTGTCGCCGGCGGCGTACGACGGGGCCGTGAGCCCGACCGTCGTGGCGGCGACGGCGAGCAGGACGGCGGCAGGGGTCAGGCGCCGACGGGTCGACCTCATCAGTGGCTCCGGGGGTCCGAGTGGCAGGTGTGAACGCTGTGAACGTCTCATCGCACCACGAGTCCCAACAGCCCCGCAATTCAGATCGAAGAACTACAGATATGTAGTTCTCGAGGGCCCCGGTTACGCCACGAAGCGCTCGGGCAGGAGGCCGTGCTCCCACGCCAGGATCCGGTCGCGCTCGAGGTCCTCGGCGCGTTCCTGGTCGCGCCGGTCGCGGAGCTCGGCCAGCGCATCGAGGAGCTCAGTCGCCGAGAACTGGACCTCACCCGCGACGGGGGCGCACATCTCGGGCCACGCGCTCGTGGCCGGCCGGGCGGGTGGGGCGATCGGGTGCTCGAAGCCGGCGCGGGTGCGCAGCACGAACGAGCCGTCGGTCGTGGTCTGGACGCTGAAGCCGGGCGCGTGCTTGGCGGTGTGGCCCCGCTTGCAGCCCGGCCACAGGTTGCCCGGGGTGGTCTCGCCCCGTGGCCACTCGATCCGGTGGTCCAGCTCGGCCTCTGCCGCCGGCGCCGTGCACGTCGGCTCGAAACACGACTCCCAGGTCGCCACGACCTCCCGCCAGATCGGCGCGGTGGGTTTGTAGGAGGTCGTGGACAGCTCCACCACCCCGCCCGCGGGGTCGGTCAGCATCCGGTACCACGTCGACCCCGGCTGCAGCGCGATTGCGCGCGCATGGCCGGCGGTGATCGGTGTGCCGCCCGAGAGCAGCCCCGGGTCGTCGGAGACCCCCATCAGGGTCTGCACCGGCACCGTCGCCACGATCACCGGCCGGGCGTACCGCGGCACCGGCACGCCCTCCTCCCGCCCGCACAGCAGGTCCATCGCCAGGTCGGACCTCAGCTGCGCCAGCGTCCGCTCATCACCCTGCTCGCGCTGCTGCTTGGCGGCCAGCGTCAGCCGCCGCTCCGCGATCCGCACCTGGTCCACCGTCGCGGTGACGCCGAGGTGGGCCATCCCGTCGGGCAGCTCGGTGGTCTGCACCGACCGCCTCGCCTTCGCCTCCCGGTGCCGCCGGTCCGCCTCCGCCGGCTGCAAGCGACGGACCTCGTAGTCCAGCTTGTTGCGCAGCTGCTTGGACGTGCACACCACCACCGGCGGCACCCCCTCCACCCCGTGGGCGTCCGAGAGGTGCCGCTCCAAGAACTCCGTCAGGCGCTGCGCCACCTGCTTCAGCTGCACCGGATCGGAGACCGCGTGCCGGACGTGGTCGGCGATCACCCCGGCCCGGTAGGCATCGAGCTGCCCGGCCAGACACAACGCCCACACCACCGGGAAGTGCTGCTCCAGGAACAACGCCACGTTCAGCTCGTGGCGGACCCGCTTCTCCTCCAGTCCCCACAGCAGCGACACCTCGGTCGCGGTCTCCGCCCGCGGTGTCAGGCTGTGGTTCGGCGAGACCGCCGTACGCGCCTCGAAGTCCAGCCCGCACCGCCGGTGGAACTCCACCAACCGCGCCCACCGTCGAGCATCCGCCCGCGCCGCCACCGCCCCATCGGCCACCCCACCCGCCAACAGGTCGTGGTCATCGAGCGTCGCCAGCTCCGTCTCGTCATGGTCCACCGCATGCCCCCTCGCACCGAACGATCGACCCTTCGATAAAGACGCTAGACCCGACCGCCGACACCCCGGCCGACCCGGCCGCACAGGCCACGAGGGGAAGACGCCGGGGAACAGTTACGGAGTCGGGCTCCCATCGGAACCCCTGCAACTGGTCGTGGTTCCCCCAGGGTGAACCAACGCTTGCTGAGTTCGGCAAACAGTTGGGATGGCGGTCGCCGTACTAGTCGCTCGGCCGCCGGCTGCGCCGCCGGACCGCCCGGTCGCCGACATCAGGGAGCGGAATCGGGATCTGCCAGGCGCGTCCCCCGGGCCTCAGCAGCCACATTCGGGCCGCCATCAGGCGCAGCATTTGGAGCGCCCCGGTGATGAGCAGCGCCGCCAGCGGCAGCTCGATCGCGATGGCCGTCACAACCGACCATGTCCGGTCGTCTCCGTGAGCCGTCAGCACGTCGAACCACGCGTCGCAGACCAGCAGGACTCCGGCTGCGAAGGCAGTGAGCACGAACAGCTGCCGACGCAGGTAGCCCAGCACAGCCGTCGAGGTGATCAGGCCCAGCAGCATGAGGTCGAACCCCACCCACGCCACGTCCCAGTGCCGGGCGACGTAGACCCGCGGCAGGGTTGCCGCCAGGTAGCCGATCCACGGGACCAGGACGGCTGCGCTCAGCACCATCAGAGCCACGCGCGACTCCCGCGTACGACGCAGCCAGCGCCGGGAGGGCACGACGTCGTCGACCGGTCGGACCAGGCGAGCCACCAGCTGTCGGCGCTCGGTCGGCGATAGGGCGGCAATCTGCTCGTCGGTCAGCACCCGACCTATCGTGCCCGACCCGTCACGACGGCAGCAGCCGGCGCAGCCACGTCGGCGCAACGAGGAAGGCTTCGGCCCGCAGCGCGGCCACACCCACCCGGGGCAGGTCGGTCGAGGATCGGAAGCACACGAAGCGGGGCCGCCACTCCGGCCGGTACTTCGCGTTGGCACGGTAGAGCGACTCGATCTGCCAGAACCGTGACGCCCAGAGCAGGAGCCCTCGCCACAACCGCAGCACGGGCCCTGCGCCCAGCCGCTCCCCGCGGGCGAAGACGCTGCGGAACACCGCGAAGTTCAGCGAGACGCGGCGTACGCCTCGCCCAGCAGCCCACCGCACCAGCTCGGTGACCATCAGCTCGACCATGCCGTTCTCGGCGTCCCGGTCGCGGCGCATCAGGTCGAGGCTCAGGCCGTCGCCACCCCAGGGCACCAGGTGGAGCATCCCCCGCAGGGTCCCGGCGGCGTCGCGGCACAGCACCATCACGGCGTCGCGGTCGCGCGGGTCGCCGAGCCGGCCCAGGGCCATGGAGAAGCCTCGCTCGACCGCGCCGTCGCGCCACTCCTCCGCCCGGGCATGGACGAGCTCGGTGGTGGACGCGTCCAGGTCAGCGACCCGGTGGCAGGTGGCGACCAGACCGGCGCGGGTGCACCGTGACACGGCCTGCCGCACCACACGCATGCTGCGCCCCTCGAGCGTGAACTCGCTCGTGTGCACGATGGCCTCGTCCCCGAGCTCCAGGGCGTCGAGACCGGCGCGTACGAAGGTCTCGGCACCGCGCTCGCTCGCGGCGAGCACCGCCGGCACCCAGCCGAACGCGCGGGCCTCGTCGAGCCATGCGGTCACGGCACCGGGCCAGGCCTCCGGGTCCCCGATCGGGTCGCCGGCCGCGAGCGAGACAGTGCCGACCACCTGGTAGGTGATGGCTGCCTTGCCGGTTGGAGAGAAGAGCACCGACCGGTCGTCGCGGAGGGCGAAGTACGACAACGAGTCGATGTGACCCCACCGACCGAGCAGGCCCAGCAGCGGCTCGCGGTCCTCCTCGTCGAGGGGGTGCGGACCGTCTGCAGGCTGCAGGGCGACGAGGACGGCCAGGAAGAGCACCGCCGCGCCGAGGACGACGAGGGCCACCGCGGCCCGGTCGCCCTGCTCCGGCCGGACGAACTGGACCGGGCCCGGGATCCCCAGCAGCCCGAGGAGCGCATGCGATGCCCGGTCTCCGGTCGACGTGCCCGCAGCCTCGCCGCTGGCGTCGAGCTCCAGCCAGATCCAGCCGAGCCCGCCGGCTACGACCGGTCCGGCCAGCAGCACGGTGACGAGCTTGCGGGTCGACCGCGGGTCCGGGCGGGCGGTGAACCTCTCCCGCGCGGTTGCCAGCAGCACGAACAGGGCGAGGGAGAGCATCGCCTCCTCGAAGTCGAAGCCCTTGACGAGGTGCAGCACGGCCCCGACCAGCGCGAGGACGGTCGCCAGCAACCAGGCGCGGAACTTCCCGCGTCGCAGCGCCCGAGACAGGAGGAGGAGGATCACCCCGACCGCCGCGGCCCCGGTCGTGGCCGCGGCCGGGAACACGTCGGGCACCAGCCGGTAGACCATCTCAGTCCGCCCCCGCAAGGCGGGCAGCAGCGAGGAGGCCAGCGTGACCGCTCCGACCAGAGCCACGATCCGGGCCGCCCAGGACGGGGTACGGAGGGTGTCCCAGAGGCGGGCGAGCATCTCCGGTTCGCCCCTTCCTGTCGGCAGCCAGAGCCGCAGGGGAGCCTAGTACCGCGGCCTGGACCCTTTGCCTGGCCCCGGTACTACTCGTATCGCACGTCACCATGAGCTCGTTGACAGCGTGGGGCCACCACGTCTCCAGGCCGACGCACCGAGAGACCTGAGCTTGAAGACCCCGCCGCCTGTCGCACCTGACAGCCTGGGCGCACAGGCGGCGCTAGGGTCCCCACATGTTTGGTATCGGGGTTTCGGAATTGATGATCCTCTCTGTGCTGTGGCTGCTCTTGCCGTTGGTCGTCGGGTACTGGGTGATCAGGCTGGCCGTCCGTCATGGCGTCATGGACGCGCAGCGGAGACTCGCCGACGGCACCAGGCTCGATCATGGAGGCGTCGCACCGGCGCCGTGAACCTCGCTCGCCACCGCCCACCCCCGGCCGGTCAGCCGTCAGGCGCGGTCCCGGTCAGTCGTCTGAGGCTGAACCTGCAGACGGAGGGTTCGCACCAGCTCGGGCCACACGGCAGCGCCCAAGGCCGCGTCGGCTTCGGGCGTCCCTCCCCTGGCCATCTGGTGGCCACCGACGGCGGGCGGCTCACCCGGCAGCGTGACCCGGTGCCCGGAGTCCGGATGGCACACCACCGTCGTGGACAGGCCGTGCTCGATCCGACGCCGCTCGATCAACCGCGCGAACCGGAGGCTCGGCCAGACCCGGTCGCCCGCACCCGCCGCGAGGACGACGTCACCCGAGATCCGCTCGACCGGAATCGACGCCGCGGCCGTGCGGACCGGGTCCGCATCGAGGCTCGACTCGTAGAGCTCCCGGTAGGCAGGTGGCTCGGTGGCGGCGTTCCAGTCCTCGACGAAGGGGGACGTACGGGAGCGGGTGCCCTCCCAGGGTCCAGTGCGACGACCACCGCTCCTCGGCGTACGCACCCCAGACCACCGACGTCGGTGCCAGCCCCACGACGGCGGCCACCCGGGCATCGTGGACCGCGGTGAGCAGTGCAGCCTCGGCGCCGAAGGAGGCGCCGATGATCGCCACGCGCTCGCAGTCGGCGGCCAGCCGGTCGACCGCACCGACGAACAGCTCCAGTGGCACCTCGTGCGGCGCCGGCCGCTGCCCCGCTCCCCCGAACCACCGCATCGCCATCGCCGCGGCCCCGTGGCGAGCGAGGAGCTCGGCGCGATCCTGTTCGATCCGTCCGCTGGACCCGGCCAGGACGAGGACGCCGGTCCCGCACGGCGTGAGCGGCCTGGCGAGGAAGGTGTCGGCCGTGACCCGTTCAGACATGGGCTACTGAATCCCCGGCAGCATCAGCTGGGGCAGTCCGGGGTCGCCTGATCGGGCGCGCACGCGACGACCGTGAAGAGCGTCGACCGCAGCCCGAAGCGTCGCTGGAAGGTCGCCGCGTCGACGTCGACCGAGCCCGCGTCCCCCGTGAGCGTCAGGGTCAGGGCCCGCCCACCCCGGCTGGCGTCACGGTCGTGGCCGTCGCGCTGATCGACGGTGAGCGAGGTCAGGTTGCCGATGGCCGGCCACTGCGCCTCGACGTCGGCGTCGGAGAGCGTCTTGGTCCAGCCGTAGTAGTCCGTCGAGGTGCCCTCCCAGTCGTCCTCGCGCGCCTGGAGGTAGGGGAACCGGTCGTCGGCGACGGTCCAGCCGCCGTTGCTGGCGGAGAACTGCGCGTAGGCGAGCTCGCCGTCGTCCGTCAGCACCTGGTGAGCCGTGGCGCGGGCCGCCTTCGTGCCGCCGGAGGACTCCCCCGCGACGCCCCGATAGGCCTGGCAGGAGGCGGTGTCGCACAGGTCGTAGGCCGCGCGGGCGGTGTGCGCACGCTCGTACGCCGCGTAGGTGCGCGAGGCCACCGCCTGCGCGCGCAGCGCCTGTTGCGGCCAGTTGGAGTACATCTCGCTCGTCACCACGCCGCGCACGTAGGCCTCCATCGGCAGCACGTCCACGGTGACCCGGTGACCGTCGTACGACGCCGAGCGCAGCGCGCCGCGGTAGTCCCGCACCCCGCCCGCCACGAGCAGCGACAGCGGGCCGTGCGCCTGCAGCTCGACGTCGCCCCGGATCGTGCGCAGCACGTGCCAGCCCCTCGACCTGTACGCCACCTCGCTGCGGTCGTCTCCCACCGCCCGGACCCGCCAGCGCTTGGCCCTCTTCACGCCGTCCAGGTGAAAGGTCCGGCCGGAGTCGACCCGCCGGACCACCAGGCCCGGAGCGTCCCGCACGATCAGCGTGCTGTTGTCAGCCGAGACGAGCACCTTCATCCGGCCCCTGGCCTCACCGAACCGCTTGTCGATCCCGCGGTAGTAGAAGCGCAGGATCTTCTTGTAGCCCGCCAGGCCGTTGTACGCGGCGCTGTACGCGCCGTACTGGGACATGCCGACGCCGTGCCCGTAACCGTCGCCGGTCAGCGTGATCGCCCCGGGGTCGGGGACCGGGACCGGCTCGTCGGCACGGGCGGCGGCCGCCGGACCCATCGTGGCGGCAAGACCTCCCGCGGCGACGGCGGCGAGCAGGCGGCGGAGACGCAGTGCAGGCAAGACGGGACCCCCGAGGTCGAGCGAGACGTGGACGAGCATCCGAACACGCCGAGCGGGAAGCCGCAAGCGAGCGGCGCACGGATCCAGGCCGCGTAGGGTCCTGCCATGGCGTCGTACTTCAGGGCCCGCCAGGAGCGCAGGCTGGCCGCGCTCGAGGAGTTCCGGCAGGCGCGGAAGCTGATCGAGGAGGACGTCACCGTCTTCGGTGAGCAGCTCACCGACCTGCACGTCGAGACGCTGACCACCGAGCTCGACCAGGCCATGCGCGAGGACTACCAGCGCGCGCTCGACCTCTACGAACGTTCCAAGACCGGGCTCCGGGACGCCCAGGAGACCAGCGAGGTCACCGCCGTCGAGGACGTGCTCCACGACGGCCGCTTCCACCTCGCCTGCGTGCTCGCCCGCCGCGACGGCGAGGCTCTTCCCGAGCGGCGCGAGCCCTGCTTCTTCAACCCGCAGCACGGCCCGTCGGTCCAGGACGTCGCCTGGACCCCGCCCGGCGGCGTGGAGCGCGAGGTCCCCGTCTGCCGCTCCGACCTGCGTCGCATCACCGGCGGCGAGGACCCCGAGATCCGCCTGGTCCGCGTCGGCGACCGCTACGTCCCCTGGTACGCCGCGGTGCGGGAGCGCGGACTGCTCGACTCCACCCTGCGCCCCGCCGCCACCGACGGCGTGCCGAAGTACGTGATGTTGGAGGCCGACATCGGCCGCGCCCGGAACAGCCAGGCCGGCCAGGGCGGCTACCCGTTCTGAGCCCTGGGGCCCGGGGTCAGACCCCGTGCAGGCGGCGCGCCGCCTCGGCGACCGACCCGCTCATCGACGGGTAGACCGTGAAGACCTGAGCGAGCTGGTCGGCGGTCAGCGACTCGGCCACCGCGATCGAGATCGGGTGGATCAGTTCGCTCGCCCGCGGCGCCACGACGACGCCACCGACGACGATGCCCGAGCCGGGGCGACAGAACAGCTTCACGAAGCCGTCGTGGACGCCCTGCATCTTCGCCCGCGGGTTGCCCGACATCCCGAGCGTCACGGTCTCGGCCTGTATCTCGCCGCTGTCGACGACCTGCTGGGAGACGCCGACGGTGGCGATCTCGGGAGCGGTGAAGACGTTCGAGGCGACCTTGGTCAGGTCCAGCGGGTGCACCGCGTCACCGAGGAAGTGCCACATCGCGATCCGGCCCTGCATCGCGGCGACCGAGGCGAGCATCAGCACGCCGGTGCAGTCGCCGGCGGCGTAGACGCCCCGGGCGGAGGTGCGCGAGACCCGGTCCACCTCGATGAAGCCACCCTGGTCGAGGGTGACCCCGGCCTCCTCCAGGCCCATGTCGGCGGTGTTCGGCACCGACCCGATCGCGAGGATGCAGTGTGAGCCCTCGATGGTGCGGCCGTCGGTGAGCGCCACGGTCACCTTGTCGCCCTCGCGCACCACCGACTCCATGCGCGACTTCGACAGCACGTTCATGCCACGGCGGGTGAGCACGTCCTCGAGCACGGCGGCCGCGTCGGCGTCCTCACCGGGCAGCACCCGGTCGCGCGAGGACACCAGCGTCACGTCGACACCGAGGGCGAGGTAGGCGCTGGCGAACTCCGCTCCGGTGACCCCGGAACCGACCACGATCAGCTTCTCGGGCACCTCGCTCAGGTCGTAGACCTGCTCCCAGGTCAAGATCCGCTCGCCGTCGGGCTGCGCCGAGGGCGAGGTCCGCGGCGCCGCGCCGGTGGCGACGAGGATCGCGTCGGCCTCCAGCGTCTCCTCCGAGCCGTCCGGGCGGGTCACCGCGACGCGCCCGGGGCCGTCGAGCCGGCCGCGGCCCTCGACGATCGTGACGTCCTCGCGGGCCAGCCGCCGCGCGATGTCCGCGGACTGGTCGGCCGCGAGCTGCTTGACGCGCTGGTTGACCCGGGCCAGGTTGACGCTGACGCTGGTGGCCGCGTCCCCCTCGCCGTCGTGCAGGCACACGCCGAGCTCCGCCGCGCCCTCGACCTCGGTCATCAGCTCGGCGGTGGCGATCAGGGTCTTGCTCGGGACGCAGTCGGTGAGCACCGCCGAGCCGCCCAGGCCGTCGGTGTCCACGACCGTCACCCGGGCGCCGAGCTGGGCCGCGACCAGGGCGGACTCGTAGCCGCCCGGGCCGCCGCCGACGATGACGATGTGTTCGTTGCCCGCCATCACAGATTGATCATGTGGCCGGCGATGCCCTCGACGGCCTCCTTCATCGCCTCCGACAGGGTCGGGTGCGCGAAGATGTTGCGGGCCACCTCGTCGGCGGTCAGGTCCCACTGCTGGGCCAGGGTCAGCGCCGGCAGCAGCTCGGTGACCTCGGGGCCGATCATGTGGGCGCCGATGATCTCGTTGTACTCCGCGTCCGCGACGATCTTGACGAAGCCGACGCCCTCGGCCATGCCGCGGGCCTTGCCGTTGGCGGAGAACGGGAACTGCGCGGTCTTGACGTCGTAGCCCTTCTCCTTGGCCTGCGCCTCGGAGTAGCCGAAGGAGGCGATCTGCGGCTGGCAGAACGTCGCCCGCGGGATCATGTCGAAGTCGATCTCCATCGTCTCCGCGCCGGCGATCGTCTCGGCGGCCACGACGCCCATCGCCTCGGCGGTGTGAGCGAGCATCAGCTTCCCGGTCACGTCGCCGATCGCGTAGACGCCCTCGACGCTGGTGCGGCCCCGGCCGTCGACGGCGATCGCGCCGCGCTCGGTGAGCTCCACGCCGGTGCTCTCCAGGCCGTAGCCCTTCGTCCGCGGGGCGAAGCCGAAGGCCGCCAGGAACTTGTCGGCCTCGAGCACCTGCTCGTCGCCGCCCCCGGCGGGCGCGACGGTGACCTTCACGCCGCTGCCGGTGTCCTCGACGCCCTTGACGGCGGTCGAGAGGAGCACCTTCACACCGAGCTTCTTGTACTGCTTGAGCAGCTCCTTGGAGACGTCCGCGTCCTCGGTGGGCACCATCCGGTCGAGGAACTCCACGATGGTGACGTCGACGCCGAAGTTCTTCATCACGTAGGCGAACTCGACGCCGATCGCGCCGGAGCCGCCGATGATGATCGAGCCCGGCAGCGAGTCGGTGAGGATCTGCTCCTCGTAGGTGACCACGTTGTCCGAGAGCTCCACGCCGGGCACCAGCCGGACCGTGGCGCCGGTCCCGATGATCAGGTTGTCGCCGGAGTACGACGTGACGTTGCCGTCGGCGTCCTTCACGTCGACCGACTTCGGGCCGGTGAGCGTGCCCCAGCCGTTGATCTCGGTGATCTTGTTCTTCTTCATCAGGTAGTGCACGCCCTTGGCGCTGGCGTCGGCGACGCCGCGGCTGCGCTTGTGGGTGGTGCCGAAGTCCATCGTGGCGTCCCCGGAGATGCCGAAGACGTCCTTCTCGTGGGTGATGATGTGCGCGATCTCGGCGTTGCGCAGCAGCGCCTTGGAGGGGATGCACCCCACGTTGAGGCAGACTCCGCCCCAGTACTTCTCCTCGATCACGGCCACCGACTGGCCGAGCTGGGCTGCACGGATGGCCGCCACGTAACCACCGGGGCCGGCACCAAGGACGAGAACGTTGAAGTGGGTCACGGCCGCCAGCCTATGAGTTGAGCCCGTGCGCCACCAAGGCAGGGACTAGTCTGCGGTCCTGTGACGCTCTATGCCGCCTACGGGACCAACCTCGATCCCGCCCGGATGAGCGCCCGCTGTCCCCACTCCCCGCTGCGGACCACGGGCTGGCTCACCGGCTGGCGGCTGACCTTCGGTGGCGAGGAGCACGGCTGGGACGGCGCGCTGTCCACGATCGTCCAGGACCCCCTCGAGCAGGTGTTCGTCGCGATCTACGACGTCACCAAGGACGACGTACAGCTGCTCGACGGCTGGGAGTCCGCCGACTCGGGGCTCTACCGCAAGACCAAGGTGCGGGTCTCGACGCTGGCCGGTGAGGTCGTGGCGTGGACCTACGTGCTCGACGCCTACGAGGGCGGCCTCCCGTCGGCGCTCCACCTCGGCGTGCTGGCCGACGCGGCCGAGGCCGCCGACGCCCCGGCGGACTACGTGGCCGCGTTGCGCCGCAGGCCCTGCCGCTCGACGGGGCTGTAGGCCGGCCGCACCGACCAGCAAAGCGGCGCGTACATCGCCACGGTCACCAGCAGCCCGAGCACACCGGCTGCGACACCGCCGGCGTTGGCCGTGGCCAGCAGGACCACGCACGCGACCAGCGACCACACCGGCACCCGCCGCGCGCGGCGCAGGCCCGCGAAGAGCACGAGCGTGCCGACGACGTTGCCCAGGATGAACAGGACGATGAGGCCGATGAGCAACGGGGAGTGCTCCGAGGCCCGGTCCAGCGCGTCGTACGACGAGGCGCTCAGTCCCGCGTGGGTGCCGATCGTCGGCAACCCGTAGAAGGCCGCCGCGTGCCCCACGGCGGCCAGCTGGCCGAGCGCGAGCAGCGCGGCGCCGAGGCGGGTCGCTCGCTCACCCCGCCCCCGGGTGGTCGCGACCAGCCAGGCCAGCCCGGGCAGCATCAGCACGGGAGCGAGGACGGACAGGCCGCCGGCCACGAGCCAGAAGCCTTCGTGGGCGTCGACGGCTCGCATCAGCTCGACCGGCGTGGCGGCGGAGCCGTCGACCGTGCGGCGCAACAGGTCGCCGGTCGCGAAGCACAGGGCACCGACGAGCAGCGCGAGCGCAGGGGCCGGGGCAGGAGTGGGAGTGGGAGCGGGGATGCGGGAGGTGGGTTCGCTTGCGGTCATGGCCCCACCCTCGGCCGCGACGGACCCCGCCGGCGTCCCGAGAGCGAGCGATCCGGGTCCCCCTCGCGACGGACGACGATCCGCCCGAAGACGGACGTGCGGAGCCTCGCCGGACCCTACGATCGAGCGGTGACCTCGCCGTTGGCCCCTGGCCGGCCCCGGGCCCGGGACGTGTGGCTCGGGGCCGCGGTCGGGCTGGTGTCGCTCGGAGGGATCCTGACCGGCGATGTCGAGGAGGGCCCCCGGGCGCTGACCGTGGCCGTCGCCCTCGTGGGGGCGGTGGCCCTGGCCTGGCGAGTGGCCGCGCCGCTGGCGGCGGTCACCGCGGTCGGGCTGGCCGGGATCCTGCAGGCACAGGTCGGTACCTCCCCCGGCTCGCTGTGGGCACTGATGACCGACCTCGTCCTGACCTACACGGTCGCCGTCGAGTGCGCGGAGTCCGTGGCGACCGCCGGACTCGTGGTCATCATCGGGTCGCTGTGGATCCAGGAGTGGCTGGACCACGGCCAGGACTACCCCTTCATCGCTCTCGTGTACGGCGGGGCCTGGCTGCTCGGCCGGGGCACCCGGTCCTGGCGGGAGCGGGCGACCCTGGCCGAGCAGCACCAGCGCGACCTGGCCCGCCTGGCGGTCGCCGAGGAACGCACGCGGATCGCCCGCGAGCTGCACGACGTGGTCGCCCACGCCCTGAGCGTGATCGCGGTCCAGGCCGACGCCGCCGAGGCGGCGCTGGACCGCGAGCCCCGGCTGGCGGGCCCACCGCTGCGGGCCATCCGCTCGAGCGCGACGGAGGCCCTCGACGACATGCGCACGCTGCTGCACCTGCTGCGCCGCGACGACCCCGATACCGACGAACCCGGCACCGACGACCCCGGCACCGACGACCCCGGCCTGGGCGAGCTCCGGCCGGCTCGCGGCGTGTCCGACCTCCCGGCGCTGCTGGCCGGCATGGAGCAGGCGGGCCTGCCGCTCGACGCCTCGATCGGCCCGCTGCCCGACCTGCCGACGGGCACCCAGCTCGCGGTCTACCGGATCGTCCAGGAGTGCCTCACGAACGTCGTCAAGCACGCCGGGCGGGTCCCCACCTGCCTGACCATCACCCCCGAGGGGGACGGCGTCCGCGTCGTGGTGCGCAACGGCCCGGGTGCCGGGACAGCCGGCAGCGGCGCGCCGTCGGGCCACGGACTCGTCGGTGTGCGCGAGCGGGTGCGCGCGACCGGCGGCACGGTCAGCGCCACCCCGACCCCGGACGGCGGCTTCGAGGTCGTCGCCCGGCTCGTCCCGACGGAGGCCTCGTGATCCGCGTCCTGCTGTGCGACGACCAGGAGCTGGTGCGAGCCGGCTTCCGCCTGATCCTCGACCTCGAGGACGACATGGAGGTGGTGGGCGAGGCCGGCGACGGACGCGAGTGCCTCGCCGCGGTCGCCCGGACCTCGCCGGACGTGGTGCTGATGGACATCCGGATGCCGGTCATGGACGGGATCGAGACCACCCGCAGGCTGGTCGCCGCGTCCTCCGCCACCCGGGTTCTGGTGCTCACCACCTTCGGGCTCGACTCCTACGTCTACGAGGCCGTGCGGGCCGGCGCGAGCGGCTTCCTGCTCAAGGACGTGCCGCGCGACCAGCTCGTCGCGGGCATCCGGGTGATCGCCCGCGGGGAGACGCTGCTCGCGCCGCGACTGACCCGCCGCCTCCTGGAACGGTTCGTGGCGGCGCCCCCGCCGGCCACCGGCGTGCCGGAGCAGCTCACCCGGCTCAGCGCCCGCGAGCTGGAGGTGCTCGGGCTGCTGGCCGAGGGACTGTCGAACGCCGAGATCGCGGCGCGGCTCGTGCTGGGCGAGGCGACGGTGAAGACCCACGTCGCGCGCATCCTGACCAAGCTCGGGCTGCGCGACCGGGTGCAGGCGGTGGTGCTCGCCTACGAGTCGGGCTTCGTCAGCCCGGGGGTGCCGCACGCCGAGTGACCGCCACGGCTCACTCGCCACCCGTGTGGCAGACCGCCTCGACGTTGTTGCCGTCGGGGTCGCGGACGAAGGCGCCGTAGTAGCCGGGGTGATACTCCGGCCATAGCCGCGGCTCGTGCAGCACCTCGGCGCCGACCGAGGTCGCCGCCTCGAAGAAGGCACGCACGGTGGCGGCGTCCCGGGCGGTGAAGGCGATGTGCACCTCCCGGTTGGGGCCGGACGCGGGACCCTGGGCCGGCTGCGCGCTGATCCAGAAGACCGGCTGCTCGGTGCCGTAGCCGACGGCCTCCTCGAAGTCCATCACCCGGGAGTGTCCGAGAACGCCGAGCACCTTGTCGTAGAAGGCCCTCGCGGCCGGCATGTCGGCGCAGTTGATGCCGAAGTGATCGATCATGCGCGCATCGTGCCCGGGGCGCCGCCGGCGGACCACGGACTTTCGACCCCCCGACCACTAGAGTCCCGGCACGTGAGCACAGAGCAGACCCCCCAGCAGCCGGATCCCAAGCGGCAAGCCCGCGAGGCCGCCGACCGACTCGCGGAGCTGACCGGCGTCGAGAAGCACGACGTGGCCCTGGTCCTCGGCTCCGGGTGGCTGCCCGCGGTCGACGCGCTGGGCGAGGTCACCGCGGAGGTCGCGACCACCGACCTGCCGGGCTTCTCCGCCGCGGCCGTGGCCGGCCACTCCGGCCGGATCCGCTCGGTCCGCTCGGGCGACAAGGACCTGCTGGTCTTCCTCAGCCGCACCCACTACTACGAGGGCAAGGGGGTGCGCGCCGTCGTCCACGGCGTGCGTACGGCGGCCGCGGCCGGCTGCCGCGCGATCGTGCTGACCAACGGCTGCGGCGGCCTGAAGCCGACCTGGGAGCCGGGCACCCCGGTGCTGATCAGCGACCACATCAACCTGACCGGCAAGAGCCCGATCGAGGGCGCGAACTTCGTCGACCTGACCGACCTCTACTCCAGCCGGCTGCGCGCGATGTGCCGCGAGGTCGACCCGTCGCTGGACGAGGGCGTCTACGTGCAGTTCCCCGGCCCGCACTACGAGACGCCTGCCGAGGTCCGGATGGCCGGCGTGCTGGGCGGTCACCTGGTCGGCATGAGCACCACCCTGGAGGCGATCGCCGCCCGCGAGGCCGGCATGGAGGTGCTGGGCCTGAGCCTGGTCACCAACCTGGCCGCCGGCATCAGCGACCAGCCGCTCAACCACGAGGAGGTCCTCGAGGCCGGCCGCGCGGCGGCTAGCCGGATGGGATCACTGTTGGGCCGGGTCGTTCCGCTGATCTGAGGTCCTCGCGGGGCTCGGTCCACCACTTCGCCACCGTGACGTCGGTGCTGCTGTGGGCCAGGACCGAGACCAGCACCACGACCGCGGTCAGCGCCAGCACCTCCCCGGCGTACGGCATGCCGCTGAACGCGATGATCAGTCCGTAGGCGACGCTGGCGAAGCCCTTCGGGCCGAACCACGCCGCGGCGATCCGTTCCCGCCGGGAGAGGTTGCTGCCCAGCAGGCACAGCCAGACCGGCAGCGGGCGCGACAGCAGCACCACCGCGACCGCCAGCAGCAGCCCGCTCCAGCCCGCCGTGCCGAAGACGTCGCCGTCGAGCAGCGCGGCGAACGCCAGCAGCGCGGCCCCCTTCACCATCTCGCTGATCAGCTCGCCGGTGTGCCGGAAGCTGTCCGAGGCGCCGGGCCGGATCGTCGCGATGGTCGCGCCCGCGATGAAGGCGGCGAGGAACCGGTTGGCATCCAGCACGTCGCACAGCGCGAAGAGCAGCACCGCCAGTGAGAGCGGGCCGAGCGGCTGCAGGGTGTCGATGACGCCGATGCCGGGCAGCCGCAGCAGCTGGACGACGACCACGGGCACGACCACCCCGAGCACCACACCGAGGGCGAGCTCGAGCAGGAGCGAGGGCCAGTCCGTGGCGTAGCCGTGCGGGTGGGCGCCCACGGTGCCGGCGATGATCAGCACCGCGGGCAGCGCCAGGCCGTCGTTGAGGCCGCTCTCGATGTTCAGCACCTCGCGCACTCCGCGCGGCACGTCCTCACGCCCCACCAGGGCCGAGGCGAAGACCGGGTCCGTCGGGGCGAGGATCGCGCCGAGCACGCACGCCGGCCCCCAGGGGAGCCCGGTCAGGTAGTGGGCGAGCACCGCGACCAGGGCGAACGTCAGCGGCATCGCGACCACCAGCGGCCGCGCCGCCGACCGCCCCGAGCGCCGGAACACGCCGAGGGAGGCGTGCTGGCCGTCGGTGAACAGGACCGCGAACAGCGCCACCTCGGCCACGCTCTCCACCGTGTCCCTCGGGACCGAGACCACGTCGAGGAGGAGCGGTCCGGCCACGACCCCGGCGACCAGGAACACCGCCGAGGTCGACAGCGGACTGCGCGACGCGAGGGCCGAGAACAGCACGGCCGCGAGCAGCCCGAGGCCGAAGGTCATCAGGAACGCCGTCACCCGATCACCCTAGGGGCGCCCCCATGGCGGAGTGCGCCGGTAGCCTCGCGCCGTGAACATCCTCGTGACCGGCGCGGCCGGTGCCATCGGACGTGTCGTGACCGTCGGCCTGCAGGACCGCGGCCACGAGATCGTGGGCCTGGACCGGGTGCCGCCGCCGGACGGGTACGACGGGCCCTGGCACCTGCTCGACTGCGCCGACCCCGACGCGGTGGCCGCGGCGTTCGCCGAGCAGCCGCTGGACGCCGTGGTGCACCTGGCCGGCAACCCGACCGAGGGCAGCCTGCCGGAGTCGTTCACCTCCCACGTGGTCACCACCGCCGCGCTGCTCGACGCGATGGTCGAGCACGACGTGAGCCGGTTGGTCTACGCCTCGTCCAACCACGCGGTCGGCCGCACGCCGCACCGCGACCTGCTGACCGTGGAGGCGCGACCGCGCCCGGACACCTTCTACGGGGTCGGCAAGGTCGCCGCCGAGGCCGTGATGAGCCTCTACGCCGACCGCGACGGCCTCGACGCGGTCGCCTGCCGGATCGGTTCGTTCCTGCCCGAGCCGGAGACCGTGCGCCACCTGGCCACCTGGCTCTCCCACGACGACTGCGTGCGGATGGTCGAGGCGTCGCTCACCGCGACCGCCCCGGGCTTCGCGGTGCTCTACGGCATCTCGGCCAACACCCGGGCCTGGTGGGACCTCGAGCCCGGCCGGGCGCTGGGCTACCACCCGCACGACGACGCCGAGGAGTTCGCGGGCCGGATCGGCCCGCGCGCCGAGGACGAGACCGAGGCCGCGCACGTCGGCGGCCCGTTCGCCACGCCGGAGTTCGAGCGGCCGGCCCTCGACCGCGGGACGAGCATCGCTTGAACGCCGGGGTTGACTCGGGACCATGACGCTTCCTACCCGAACCCTTGGCACCACCTCTCCCCTGACCGTCTCGTCCATGGGCCTCGGCTGCATGGGCATGTCCGAGTTCTACGGGACCGGCGACGAGCAGCAGGGCATCGAGACGATCCACCGGGCGCTCGACCTCGGCGTGACGTTCCTGGACACCGCCGACATGTACGGCCCGTTCACCAACGAGCGCCTGGTCGGCAAGGCCATCGCCGGGCGCCGCGACGAGGTGCAGCTCGCCACCAAGTTCGGCAACCAGCGCGCCGAGGACGGCACCCGGCTGGGCATCAACGGGCGGCCGGAGTACGTCCGCGCCGCGTGTGACGCCTCGCTGCAGCGGCTCGGTGTCGACCACATCGATCTCTACTACCAGCACCGGGTCGACAAGACCGTGCCGATCGAGGAGACGGTCGGCGCGATGGCCGAGCTCGTCGAGGCCGGCAAGGTGCGCCACCTCGGGCTGTCGGAGGCCTCCGCCGCCAACATCCGCAAGGCCCACGGCACCCACCCGATCACCGCGCTGCAGACGGAGTACTCGCTGTTCACCCGCGACCTCGAGGACGAGGTGCTCCCCACGATCCGGGAGCTCGGCATCGGCCTGGTCCCCTACTCCCCGCTCGGGCGCGGTCTGCTGACCGGCGCGATCACCGACGAGGCGTCGCTGGCCGAGGGCGACTCGCGGCGCACGGCGTACTTCCCGCGCTTCCAGGGCGAGGCGCTCGACACCAACCTGAGCCTGGTCGCGCGGATCCGCGAGATCGCCGACGCCAAGGGCTGCACGCCCGGCCAGCTCGCGCTGGCGTGGGTGCTCGCCCAGGGCGACGACGTCGCTCCCATCCCGGGGACGAAGCGGGTGAAGTACCTCGAGGAGAACGCGGCGGCGGCCGAGGTGCGGCTCACCGACGACGACCTTGCGGCGCTGCAGCGCGCGGTGCCGCGCGAGTCGGTGGCCGGCGCCCGGTACGGCGACATGAGCTCGATCGACGCCTGAGGGGTCGCGTCCGGGCCGTCACCACGCGGATGACGCGGAACGCGTCGGTCGCAGTAGCGTGCCGCCATGACCGACGTTGCCGCCCTGCTCGACCGTGCCCGCGCCTGGCTCGCCGAGGACCCCGACGACCAGACCCGCGCCGAGCTCGAGCAGCTCGTCGCCGACGTCGACGCCGGTGCCGACCCGGCGGACCTGGCCGACCGGTTCGACGGGACGCTGGAGTTCGGGACGGCGGGGCTGCGGGGCGCGCTCGGCGCCGGGCCCAACCGGATGAACCGCGTGGTCGTCACCCGGGCCGCGGCCGGCCTGGCGGCCTACCTGCGCGACCAGGGCACGACGCCGGGCAGCAGCGTCGTCATCGGGTACGACGCCCGCCGCAACTCCGACGTGTTCGCGCGAGACACCGCCGAGGTGATGACCGGCGCCGGGCTCAAGGCGCTGCTGCTCCCCCGGCCGCTGCCGACGCCGGTGCTGGCCTTCGCGATCCGCGAGCTCGGCTGCGTGGCCGGCGTGATGGTGACCGCGAGCCACAACCCGCCGCAGGACAACGGCTACAAGGTCTACCTCGGCGACGGCAGCCAGATCGTGCCGCCCGCGGATGCCGGCATCGCCGAGCGCATCGCCGCGGTCGGCCCGCTGGGTGAGGTCCCCCGCGGCCCGGCCGGGACGGTCCTGAGCGAGGACGTCGTGAACCGCTACCTCGACACGGTCGCCGGCCTGGCCGAGGACGGACCCCGCGACCTCGACCTCGTCTACACCCCGCTGCACGGCGTGGGCGGCGCCTCGGCCGTGCAGGTCCTCGAGACCGCCGGCTTCGCCGCGCCGCGGGTGGTGACCGAGCAGGAGCAGCCCGACCCGGCGTTCCCGACCGTCGCCTTCCCCAACCCCGAGGAGCCCGGCGCCATGGACCTGGCCCTCGCCCTCGCCGAGCGCGTCGGGGCCGACCTGGTCGTGGCCAACGACCCCGACGCCGACCGGTGCGCGGCGGCCGTGCCCGGCCCGCACGGCTGGCGGATGCTCCGCGGCGACGAGGTGGGCGCGCTCCTGGCCGACCACCTGCTGCGCCGCGGCACCAAGGGCACCTACGCCACCTCCATCGTCTCCTCGTCCCTGCTCGGGCGGATGGCACAGGCGGCCGGCCAGCCCTACGCCGAGACCCTCACCGGCTTCAAGTGGATCGGCCGCGTCGACGGGCTCGCGTTCGGCTACGAGGAGGCGCTCGGCTACTGCGTCGACCCCGAGCACGTGCGGGACAAGGACGGCATCTCGGCACTGCTGCTGCTCTGCGAGCTGGCGGCCGGCGCCAAGGCCGAGGGCCGCACGCTGATCGACCTGCTCGACGACATCGCCGTCGAGCACGGGCTGCACGCCACCGACCAGCTCTCGGTGCGGGTCACCGACGTCGGGCAGATCGCCGCCGCCATGGACCGGCTGCGCGCGACGCCACCGACCAGCCTCGGCGGCCTCGCCGTGGAGCAGGTCGACGACCTCGCCCAGGGCTCCGCCGAGCTGCCGCCCACCGAGGGCCTGCGCTACCGGCTGGCCGAGGGCGGCCGGGTCGTGGTCCGCCCGAGCGGCACCGAGCCGAAGCTCAAGTGCTACCTCGAGGTCGTGGTCCCGGTGAGCGGACCGGACGGCGTGGAGGCCGCCCGGATCTCGGCCGCCGGCCGGCTCGACGCGCTGCGCAACGACATCAAAGCCGCCGCCGGCATCTGAGCCAGGGGGCCCTCAGGCGACCAGCGTGACGACGAGGCCGACCGCCGCGACCACCAGCCCGGCGATCTCGGGCCAGGCGGGCCGGCGGCGTACGCCCTTGGCGAGCTCGAGCTGCTCGTCGGAGAGCAGGCCGATGCCCCGCTGCGCGCGCGCGTCCTCCGCGAGCCGGGAGATGCGCTCCTCCACGAACACCGCGTAGGAGTCCGCCGGGCCGGGCTGGTCGGCGTCACGACGGTTGGCCTTCATGGCCTGGCGGCGGCTGCGTCCCACCGCCGGCGAGACGTAGCGCCGCTCCCCCACGCTGACCGCGAGCACCTGCCGGACCGCGACCCGCTCGATCGCGGCCAGGGGGATCCGCACGGTCTCGAGCATGTTGCGCAGCACCAGCTCCTCCCCGGCGACCCACACCCCCGGGCGCAGCATGGCGGCCCAGGCGACGATCCCGAGGAACAGCGCCGCGAACACCACCGGGACGGAGAAGCCGTGCTCGCGGTCGACCACGCCGATGACGACGACGGCGGTGGCCAGCAGGACCGCCAGCACGCCCATCACCCGTCCACTGGTCGGACGGAACCGCTCCACGGGACCTCCGGTGCGGGAGTCTTGCTCGGGCACTGCGGAAGCTCCTGTCCTCGATTTTGCCATCCTCCGGCGAGGCAACCCTATGCTTAGCCGGTGACGAGCACCCCCTCCACTGCCATGCCCACGGGGCAGCAGTCGGCGGACTTCTCCGACCTCACCCGGTCCGACGAGTCCCTGCGACGGTTCCTGCACGGCCTGCCGGGCGTCGACCAGGTCGGCGCCGAGGCACGGGCCGCGGGACTCGGCACCCGCTCGATCAAGACCACGGCCAAGGAGTTCGCGCTCGACCTCGCGATCCGGATGGTCGACCTGACCACCCTCGAGGGCCAGGACACCCCGGGCAAGGTCCGCGCTCTGTCGTCCAAGGCGATGCACCCGGACCCCGCCGACCCGAGCTGCCCGATGACCGCGGCGGTGTGCGTCTACCCCGACATGGTGGCGACCGCCCGCGAGGTGCTCGGCGACAGCGGCGTGCACGTCGCCGCCGTGGCCACCGCGTTCCCGAGCGGCCGCGCGGCCCTCGACATCAAGCTCGCCGACACCCGCGACGCCGTCGAGGCCGGCGCCGACGAGATCGACATGGTCATCGACCGCGGCGCCTTCCTGGCCGGTCGCTACAAGCACGTGCACGACGAGATCGTCGCGGTCCGCGAGGCCTGCCGTCGGGCGGACGGGACGAGCGCGCACCTCAAGGTCATCTTCGAGACCGGCGAGCTGCAGACCTACGACAACGTCCGCCGCGCCAGCTGGCTGGCGATGATGGCCGGCGCCCACTTCATCAAGACCTCCACCGGCAAGGTGCAGCCCGCCGCGACCCTCCCGGTCACGCTGGTGATGCTGGAGGCCGTCCGCGACTTCCGCGAGGCCACCGGCCGGATGGTCGGCGTGAAGCCCGCCGGCGGCATCCGCACCGCCAAGGACGCCATCAAGTACCTGGTGACGGTCAACGAGGTGGCCGGGCCCGACTGGCTCGACCCCGACTGGTTCCGGTTCGGCGCCTCCACGCTGCTCAACGACCTGCTGATGCAGCGCACCAAGATGAAGACCGGGCGCTACTCCGGTCCCGACTACTTCACGCTGGACTGACCATGACTGCATTCGAGTACGCCCCCGCGCCCGAGTCGCGCGGCATCGTCGACCTCAGGCCGTCGTACGGCCTCTTCATCGGCGGCGAGTTCGTCGAGGGCCACGGCACCCCGTTCAAGTCGATCAGCCCGGCGACCGAGGAGGTCCTCGCCGAGGTCGCCGAGGCCGACGAGGCCGACGTCGACAAGGCCGTCGCCGCCGCCCGCAGGGCCTACGACAAGGTCTGGGGGCGGATGCCCGGCCGCGAGCGCGCCAAGTACCTCTACCGGATCGCCCGGATCATCCAGGAGCGCGGCCGCGAGCTCGCCGTCCTGGAGTCCCTCGACAACGGCAAGCCGATCAAGGAGACCCGCGACGTCGACATCCCCACCGTCGCCGCGCACTTCTTCTACTACGCCGGCTGGGCCGACAAGCTGGAGTACGCCGGCTACGGCAGCACCCCGCTCGGCGTCGCCGGCCAGGTGATCCCCTGGAACTTCCCGCTGCTGATGCTGGCCTGGAAGATCGCCCCCGCCCTGGCATGCGGCAACACTGTCGTGCTCAAGCCGGCCGAGACCACCCCGCTGACCGCACTGCTGTTCGCCGAGATCTGCCAGCAGGCCGACCTCCCGGCGGGCGTGGTCAACATCGTGACCGGCGCCGGCGACACCGGCCGGGCCCTGGTCGCGCACCCGGGCGTGGACAAGGTCGCGTTCACCGGCTCCACCGAGGTCGGCAAGGCGATCGCCCGCACGGTGGCCGGAACCGACAAGAAGGTCACGCTGGAGCTGGGCGGCAAGGCCGCCAACATCGTCTTCGACGACGCCCCGCTCGACCAGGCGATCGAGGGCATCGTCAACGGCATCTTCTTCAACCAGGGCCACGTGTGCTGCGCCGGCTCCCGGCTGCTGGTCCAGGAGTCGGTGGCCGAGGAGGTGCTCACCCGGCTCAAGCGCCGCATGTCCACGCTGCGCCTGGGCGACCCGCTGGACAAGAACACCGACATCGGCGCGATCAACTCCGCCGAGCAGCTGGCCAAGATCAAGGAGCTCTCGCAGATCGGCGAGGACGAGGGCGCGGAGCGCTGGTCGCCGGCCTGCGAGCTGCCGAGCACCGGCTTCTGGTTCCCGCCGACGCTGTTCACCGGCGTCTCCCAGGCGCACCGGATCGCCCGCGAGGAGATCTTCGGCCCGGTGCTGTCGGTGCTGACCTTCCGGACGCCCTCGGAGGCCGTCGAGAAGGCCAACAACACGCCGTTCGGCCTCTCCGCCGGCGTGTGGACCGACAAGGGCTCGCGCATCCTGCACATGGCCAACGCGCTGCGCGCCGGCGTGGTCTGGGCCAACACGTTCAACAAGTTCGATCCGACCAGCCCGTTCGGTGGCTACAAGGAGTCGGGCTACGGCCGCGAGGGTGGCCGGCACGGCCTCGGGGCCTACCTGAAGGGAGCCGAGTGATGAGCCCTGCGCCGCGCATCGACGTCAGGAAGACCTACAAGCTCTACATCGGTGGCGCCTTCCCCCGCTCGGAGTCGGGCCACTCCTACGTCGTGAACGACACGAAGGGGACGTTCGTGGCCAACGCCGCCCTCGCCTCGCGCAAGGACGCCCGCGACGCGGTCGGCGCCGCCCGCAAGGCTTTCGCCGGCTGGTCCGCGCGCACCGCCTACAACCGGGCGCAGATCCTCTACCGGGTCGCGGAGGTCATGGAGGACCGTCGCCCGCAGTTCGTGCAGGCCGTCGTGCAGTCCGAGGGCCTCGCGACCGGCCGCGCGGACAAGGTCGTCGACGAGGCGATCGACCGGCTGGTCTGGTACGCCGGCTGGGCCGACAAGATCACCCAGGTCGTCGGCAACGCCAACCCGGTCGCCGGGCCGTACTTCAACCTCTCCACCCCCGAGCCGACCGGCGTGGTCGCGGTGCTGGCGCCGCAGCGGTCCTCGCTGCTCGGCCTGGTCAGCGTGGTCGCGCCCGCGATCGTCACCGGCAACACGGTGGTCGTGGTCTCCTCCTACGACCGTCCGCTGCCCGCGGTGACGTTCTCCGAGGTGCTGGCCACCTCCGACGTCCCCGGCGGCGTGGTCAACATCCTGACCGGCTCCGCGGCGACGATCGGCCCCTGGCTGGCCTCGCACATGGACGTCAACGCCCTCGACCTCACCGGCATCGCCGGTGACGCCGCGCTCGCGGCGTCCCTCGAGGTGGCGGCCGCCGACAACCTCAAGCGGGTGCGCCGGGCTCCGGCGGCCGAGCCGGACTGGACGCTGGAGCCGGGCCTGGCGGCCATGACGGCGTTCCTGGAGACCAAGACCGTCTGGCACCCGATCGGCGTCTGACGCGGGCCCTGGGCGTAGTCCGTGACGTTCCGGCCCTCCTACTGGCCAGTAGGGGGCCCAAACGTCACGGACTATCGCACCGCGCGCTGACCGCCCCCAGCCGAGGCCCTACCGCAGGGACAGCCGGACCACCCGGTCGGTGAGCGACGGCGACTCGCCGCCGACCAGCCAGGCGGTCAGCCCGTCGGTCAGCCCGTCGGTCAGCACCGCGGTGTCGGCGAGCGGCCTCGGCAGCCGGCCGGCCGGGGTGAAGCGGCGGCTCGAGGGGTCGAACCACCACATCCTCGCCGTGACCCGATCGGCCGACGGCCGACCGCCCACGAGGAGGATGCGGTCGCCGAGCCGCACCGCCGCGGCGTGGCCGAGCGGGTGCGGCAGCCGGGCGACCACCCGGGCGTGCCCGTCCGCGCCGACCAGCTGGACGGCGCGCTGCTCGACGCCGGCACGCTCGCCGCCGAACAGCCAGACCGACCGGCCGTCCACGACGCTCGCGGCGTAGCGGACCGGGAGCGGGAGCCGTCCCACCTGCTGCCAGTGCCGCCCGTCCTCGCTGGCGAGGATCGCCGACATCGCGGTGGTGGTGCCGTCGTAGCCGCCGAGCACGAGCACCCGGCCGCCGATCGTCGCCGCGATGAGGTCCGAGCGGGGCTGCGGCAGGTGCCCGGCGACGGTCCACGCGCCGCCGTGGCGCACCTGCACGGTCCCCTGCTCGCTGGCGTTGCCACCCCCGACCACGAGCAGTTGTCCGCCCAGCCGGGCCCCCGCCGTGTCGTGCACCGGCACCGGCAGCCGCCCGGCCCGGATGACCGTCCCGGCCGCCGGGTCGAGGTCGAGCACCCGGTCGGTGGAGCTGTCGCCGGCCAGGAGCCCCCCGGCGAGGGTGTAGCGGCCGTCCCCGGCGGGCCCCACGGCGGCGCGGGCCACGGCGTACGGCAGCCGCCAGCGCACGGTGTGCACCACCAGGTGGCGCGGTGGCCGGGGCTGCCCCGGCGTGCCCGCCGTCGCGCCCGCGGTCGTGCCCGCCGTCGCCGAGCTCGCCGCGCTCGGGGAGGGAGCGGGGGCCGGGGTGCCACCGGAGCAGGCGCTCGCGGCCAGGGCCGGGAGCGCCACCAGCAGGGTGAGCAGCCGCCTCACCGCAGGTTGCCGGTGTGGCCGAGGGAGTAGCGGCCCGGCTGCGGCCAGACCAGCAGCCCGTGCGGGCTGCCCCCGACCCGGATCTTGGCCACCAGCCGACCGGTGCGGGTGTTCCAGCCGTAGACGTAGCCGGAGTAGCGGCCCGAGAGCCACAGCGTCCGGCCGTCCGCGGAGATCCCGCCCATGTCCGGCGTGCCGCCGCCGGGGATCGGCCAGGTGTCGACCACGCGGCGCTTCGCCAGCGAGAAGACGCTCACCTTGCCCGCCATCCGGTCCGAGACGTAGAGGAACCGGCCGTCCCGGCTCGGGTAGATGCCGTGCGGCATCATCGGCAGTCGGGTGCTGCCGACCACGCGCAGCCGGTCCCACGGCACCCGCAGCAGCAGGTTGCGGCCCATGTCGGCGACGTAGAAGGTGCGCCCGTCCGGGGAGAGCCGGACGTCCTGCGGCTTGGCGCCCGCCGGCAGGTGGAGCCGGCCGGTGACCCGCTCGCGCAGCGTCGAGATGCGCAGCAGCGACCCGCTGAACTCGCAGCTGACCAGGAACCACCGTCCGTTCGCGGAGAAGTCCGCGTGGTTCGGACCCTTGCACGAACGGTCGCTGACCGCCTTCTGGGGCTTGAACGTGTGCGGGTCGGCGAACACGATCCGCTGGTGCTCCTCGTCCATCACCACCGCGTGCCGGCCGTCGGGGGTGAAGTAGAGGTTGTAGGGCCGGTCGACCGGGTAGCGGTGGGTGATCCGGCCGGTGCGCGGGTCGAGTGCGACGATCCGGTTGTCCTCGCTCGCCTCGACGTAGAGCGTGCGCAGGTCGTAGGACGGCGTCACATGCTGGCTCAGCGTCCCCGTGTGCAGCACCCGGACGACCTTGCGGCTGCGCTGGTCGATCACCGTGGTGATCGGGGCGCCGAAGGAGTTCGGGACGTAGAGGTACGCCGGGTCGTGGCGGACCCTCGACCGCTCCTGGGACGGGGTCCTGGTCGAGGCGTAGACGTCCCCGTCCTGCACCGCCGGCATCCCGGGGATCGGGTGCCGGAACGGCGGCGCCACCCGCGGCGTGGGCGCCGCCGCCCCGGTGGTGGCCGGGTCGCCGGCCGCGCTCGCGGGGCCGCTGGCCGGATCACCGGAGGGATTGCCGGAGGGATCGCCGGACGAGCTGCCGGTGCAGCCGGTGAGCGCGGGGGCCAGCAGCAGGAGGGCGGGAAGGACGGCGGCGGCCCACCGGCGAACGGCCAACGTGTGCACCACCAGACCTCCTCCGCACGGCCCTTGCCCCGACCAGCCAAGCACCTGCTGCCAAACCGGGGGCGGCGACACGGCAGAATGGGTGGGTGCGCGCGCAGGTCATCGTCCTGGCCGGCCCCTCGGGGGCCGGCAAGTCGCGGCTCGCCGAACGCCTCGGCCTGCCGGTGCTCCGGCTCGACGACTTCTACAAGAACGGCGACGACCCCACCCTCCCCCGGCTCACCGAGGGCGCCAACGCCGGCCTGGTCGACTGGGACCACCCGGACTCCTGGCTGCCCCAGGACGCGCTGGCGGCCGTCGAGCGGCTCTGCCGGGAGGGGCGGGCGGAGGTGCCGGTCTACGAGATCTCCCGGGACGGCCGCTGCGGGTGGAGCACGCTCGAGCTCGGCGAGCACGCGCTGTTCGTGGCCGAGGGGATCTTCGCCCAGCACGTCGTGCAGCCCGCGAGGGAGGCGGCGCTGCTGGCGGCGGCGTACTGCGTCCGCCAGCACCCGCTGGTGACGTTCTGGCGGCGGCTGACCCGCGACCTGCGCGAGCGCCGCAAGCCGCCCCTGGTGCTGGTGCGCCGGGGGCTCGCGCTGATGCGCGACCAGCGCCGGGTCGTCGCCGGCGCGGTCGCTCACGGGTGCGTCCCCGTCACGCCCGAGCAGGCCCGGGAGGAGATCGGCCGGCTCAGCCCAGCAGCGCGGCGTACCCGGGCTTGATCACCCCGTCGATGATCGCCAGCCGCTCGTCGAACGGCAGGAACGACGACTTCATCGCGTTGATCGTGAACCAGCGCAGGTCGTCGAGCGTGTAGCCGAACGCCTGCACCAGCGACCACATCTCCGCGGTCATCGAGGTCTGGCTCATCAGCCGGTTGTCGGTGTTGACCGTGACCCGGAAGCGCAGCCGGGTGAGCAGCCCGATCGGGTGCTCGGCGATCGAGGTGGCCGCGCCGGTCTGCACGTTGGAGGCGGGGCACATCTCCAGCGGGATGCGCTTGTCGCGGACGTACGCCGCGAGCCGGCCCAGCTCGACCGACCCGTCCTCGGCGACCTTGACGTCGTCGATGATCCGCACGCCGTGGCCGAGCCGGTCGGCGCCGCACCACTGGATCGCCTGCCAGATCGACGGCAGGCCGAACGCCTCGCCGGCGTGGATGGTGAAGTGGAAGTTCTCGCGCTGGAGGTACTCGAACGCGTCGAGGTGGCGGGTGGGCGGGAAGCCCGCCTCGGCACCCGCGATGTCGAACCCGGCGACCCCGCGGTCGCGCCACGCGACGGCCAGCTCGGCGATCTCCATCGAGCGGGCCTGGTGGCGCATCGCGGTGAGCAGCTGGCGCACCACGATCCGGCCCCCGGCCGCGGCCATGCCGGCCTCGAAGCCCTCCTGGACGGCGGCCACGACCTCGTCGAGGCTCAGGCCCTGCGACACGTGCTGCTCGGGGGCGTAGCGGATCTCGGCGTACACGACCCCGTCGGCGGCGAGGTCCTCGACGCACTCCCGGGCCACCCGGGCGATGGCGGGGGCCGTCTGCATGACCGCGACCGTGTGGTCGAAGGTCTCCAGGTAGCGCACCAGCGAGCCCGAGTCGGCGGACTCGGCGAACCAGCGGGCCAGCGAGTCGGCGTCCCCGGCCGGGAGCTCGTGGCCGATCTCGGCGGCCAGCTCGAGGATGGTGGCGGGCCGCAGCCCGCCGTCCAGGTGGTCGTGCAGCAGCACCTTCGGCGCCCGCAGCACCTGGTCGCGGGTGGGGACGGTAGGTTCCGGTGAGGCGGCGGTCATGCCCGCCATCCAACCACCAGACACCCCCCTCCCGAGGCGGACACGAGGAGCCCCCATGCGCGTCTTCACCACGCTGGACGAGGTCGCGGCCGCGGCCGGCGAGGAGATCGGCACCAGCGACTGGGTCACGATCGACCAGGAGCGGGTGAACAGGTTCGCGGAGGCCACCGACGACTTCCAGTGGATCCACGTCGACGTGGAGCGCGCGAAGGCGGGGCCGTTCGGCGGCACCATCGCCCACGGCTACCTGACGCTGTCGCTGCTGCCGCTCTTCGGCAGCCAGATCTTCCAGCTGGAGACGCCCGGCGCGAAGCTCAACTACGGGCTGAACAAGGTGCGCTTCCCCGCGCCGGTGCCGGTCGGCTCGCGGCTGCGGGCCACCTGCACCTTCACCGCCGTGACCGACGTGCCCGCGGGCAAGCAGGTCACGATGAGCTACGTGGTCGAGATCGAGGGCGGGGCCAGGCCGGCCCTGGTCGCGGAGTTCCTGGTGCTGCTGCTGCCCTAGGGTCCCGGCCTCAGCTGATGCGGTCGATCACCAGGGGCTCGGGCTGGTACGACGCCGCGTCCGCCGCGATGTCGTAGCCGCCCTCGAGCGAGGCCAACGCCCGCTCGAACCGCTCCGGGTCGTCGGTGTGCAGGCTGAACAGCGGCTGCCCGGCGGTGACCGCGTCGCCGGGACGCGCGTGCCAGACCACGCCGGCGCCGGCCTGGACCGCCTCGCCGGCCCGGGCCCGCCCGGCACCGAGGCGCCACGAGGCCAGGCCGACCGCCATGGCGTCGAGCCGGGTCAGGGTGCCGGAGGCCGGCGCGTCGACGACGTGGGTCTCGCGGGCCCGCGGCAGCGGCGCCTCCGGGTCCCCGTCCTGGGCGCGGACCATCTGCCGCCACACGTCCATCGCGGAGCCGTCGGCGAGCCTGTCGGCGGGGTCGACATCGGTGACGCCCGCGCCGGCCAGCATCTCCCGGGCCAGCGCCAGCGTCAGCTCGACCACGTCGGCGGGGCCCCCGCCCGCGAGCACCTCGACCGACTCGGCGACCTCCACGGCGTTGCCGGCGCTCCGGCCCAGCGGGGTCGACATGTCGGTGAGCAGCGCGACGGTGTGGACGCCGGCGTCCTGACCGAGTCCCACCATGGTCTCGGCCAGCTCACGGGCGTCGTCGACGTGCTTCATGAACGCGCCGGTGCCGACCTTGACGTCGAGCACCAGCGAGCCGGTGCCCTCGGCGATCTTCTTCGACATGATCGAGGACGCGATCAGCGGGATCGCCTCCACGGTGCCGGTGACGTCGCGCAGCGCGTAGAGCTTCTTGTCCGCCGGCGCCAGCCCGTCGCCGGCCGCGCAGATCACCGCACCGACCTTCTCCAGCTGCGCCATCATCTCCTCGTTGGACAGCGCGGCCCGCCAGCCCGGGATCGACTCCAGCTTGTCGAGCGTGCCACCGGTGTGGCCCAGGCCCCGGCCGGAGAGCTGCGGCACGGCGACGCCGCAGGCGGCGACCAGCGGCGCCAGCGGCAGGGTGATCTTGTCCCCCACGCCGCCGGTGGAGTGCTTGTCGGCGGTGCGCCGCGAGAGCCGGGAGAAGTCCATCCGCTCCCCCGAGGCGATCATCGCGGCGGTCCAGCGGGAGATCTCCCGCCGGTCCATCCCGTTGAGCAGGATCGCCATCGCGAGCGCGGACATCTGCGCGTCGTCGACCGCCCCCCGGGTGTAGGCGTCGATCACCCAGTCGATCTGGCTGTCGCTGAGCTCGGCCTTGTCGCGCTTGGCCGAGATGACCTCGACGGCGTCGTGCTGCGCCATGGCAGTCCTTCCTGCGTGGGTGCCCGGGAGGTGGCCCGGGCGGTGGTTCAGTGGAGGAGGTCGTCGGGGCCGAAGGCCTGGGGCAGCACCTCGGCCATCGTGCGCAGCCCGCGCGGCGTCATCAGCTGCAGCTCCTCGCCGCCCTGCTCGAAGAGCAGCTGGCGGCAGCGGCCGCACGGCATGATCAGCTCGCCGTCGCCGTTGACGCAGAGGAAGTGGGTCAGCCGGCCGCCGCCGGTGGCGTGCAGCTGGGACACCAGCCCGCACTCGGCGCACAGGACCACGCCGTACGCCGCGTTCTCGACGTTGCAGCCCACCAGCAGGCGGCCGTCGTCGGCGAGGGCGGCGGCGCCCACGTGGTAGTTGCTGTACGGCGCGTAGGCGCGCCCGGCCACCTCGACCGCGGCCGCCCTCAACGACTCCCAGTCGACCTCGACCGGTCGGGACTCCTGGACCATCCGTCAGCTCTTCACGTAGGGCTCGCCGTCGGCGGCCGGCGGGCGGACCCGGCCGACGAAACCGGCGACCGCGATGATCGTGGCCAGGTAGGGCGAGGCGCGCAGCAGCTCCGGCGGGATCTTGCCGAGGAAGGCGAGCTGGCTCTGCAGGGTCCACATGAAGCCGAAGAACACCGCCGACAGCGACGCCCAGACCGGGTGCCAGCGGCCCATGATCACCGCGGCCAGCGCGATGAAGCCGTTGCCCGCGGACGCGTCCTGGTCGAAGGAGCCGGTCGAGCCGACGGTGAACCAGGCGCCGCCGAGCCCGGCGAACACGCCGCCCAGCAGCACGGCCTGCCAGCGGATCCGGTTCACCTTGATGCCGACAGTGTCGGCGGCCATCGGGTGCTCCCCGACCGAGCGGACCCGCAGCCCCCACTTGGTCTGGAAGAGCAGCACGGTCACGACCACGACCGAGGCGTACATCAGGTAGGACAGCAGCGTCTGGTTGAACAGCGTGGGCCCGATCACCGGGATGTCGGCCAGCCCGGGGATCGCGATCGGCGCGAGGATGAGCGGATCGTTGAGGTACTGCTTGATGCTCGGGTCGTCGGGGATCTGGCTGAGCAGGAAGCTGGTCAGGCCGGTGGCGAGCGCGATCAGCACGACGCCGAGCACGACCTGGTTGACGTGGTAGCGCATCGCGAAGACCGCCAGCAGCGCGGCGATCGCCACGCCGGCGAGGATGCCGCCGACCAGGCCCATCTCGGCGCTGTAGAACGCGCTGGAGAACACCGAGGCGAGGAACGCCCCGGTGAGGAACTGGCCCTCGATCGCGATGTTGATGACCCCGGCCCGCTCGCACAGGCAGCCGGCCAGCGCACCGAAGACCAGCGGGGTGGCGAGCTTGACCGTGCCGGGCAGCGGGTTGGCGATCACCAGCGTGGTCTGGTCGGCGTAGGACCAGACGATGAACCCGACGAAGAACGCGATGCCGACGACCATCGAGACGAGGGTGCCGACGATCCCCCGGCGGACCCGGTTGGCCGCGGCCGCCCCCAGGGCGAGCACCGCGAGCGCGAAGCAGATCCAGACGATCCGCAGGCCGTTGATCTCGGTGCCGAGGTCGTCGGCGGTGACCCGCTCGCCGGTGATGTACTTGACCGTCGGGTCCTTGATGTCGAGCGCGAACCACAGCAGCAGCACCGCCACGATCGCGAAGACCACGACCAGCTTGACCTGCCGGTGCACGTCGGCCCGGTCCCGGACCTGTGCGACGCCCACCTGCTCGACGTCGCTCGCCACTGCGGCGCTCATCCGCCCCATCCCTTCGCCATCACGGTCTTGTTCTCGTCGGTCGCCCGCATCCGCAGCATCCCCTGCACCAGCGCCGGGGCGGCGACGAAGAGCACGATGAGGGCCTGCAGCACCTCGGTGAGCTCCTTGGGGGTGCTCGCGGCGCTCGCCTGCATCGCCACGCCGCCGACGCTCAGCGCGCCGAACAGCAGCCCGGCCAGCACGGTGCCCAGCGGCGTCGCCCGGCCCAGCAGCGCCACGGTGATCGCGTCGAACCCGATGCTGCCGGCCATCGTCGGGCTCAGCGAGTCGTGGTGCCCCAGGATGCCCATGGTCGCGGCCAGCCCGGCCAGGCCACCGGCGACCACCATGGCCGTCGTGTAGACGACCGGGACGTTCATGCCCGCGGTGCGCGAGGCGTCGGCGTTCGCACCGACCGCGCGCATCTCGAAGCCCAGCGTGGACCGGTTGAGGATCCACCAGACCAACACGGCCGCCAGGAAGGCGACGATCACGCCCAGGTGCAGGTTGCCGACCTGCGGGAAGGTCGCGGAGTCCGCGACCGGGGGCGACTGGGTGTTGTCGCTGCCTGGCCGCTGGAAGGCGTCCTTGCCGAGGCAGTAGATCAGCAGCGCCGCGGCGAGGTAGTTCATCATGATCGTGGTGATGACCTCGTGGGCGCCGGTGCGGGCCTTGAGGAAGCCGGCCACGCCGCCCCAGAGCGCGCCGCCGAGGATGCCGGCCACGAGCGCCACCAGCAGGTGCAGCCCCGGGGGCAGGTCCCAGGAGAAGCCGACGTAGCCGCAGGCCAGCGCGCCGAGGACCAGCTGGCCCTGGGCACCGATGTTGAACAGGCCGGCGCGGAACGCCAGGGTGACGCCCAGGCCGGCGCAGATCAGCGGCGCCGCGCGGACCAGCGTGGTCGCGATCGCGTGCCACGAGCCCACCGAGCCGGTGATCAGCGCCCAGTAGGACGTGCCGATCGCGTGCGCGGCCTCGGAGAAGAAGTCCCAGGGGTAGGAGAAGAAGTAGGGCAGCGTCTCGATGACGCTGCGCGTGGAGAACGCGATCAGGATCGCGCCGATCACCAGCGCGATGAGGATCGCGGCCACGGTGGTCTTGACCGACGGGATCCAGTCGGCCGCCGCGAGCGACCGGCGGGCGGGGGCCCCCTCCTCCGGCGCCGGCTCCGGCGTCGGCTTCTCGGTCTCGATGTCCGTGCTCATGCCGTCGCCTCTGCTGTCGCGGCCGGGCCGTGGGCGCCGGCCATCATCAGTCCGATGTCCTCGCGGGCGATGTCGGGAGACACGGTGCCCACGATCCGGCCGTCGTACATGACGGCGATGCGGTCCGCGAGCGCGAAGATCTCGTCGAGCTCGGTGGAGACGATGACCACCGCGACCCCTTTGTCCCGCTCGGCGATGATCCGCTTGTGGATGAACTCGATCGAGCCCACGTCCACGCCTCGCGTCGGCTGCGAGGCGATCAGCAGCTTCAGCGGGCGGGAGAACTCCCGGGCCACGACGACCTTCTGCTGGTTGCCGCCGGAGAGCGAGGCGACCGGGGTCTCCATCGACTCGGTGCGGATGTCGAACTCCTCGATCCGGTGCGCGGCGTTCTGCTCCAGCGCGTCGAGGCGCAGCGCGAGGCCCTTGGAGTACTCGGAGTTGCGGTAGAGGTCGAGCACCAGGTTCTCCCGGACGCTGAACGCGCCGACGTAGCCGTCGTGCGAGCGGTCCTCGGGGATGTAGCCGATGCCCTCGGCGAGGCTCTCCCGCGGGCCGTGCTTGCGGAGGTCCTTGCCGTCGATCGTGATGCTGCCGGCGTCCGGCCGGACCAGGCCGAGCAGGCTCTTGATCAGCTCGGTCTGGCCGTTGCCCTGGACGCCCGCGATGCCGAGCACCTCGCCGGCGCGGGCCTCGAACGACACGTCCTTGACGACCTGCACGCCGCGCTGGTCGATGACCGTGACGTCCTTGACCTCGAGCACCGGCTCGCCGGCCTTCGCGGGCGCCTTGTCCACCACGAGCTTCACCGAACGACCGACCATCATCTCGGCGAGCTCGGTCTCGCTGGTGGTGGGCTCGGCGGTGCCGACGACCTTGCCGCGGCGGATCACGCTGATCCGGTCGCCGATCGCCTTGACCTCGCGCAGCTTGTGGGTGATGAAGATGATCGAGGTGCCCTGGTTCTTCAGCTCGCGCATGATGGCCATCAGCTCGTCGATCTCCTGCGGCGTGAGCACCGCGGTCGGCTCGTCGAGGATCAGCACCTTGGCGTGGTTGGCCAGGGCCTTGATGATCTCCACCCGCTGCTGCACGCCGACCGGGATCTGCTCGACCAGCACGTCCGGGTCGACGGCCAGCTTGTAGGTCGAGGACAGCTCGCGCACCAGGTTCGCGGCGGCGGCGCGGTTGAGGAAGCCCAGGCCGCGGGTCTGCTCGCGGCCGAGCATGACGTTCTCGGCGACGGTGAAGACCGGCACCAGCATGAAGTGCTGGTGCACCATGCCGATGCCGGCGGCGATCGCGTCCCCCGGGGAGCCGAACCTGACCGGCTCGCCGTCGACGAGGATCTCGCCCTCGGTCGGCTCGAGCAGGCCGTAGAGCATGTTCATCAGCGTGGACTTGCCCGCGCCGTTCTCCCCGAGGAGGCAGTGGATCTCGCCCGGCTCGATCGTGAGGTCGATCTGGTCGTTCGCGGTGAAGGACCCGAACCTCTTCGTCAGCCCCCGGATCTCCAGCTTCATCGTTCTCCTTTGAACGTGCGGCCTCCGGCCCGTGCGACGACGAGCGGAACCCGAAGAGCCTAGAACGCACGGGGCCGGGTCGGTAACCCGACCCGGCCTCGCGCTGTGTCGATCGGTGAGAGGTCAGCCGACCTTGATCGACCCGTCGATGATCTGCTGCTTGAGCTCGTCGATCTTGTCCTTGACGTCCTGGCTGATGTCGGAGTCGGCGTCGTGGTACGGCGCGAGCCCGACCCCGCCGTTGGCGAGGGTGCCGACGAACGGCTCGTTGGTGAAGGTGCCGTCCACCGCGTCCTTGATGGACTGCTCGACCGCGACGTCCATGCCCTTCATGACCGAGGTCAGCAGCACGTCGCAGTACTCCGAGGCCGAGACGCAGCCGTCGGTGTCGACCCAGATCGCCTTGACGCCCTTGTCCTTGGCGGCCTGCAGGCCACCCAGGCCGGCGGGACCGGCGACCGGGAAGATGACGTCGGCGCCCTGCTGGATCATGCCCTCGGCCACCGACTGGCCCTTGGACTTGTCGTCGAAGGTGTTGAGGAAGGAGCCGTCCTTGCCGTTCCAACCCAGCAGCTTGACGTTGGCGTTGTTGTCGGTGTTGTACTTCTCGACGCCCTGGCGGAAGCCCTCCATGAAGATGGAGACCGTCGGGATGTTCAGGCCGCCGAAGGTGCCGACGATGCCGGACTTCGACTCGGCCGCGGCGAGGTAGCCGGCCAGGTAGGAGGGCTCGGCGGTGTTGAAGGTGAGGCCCTTGAGGTTCTTGGGCGCCTTGTCGTAGGCGAAGTCCACGATCGAGAAGTCGATCTTCGGGTTCTTCTTCGCGGCCGCCAGGGTCGCGTCGCCGAGCAGGAAGCCCACCGTGGTGATGGAGTTGCAGCCCTGCTTGACCAGCGCGTCGATGTTGTCGGCGTACTCGGAGTCGGAGTTGGACTCGACCTGCGCGGTCTGCACGCCGAGGTCGGTCTTGGCGTCGGTCAGGCCCTTGAGCGAGGTCTGGTTGAACGACTTGTCGTCGAAGCCGCCGGAGTCGGAGACCTCGCACGCCTTGAAGTCGGGGTGGCTCTCCGCCGGGGCGGAGCTGCTCGCCGGGGACGACGGGGTCTCGTTGGAGCTGGCCTTGGTGTCCGACGGACGGCCGCCACAACCGGCAAGAACAAGGGCAGCGATGCCAACCACCGCTGCGGTGCGTGCCGTCTTCTTCACGGCGCCCTCCTGAAGGTTTTCCACTGGTCCCGTGCGCCAACCGGATGTGCGCACGCCGGGTCACCCTAGACCGCGGAAGGGATCCCGTGTGGGCAACCGGCCCACAAAGACCGGGTTTGTTATCTGTCGTTATCTGTCGGTGACCAACGCGCCGACAGCAGCATTGGCCAGGACCCGGGCGCCGACGCCGGTGGCGCGCTCGTCGACGCGCAGGTTGCCCTGGTGCAGGTCGTAGCTCGGACCGCCGGGGGTGCGGGTGCCGAGCCGGCCCATGGCGCCGGGGACCCGGTCCAGCAGCCACCCGAAGTCCTCACCCCCGAGGCTCTGGTGGGCGGTCGCCCGACCCGGGTCGCCCAGGGCGCGCTGGACGGCGCCGGCCAGCACCCGGTGCGAGACCGGGTCGTTGACCACCGGCGGCACGCCCTGCTGGTAGATCACGTGCGCCTCGACGCCGTAGGGCCGGACGATGTCGTGGACCAGCTCGCTCACGAGCGTCTCGCAGTCGGCCCAGGCCACCGCGTCGAGGATGCGGACCGTGCCGGCGGCCAGGCCCCGGTCGGGGATCACGTTGGCCGCGGCGCCGGCGTTGACGATGCCCCAGACCAGGCTCACCCCCGAGCGCGGGTCGAGCCGCCGGGAGAGCATCGCGGGCAGCTCGGTGGTGACCTTGGCCAGCGCGAAGGTCAGGTCGCCGGTCAGGTGCGGGCGCGAGGTGTGGCCGCCGGTGCCCTCCAGCCGGACCTCGAGGCGGTCGGCGGCGCTGGTCAACGGTCCCGGGCGCAGGCCGACCTGGCCCAGGTCGACGCCCGGGTCGCAGTGCAGCGCGAAGACCCGGCGTACCTCCTCCAGCGCGCCGAGCTCCACCAGGTGCAGCGCCCCACCCGGCATCACCTCCTCGGCCGGCTGGAAGAGCAGCCGCACCCGGCCGGGCAGCAGGCCCTGCTCGTGCACCTCGGCCAGCGCGAGGGCGGCGCCCACGAGCGCGGAGGTGTGCACGTCGTGGCCACAGGCGTGGGCGACGCCGGGGACCGTGCTGGTCCACGGGTCGGTCGTCGCGTCCTGCACCGGGAGCGCGTCGAGGTCGGCGCGCAGCGCGACCAGGGGGTCGCCCTCGCCGAGGTCGGCCAGTAGGCCCGACTGCGGCAGCCGGGTCACCCGCCAGCCCGCCTTCTCGACCCGGGCGGCGACGAGGTCACTGGTCCTGGACTCCGCCCAGGACAGCTCGGGATGCGCGTGCAGGTCTCGGCGCAGCTCCACCAGCTCGGCGTCGCTGGTGGCGACGGCGGAGTCGATGAGGGCGGCGGCTGGGTCCAGGGAGGCGTCGGCGGGCATCGGGACGAGGTTAGTCCCTGCGTCCCGGTGCCCGCCGGTCAGCCTCCGCCGCTCCCCCGGTCAGCCCGGGAAGCGCAGCAGCCTGCCCATCGGCTTCTTGGCCAGGACCCGGGACGTGACGTAGACCTTCCCGCCGACCCGCTCGACCGCAGCCGGCTGGCTCACGTTGCGGACGTGGCTCACCCCGCCGGTGCTCGCGTCCACCCGCGACAGCTCGTTGCCGAACAGCTGGGAGACCAGGTAGTCGCCGCCCGTGGTGATGGCCAGGCCCACCGCTCCGGCGAGGCCCCTCGTCACCAGGCTCGCCCGTCCGGTGGCGGGGTCGACCCGGTAGACGCGCGACTGTCCACCGAAGCCGGGCGCCTCGGTCGCACCGGTCAGCGTCGTCACCACGAGCCCGCCGGACGGGGCGACCTCCACGTCGGTCGGCACCGGCTCGAACCAGTACCGGTGGCCGACCGCGCAGGCGGGCATCCCGTTGGCCTTCGCCCGGTGCTTGGTGACCCGCAGCGGCACCGGCGGCAGCACGCTGACCAGGCGGATGTGCCCGTTGCCGTTGACGCGCAGGATGTCGTTGCCCGCGGCGTCCCCGACGTAGGTCGTGCCGCCGGTCGTGGCCGTGCTGTAGGGGTGGCTGTCGACGATCCCGGAGTAGCGCGCCGGGACCCGCTTGGGGACCTTGGCCAGGCAGCGCTTGTTCAGGTGCCGGAACCCGTAGGTCACCCCCGCGTCGGGGTTGTTGTTGCGCTCGAAGGCGCCGGTGTTGGCGAACCTCGTGGCCTTGCCGTGGCTCAGGTGCATGACCAGGCTGCGCTTGACCGGCGCCTCCTGCCCGGAGCCGAACGTGAGACTGAAGGTCACGGTGCCGGGATCGACGGTCACCCCGCCCACCTCGACGCCCTTCTTCGCCTGGAAGACCGGCCGGGGCTTGTGGCCGGGGCGGATCTTGACCAGGAGCCCGGCGAAGTTCTCCGAGACGTAGGCGGTGCCGTTGTCGGCCACGCCCGCGGTGAGCGGGCTGACCAGGCCCCGGGCGAGCACGCCCCGCGCCGCCACCTCGCCCGACGCGCTGCCGGTCGTCGCCCCGACGCCCGCCGCGGCCAGGGATGCCACTGCTAGGACGCTGGTCAAACGGGTCATGTGGTTCATCAGAGGGTCCTCCCAACCGATCCGAATACTCCGGATCCTCGCCGGGCGGGCGACGGGCCGGGCCGGGACACCGGTTCTTTACCCGGGATCAGGGAAGTGCCGGCGCCCCGTCAGCGGTCGGCGTCGTACGCCGCGATGATCCGGTCGGCGGCGGTCGTGGCCGGCAGCTCACCGGCCAGCACGGCGCGGCGCACCTCCGCGCGCAGGGCGGCGACCCCCGGGGAGCGCCGCAACCGCTCGGCCAGCTCGTCGCGCACCAGCGCCCACACGAAGTCCAGCTGCTGGGCGGCCCGCTTGTCGACCAGTCCCTGCCCCCCGAGGTGCTCGCGGTGCGCCAGCACCCGCGCCCACACCTCGTCGACGCCCACGTCCGCCAGCGCCGAGCAGGTCACCACCGGCGGGGCCCACTCCCCCTTGCCCCGGACCATGCGCAGCGCGCCGGCGAGCTCGCGGGCCGCGGACCGGGCCTCGCCCTCACGGTCGCCGTCGGCCTTGTTGACCGCGATGACGTCGGCGATCTCCAGGATGCCCTTCTTGATCCCCTGCAGCTGGTCGCCGGTGCGGGCCAGGGTGAGGAACAGGAACGTGTCCACCATGCCGGCCACGGTCACCTCGGACTGGCCCACGCCCACGGTCTCGACCAGGACCACGTCGTACGCCGCGGCCTCGAGGACCGCCATCGCCTGGACAGTGGCCCGGGCGACGCCGCCGAGGGTGCCGGCGGACGGCGAGGGCCGGATGTAGGCGGCCGGGTCGTGCGCGAGCCGGGCCATCCGGGTCTTGTCGCCGAGCACCGACCCGCCGGTGCGCACCGAGCTCGGGTCGACGGCCAGCACGCCCACGCGGTGGCCGGCCGCGGTCAGCCGGGTGCCGAGCGCCTCGATGAACGTCGACTTCCCGACGCCGGGGACGCCAGAGATGCCCACCCGCACCACCGGGGCGCGGGCCCCGGTCACCTCGGGGTCGCTGAGCCGGGCCAGCAGCTCCCGGGCCTGGCCGCGGTGGGCCGGGCGCGAGGACTCCACGAGCGTGATCGCGCGGGAGACCGCGGCCCGCTGCTGGGCACGGACCCCGTCGACGAGCGCGTCGAGGTCGACCGGTCGGGCCGGCACGCTCGCCCGCGTCAGTGCCCGAGCTGCTCGCGCAGCCGGGCCAGCAGGTCGAGGGCCGACTGGGCGATCACGGTGCCCGGGAGGAAGACCGCGGCCGCGCCCATCTCCCGCAGCGCGGGGACGTCGTCGGGCGGGATGACGCCGCCGATGACCACCATGATGTCCGGACGGCCCTGGTCCTCCAGCGCCTGCTTCAGCGCCGGCAAGAGGGCCAGGTGGCCGGCGGCCAGCGACGAGACCCCGACGATGTGCACGTCGGCGTCGACGGCCTGCTGGGCGACCTCCTCCGGGGTGGAGAACAGCGGCCCCACGTCGACGTCGAAGCCCATGTCGGCGAAGGCGCTGACCACGACCTTCTGGCCGCGGTCGTGCCCGTCCTGGCCCATCTTGGCGACCAGGATGCGGGGGCGGCGGCCCTCGGCCTCCTCGAACTCCTCGGTGGCCTCGACGACCTGCTGCACGAGCTCGCCGCCGGCCGACGCGGCCTCGTCCCTGAACACGCCGCTGATCGTACGGATCACCGCCTGGTGGCGGCCGTAGACCTTCTCGAGCGCCTCGGAGATCTCCCCGACCGTCGCCTTGGCGCGGGCCGCGTCGACGGCCAGCTCGAGCAGGTTGCCTCCCGCCGCGTCGCCGGGGCCCCGGTCGGCCGCGTTGGTGAGCGCCTCGAGGGTACGGCGCACCTCGTCGGCGTCCCGCTCGGCGCGCAGCCGCTCGAGCTTGGCGAGCTGCTGGCGGTAGACGTCGTCGTTGTCGACCCGGAGCACGTCGATGCCCAGAGAATCGGCGCCAGTCTCCGCGGCGAGGCGGTAGGTGTTGACGCCGATGACCTTCTGGGCACCGGAGTCGATCCGGGCCTGGGTGCGGGCGGCGGCCTCCTCGATGCGCATCTTCGGGATGCCCTGCTCGATGGCCTTGGCCATGCCGCCGGCGCGCTCGGCCTCCTGGATGTGCGCCCACGCGCGCTCGGCGAGGTCGTGGGTGAGCCGCTCGACGTAGTAGGAGCCGCCCCAGGGGTCGATGGTGCCGGTCGTGCCGCTCTCCTGCTGGAGCAGCAGCTGGGTGTTGCGGGCGATGCGGGCCGAGAAGTCGGTCGGCAGCGCGATCGCCTCGTCGAGGGCGTTGGTGTGCAGCGACTGGGTGTGCCCCTGGGTGGCGGCCATCGCCTCGATGCAGGTGCGCTGGACGTTGTTGAAGACGTCCTGCGCGGTGAGCGACCAGCCGCTGGTCTGGCTGTGGGTGCGCAGGCTCAGGGACTTGGGGTTCTGCGGGTCGAACTCGCGCACCAGCCGCGCCCACAGCGCCCGGGCCGCGCGCATCTTGGCGACCTCCATGAAGAAGTTCATGCCGATCGCCCAGAAGAACGACAGCCGCGGCGCGAACCGGTCGATGTCGAGGCCGGCGTCGAGGCCGGCGCGGAGGTACTCCACGCCGTCGGCCAAGGTGTAGGCCAGCTCCAGGTCGGCCGTCGCCCCGGCCTCCTGGATGTGGTAGCCGGAGATCGAGATCGAGTTGAAGCGCGGCATCCGCTCGGCGGTGTAGCGGAAGATGTCGGAGATGATCCGCATGCTCGGGGCCGGCGGGTAGATGTAGGTGTTGCGGACCATGAACTCCTTGAGGATGTCGTTCTGGATGGTCCCCGCGAGCTGCTCCGGCTTCACCCCCTGCTCCTCGGCGGCGGCGATGTAGAGCGCCATGATCGGCAGCACCGCGCCGTTCATGGTCATGCTCACCGACATCTGGTCCAGCGGGATGCCGTCGAAGAGCGTGCGCGCGTCATAGATCGAGTCGATCGCCACGCCGGCCATGCCGACGTCGCCGCGCACCCGCGGGTGGTCGGAGTCGTAGCCGCGGTGCGTGGCCAGGTCGAAGGCCACGCTGAGGCCCTTCTGGCCCGCGGCCAGGTTGCGCCGGTAGAACGCGTTGGACTGCTCGGCCGTCGAGAACCCGGCGTACTGCCGGATGGTCCACGGCTGGGTGGTGTACATCGTCGGGTAGGGCCCGCGCAGGAACGGGCTCAGGCCCGGCAGCGTGTCGAGCGCGTCGAGGCCCGCCACGTCGGCCTCGGAGTACGTCGGCTTGATCTCGATGCCCTCGGGGGACAGCCAGGGCTCGCCGGCGGCGCCGCCCGTCGACCCGCTCGCACTGCCGGCGAGCGGCAGGCCGCTGAAGCTCTTCGGAACGCTCATGCCAGCTTGCTCCTCGTCCGGGTCAGGAAGTCCAGGGCGTCGACGCCCGTCGCGCACGACGCGTCGGCGTAGTCCACCGGCCTGCCCGCGATGATCACGTGGGTGGCGCCCGCCTCGCGCAGGGCGGCCGCGGCCTGCGCCCCCCACTCGGCGTAGGCCGGGTCGCTGCCGGCGAGGCAGACGACCGGCTGCCCGGCGTACGCCGCGACCAGCTCGCCGGTGTCCTTCGTCGGCCCGGCGACGTCGACCGCGATCCCCCCGGCGGCGAACAGGTTGGTGGCGAAGGTCGCGCGGGCGGTGTGCGCCGCGACCGGGCCGAGGGTGGCGAGGAAGACGTGCTGGGTCGCCGGCTCGTCGCGCAGCGCCTCGAAGCTGGCGCCCCAGCGCCGGACCTCGCGCGCCGCCGGGTCCGGCTCACGCTCGGGGAGCGTCTCGGCGAGGTTCGGGAACTCGGTGAGGCCGGTCAGCGGCCGCTTGCGGGTGGCCACCTCCCGCTCGCGCCGGGCCGCGACGTCGGCGATCGCCTCGTCGAGCAGCCGCCGGGGGTCGGCCGCGTCCTCGAGCCGGCCGAACAGCTCCCAGCCGGCGCGGGCTAGGTCGTCGGTCAGCCTCTCGACGGCGTAGGCGCCGCCGGCCGGGTCGCTCACGCGGGCGACGTGCGACTCGGAGATGAGCAGCGCGGAGGTGTTGCGCGCGATCCGCCGCCCGAACGCGTCGGGCACGCCCAGCGGCGTGTCGAACGGCAGCACGGTGACCGCGTCGGCGCCCCCGACCCCGGCCGCGAACGCCGCGACCGTGGTGCGCAGCATGTTCACCCAGGGGTCGTACCTGCTCATCATCGGCCGGCTGGTGACGGCGTGCTGGCGCTGTGTCCAGCCCTCGGTCTCCTGGAAGGAGGCCTCGCTGAGCTCCAGGACGCGCGCCCACAGCCGGCGGGCGGCCCGCAGCTTGGCGATCGTCGTGAACTGCTCGTCGGTGGCGGCGTAGCGGAACTCCAGGAGTCGGGCCGCCTCCTCGACCGAGAGCCCGGACCCGGTGAGCACCCGCAGCGCCCGGGCCCCCAGGGCCATCGAGTGCGCGAGCTCCTGGACGTCGGAGGCGCCCCGGTCGTGGACGGTGGTGGCGTCGACGACCACGCCGAGCACCCCGGCCTCCCGCGCCAGCCCGGCGACCGCGACCAGCTCGTCGTCCGCCGCCTCGGCGCCGACCCCGAGGTTGGTGCCGGGGTGCAGCTCGCGACCGGCAGCGTGTGCCAGGAACGCCCGGGCGACCTCGAGCGCGCCGTCGCGGGCGTCGAGCACGACCGGGGCGAGGTCCAGCAGGACGCCCTCGAGCACCTGCCCGAGGTCGTCACCGGGGCTCGCCTCGAGCCAGAGGGAGCTGACGCCGCCGTCGAGGTCGACCAGCGCCTCCTCGTTGGCGGTGCGGCCGCGGCCGGCGACCACCCGCGACCGGATGTCCCACTCGCCGGCGCGGGTAGGACGGCCGTGCGTCGCCAGTCCCTCCACGGACGCGGGGGTCCCGAGCGGGGCGATGTCGATGCCGTCGAGCGTGGTGCGGGTCAGCCGCTCCTGGACCAGGGCGTCGGGCTCGTCCTCGCCGAGCCGCTTCGCCTTGCGCAGCACGGCGGCCGCGGCCGCCTCCCAGTCGGTGACGGACCAACGGTCCGCGGGGTCGGCGAGGCCGAGCGTGCCCTGGTCGGGCTCCAGCTCGGTGGGCTCCTCGAGCGGGCCGGAGACAGTCATGAAGCGAACACTAGGAGGCGTCGGCGAGCTGGTTCCAGCGGGTGTGACCTTTTCGATCCCCGGGTCAGGGGACCCGGCTGTCGGTGAGGTAGGACTCCACCGCCGCGGCCACGACCTCCCCGGTCGACCGGCCGGTGGCGTCCGCCCGCTCGCGGGCCCGGGCCAGCAGGTCCGGCGGCAGCGCCACCGTGGTCCGCACCGGCACCGGCCGCGGGGCCCGGCCGGCGGCACCGAAGCGGGCGAGGGCCGCCACCACGACCGTGCCCAGCACGTCGAGGATCGCGACCACGCCCATCAGGCGCAGGTAGGGGGCGTGCGGCTCCTGGCCGAGGATCAGCGCGGACACCTGGAGCGCGAGCACGGCGGCCAGCGCGAGGGTCGTGAACAGGATCCGGCGTACGACCGGGCCGGCGGCCGCGCCGACCGCGAGCAGCAGGCTGGCCTGGGCGAGCGTGACCGCGACGGTCGCACCGACCCCGAAGGTGCGGCCGAGCGCCGCGGGCACGTCGTTCTCGTAGTCGTACCAGACCAGGAAGAGCCCGCTGACCAGCGGCACCAGCGCCGCGACGATCCCCGCGATGCCGACCGCCCGGTAGCGGGTGCCGACGCTCAGCAGGTGGCAGAGCACGGCCACGCTGACCACGCCGACCAGCAGCGTGGTCAGCAGGATCCGCCCCTCGATCGACCCGAAGGCCCCGCCGCCGAGCAGCGCGACCACGCCGAGCAGGGCGGCCAGGGAGAAGGAGCCGATGGTGAGCCTGACGATCAGGGTTCGCAGCGATCCGACCTCGGGAGGCACGTCATCCATGGCTCATGATGCACCGTTCCGCCGCCACTGCGGGGCGGTCGTTGGTCCCGTCCTCCCCACCGTCCCGGGTGGACGCCGGGACGAGCCCGCTCTAGAGTGACTTGCGTCACAGGGGGCTCAGATGTTCACTCACGCACGCCCAGCCATCGCCGTCCTGGCGGCGATCGCCACCGTCTCCGTGGTGCCGGCGCTGTCGGAGGGCGCCGCAGCCGCCGTACCGACGTGCCACGGCAAGCGCGCGACGATCGTCGGGCACGACCACGCGCACGGCCGGCGGATCACCGGGACGCGCGGTGACGACGTCATCGTCGGCACCCAGGGACCCGACGTCATCCACGCCCGGGGCGGCGACGACGTGGTGTGTGCCCTGGGCGACAAGGACCTCCTCGTCGGCGGACGCGGCGACGACCGGTTGTACGGCGGGCACGACCGCACCGGCTACCACGCCGACCCGGACTCGCCGATCGCCGTGGGCGACACCATCAACGGGGGCCCCGGCGACGACCTCATCGACCTCGGGTTCGACCCCGGCCAGGCCGACCCCGCGCTCGGGCACCACGTCGAGCGCGACACCGTCAGCTTCGCCGGGTCCGCGCACGGCGTCCACCTCGACCTCCAGGCGGGACGGGCCACCGGCGACGGACACGACACGATCGTCGCCCACCCCGGGTTCGTGTGGTTCGAGGCCACCGCCCACGACGACCGGGTGCTCGGCACCACCGGTGACGACCAGGGCAGCCTGGGCCGCGGGGACGACGTCTTCCGCGGCCGGGAGGGGGACGACAGGACCTCGGACGACTCGGGGGGCGGCTCCGGCACCGACCGGATGTACGGCGGGCCGGGTGACGACGAGTTCGCGACCCACTCGGGAGGCGACACGCTCGTCGGCGGGTCCGGCGACGAGCTGTTCTACAGCTTCGCGGGCCCGGCGGACCCGCACCCCGCCGACCTGCGGGGCGGCCCGGGCGACGACGTGATGCACGTCGACTGGATCCGGGACGACGACCGCGCCTCCGGCGGCGACGGCCACGACCAGCTGGACGTCATCTTCGGCAACCCCACCGAGGACACCTCGGCGCTGGCCGACCTGGCCGGCGGCCTGCTGAGGCAGGGGCAGAAGCGCGCCCGGATCGGGCTGTTCGAGGCCTACGACCTCAACGCGTTCGTGCCGCTCACGTTGCACGGCAGCGACGGACCGGACCGGATCGTCTACTCCGCCCCCGGGCTGACCGCGGACCTGCGCGGCGGTGACGACACGTTGACGGTGGGCCGCGACGACGCCAGCGACGACCGGGTCGACGGCGGGGCGGGCGCCGACACCGTCGACGTCGGCGCGGGCGAGGACACCTGCACGAACGTCGAGGCCGGACCCTGCTGAGCCGCCGGGCCCGTCCGGCGGCGCTCGTCAGACCTCGGTGCGCCCGTCGTTGTCCTTGTTGCGGATGCCGATCCTGTTCCCGAGCCAGACCAGCGGGTCGAACTTCCGGTCCGCCACCCGCTCCTTCATCGGGATGATCGCGTTGTCCGTGATCTTGATGTTCTCCGGACACACCTCGGTGCAGCACTTGGTGATGTTGCACATCCCGAGCCCGGCCGCCCCCTGAGCGAGCTGGCGCCGGTCGTGGGTGTCGAGGGGGTGCATGTCGAGCTCGGCGTAGCGCAGGAAGAAGCGCGGGCCGGCGAAGGCCGGCTTGTTCTCCTCGTGGTCACGCACGACGTGGCAGGTGTTCTGGCACAGGAAGCACTCGATGCACTTGCGGAACTCCTGGCCGCGCTCGACGTCGACCTGGGCCATCCGCCGCTTGCCGTCGGCGTCGCGCGGCGGCGGGGCGAACGACGGGAGCTCGCGGGCCTTCTCGTAGTTGAACGACACGTCGGTGACCAGGTCGCGGATCACCGGGAAGGTCCGCATCGGCGTGACCGTGATCGTCTCGGCCGGGTCGAAGTCGGAGAGCCGGGTCATGCACATCAGCGCCGGCCGGCCGTTGACCTCGGCGCTGCACGAGCCGCACTTGCCGGCCTTGCAGTTCCAGCGCACGGCGAGGTCGCCGGCCTGGGTGGCCTGGACCCGGTGGATGGCGTCGAGGACCACCTCGCCCTCGGAGACCTCGACGGCGTAGTCGCCGAGGTCACCACCGGACCGGTCGCCGCGCCAGATCCGCATCTTCAGCTCGTATCCCATGACCATCCCCTACTCGAACAGCGACTTCAGCTCGTCGGGCATGACGGGCAGCGGCTGGTGACTAAGGTCGACGCCGGTCCCCTCGGCGTCGATGCGGAGCACCAGGTTCTTCGTGCCCCAGTCCGGGTCGGCCTGCGGGAAGTCGTCGCGGGTGTGCCCACCCCGCGACTCCTGGCGCTCGAGGGCGGCCTTCGCGATGCACTCCGAGACCAGCAGCATGTTGCGCAGGTCCAGCGCGAGGTGCCAGCCGGGGTTGTACTGGCGGTGCCCCTCGACCACCAGGTGGCGGGCCCGCTCCTTGAGCCGCTCGATCTCCTCCAGCGACCGCTGCAGCTCCGGCGCGGTCCGGATGATGCCGACCAGGTCGTTCATCGTCTGCTGCAGGTCCTGCTGGATGGCGTACGGGTTCTCGGCGCCGCCCTCCATCTCGAACGGCGCCAGCGCAGTCGCCTGGGCGATCTTGACGTCGGCCTCGCTCACCGCCGGGCGGCCGCCGCCCAGGCCGTGGGAGTACGACGCCGCGCTCTCCCCCGCCCGGCGCCCGAAGACCAGCAGGTCGGACAGCGAGTTGCCGCCGAGCCGGTTGGACCCGTGCATCCCGCCCGAGCACTCGCCCACGGCGTACAGCCCCTCGATCGCCGACAGCTCGGTGTCCGCGTCGACCTCGATCCCGCCCATCACGTAGTGGCAGGTGGGGCCGATCTCCATCGCCTCGGCGGTGATGTCGACGTCGGCCAGCTCCTTGAACTGGTGGTACATCGAGGGCAGCCGCTTGCGGATGAACTCCGGGCTGCGGCGGGAGGCGATGTCGAGGTAGATGCCGCCGTGCGGTGACCCCCGGCCGGCCTTGATCTCGGAGTTGATCGCGCGGGCCACCTCGTCTCGGGGCAGCAGCTCGGGCGGTCGGCGGTTGTTCTTCTTGTCCTCGTACCAGCGGTCGGCCTCCGCCTCGTTGTCGGCCGTCTCCGCCTTGAAGAACTCCGGGATGTAGTCGAACATGAACCGCTTGCCCTCGGAGTTCTTGAGGATCCCGCCGTCGCCGCGCACCGACTCGGTGACCAGCAGCCCCTTCACCGACGGCGGCCACACCATGCCGGTGGGGTGGAACTGCACGAACTCCATGTTCACCAGGCTCGCGCCGGCCCGCAGCGCGAGCGCGTGGCCGTCGCCGGTGTACTCCCAGGAGTTCGAGGTCACCCTGAACGACTTGCCGATGCCGCCGGTGGCCAGCACCACCGCCGGCGCCTCGAAGACGACGAACCGGCCGGTCTCGCGCCAGTAGGCGAACGCGCCGGAGACCCGGCCGGTCGTCGACCCGGAGACGTCCTTGAGCAGCTCGGTCACCGTGCACTCCATGAACACGTCGATGCCGAGCGCGACCGCACGCTGCTGGAGGGTCCGGATCATCTCGAGGCCGGTGCGGTCCCCCACGTGCGCCAGCCGCGCGTAGCGGTGGCCGCCGAAGTCGCGCTGGGAGATCAGCCCGTCCTCGGTGCGGTCGAACAGCGCGCCCCAGTCCTCGAGCTCCAGCACCCGCTCGGGCGCCTCCTGGGCGTGCAGCTGGGCCATCCGCCAGTTGTTGAGCATCTTGCCGCCGCGCATGGTGTCGCGGAAGTGCACCTGCCAGTTGTCCTCCGGCCACCGGTTGCCCATCGCCGCGGCGATGCCCCCCTCGGCCATCACCGTGTGGGCCTTGCCGAGCAGCGACTTGCAGACGATGGCGGTCCGGGCGCCGGCGTCGTGGGCGGCGATCGCCGCGCGCAGCCCCGCGCCGCCCGCGCCCACGACGACCACGTCGTAGGAGTGGCGCTCGAGACCGCCGGGCTCGGCGGCCGACATCTCGTTGCCGGTCATGTCATGGCGTGTCATCGCAAAGGCTCTGTTCCTAGAAGAAGCGCGGGTCGTCGAAGACGTTCGTGGCGAGCAGGTAGATGTAGAGGTCGACCAGGGCCACCGAGAACAGCGAGTACCACGCGTAGCGGCCGTGGTCGGCGTTCAACCGGGACACGAAGGTCCACATCCGGTAGCGCACCGGGTGCTTGGAGAAGTGCCGCAACCGGCCACCGGTGATGTGCCGGCAGGAGTGGCACGAGAGCGTGTAGAGCCAGATCAGCACCACGTTGGCGAGCATCAGCAGCGTGCCGAGGCCCATGTGGCCCCAGTCGCCGTGCTCGTCGCGGAAGGCCAGCACCACGTCCCAGGTCAGCACCAGCGCGACCAGCACCGCGGCGTACCAGAACCACCGGTGGGCGTTCTGCAGGATCAGCGGGAAGCGGGTCTCCCCGGTGTAGGTGCGGTGCGGCTCGGCCACCGCGCACGCCGGCGGGGAGAGCCAGAACGCCCGGTAGTAGGCCTTGCGGTAGTAGTAGCAGCTGAGCCGGAAGCCCAGCGGAAAGATCAGGATCAGCAGCGCCGGCGAGAGGCTCCACCAGCCGAACGGCGTGCCGAAGTCGGCCGCGCCGGCCTGCTCGCAGGAGTCGGTGAGGCAGGGCGAGTAGAACGGCGAGAGGTAGGGCGCCGCGTAGAAGTGGCTGTTGGCGAAGGCCCGGACCGTGGCGTAGACGATGAACGCCAGGAAGACGACGAACGTGGCCAGCGGGTAGGCCCACCACCGGTCCGATCGCAGGGTCCGGGCACCGATCCGGGCCCGGGTCGGCCCGTCGACCCCTCCCGGTGCGCCGGGCGCGCCGGCGCCCTGGCTCGCTGCCGGTCGCTGTGCCTCCGTCGACGCCATGGCCACCTCCGCAGGTCCCGTGCTGGGTCTGGGCCCGAGTCTGCACACTCGGGGCGCGATGTGAAAGAGGCCACACCGCAACTGAGCGAAGCCTGAACGAAACCGACCGGTAACCGGACCTATCTCACACTCCCCTCAGGTCCGGCGCGGGAACTGTGCGCGGTACCGTGACGTCTCGTGGCAACCACGACCCTCGTCAAGGGAGCGCGCTCGACGCGCTCGACCATCGCCCTCAAGCTCCTGATGGCAGTGAGCGGGCTCATCTTCATCCTGTTCGTGCTGCTGCACATGTACGGCAACCTCAAGGCCTTCGCCGGCCACGACGCCTACAACGAGTACGCCGCGCACCTGCGCACCATCGGCGAGCCGATGCTGCCGCGGTCGGGGCTGCTGTGGGTGATCCGTGCCGTGCTGATCGTCTCGGTCGTCGTGCACGTCTACGCGGCCGCGAAGCTGTGGCGCCGGGCCAACCACGCCCGCTCGGTGAAGTACCAGGTGAAGAAGAACCAGAGCTCGACGTTCGCCTCGCGCTTCATGCGCTGGGGCGGCCTGACGCTGCTGGTGTTCATCATCTGGCACCTGCTGAACTTCACCGTCGGCAAGGTCAACGTGCAGGGCGGGCCGACCAACGACCCCTACAACCTGCTGGTCGACTCCTTCCAGACCTGGTGGCTCACGCTGATCTACCTGCTGGCGATGGCGGCGCTCGGGCTGCACATCCGCCACGGCGTCTGGAGCGCCGCGCAGACGCTCGGCATGACCAACAACGCCCGCGCCCGCCGCAACGCCAACGGCCTCGGCGTCATCCTCGCCGTGGTGATCGCCGGCGGCTTCTCCCTCGTCCCGATCTTCGTCCTCGCGGGCGTCATCAACTAAGGCGGCCAGAACCTGATGAACGACTACCCCCAGCAGGAGTTCCACTCCGACGTCGACGGCCGCGCGGACGCGCAGAGCGCCGGCGAGTACGACGACGCCGCCGGCTACTACGTCGCCGGCGAGCCGGTCGCCGACACCAAAGCGCCCCGGGACGTGCCGATCGCCGAGCGCTGGAACCAGCGCAAGTTCGACGCCCGCCTGGTCAACCCGGCCAACCGGCGCAAGCTCTCGATCATCATCGTCGGCACCGGCCTGGCCGGCGCCTCCGCCGCGGCGACGCTCGGCGAGGCCGGCTACAACGTGAAGTCCTTCTGCTACCAGGACTCCCCGCGCCGGGCGCACTCGATCGCCGCGCAGGGCGGCATCAACGCCGCGAAGAACTACAAGGAGGACGGCGACTCCGCCTACCGCCTCTTCTACGACACGGTCAAGGGTGGCGACTACCGCTCGCGGGAGGACAACGTCTACCGGCTGGCCGAGGTCAGCGTGAACATCATCGACCAGTGCGTCGCGCAGGGCGTCCCGTTCGCGCGGGAGTACGGCGGCCTGCTCGACAACCGCTCCTTCGGCGGCGTCCAGGTCTCCCGCACGTTCTACGCCCGCGGCCAGACCGGCCAGCAGCTGCTCCTCGGCGCCTACCAAGCACTGGAGCGGCAGGTGCACGCCGGCACGGTCGAGACCTTCACCCGGCACGAGATGCTCGAGCTGGTCGTCGTCGACGGCAAGGCCCGCGGCATCATCGCCCGCGACATGGTCACCGGCGAGATCGAGACCCACCTCGCCGACGTGGTCGTGCTGGCCAGCGGCGGCTTCGGCAACGTCTTCTACCTCTCGACCAACGCGATGGGCTGCAACGTGACGGCCTCGTGGCGTGCGCACCGCAAGGGCGCCTACATGGCCAACCCCTGCTACACGCAGATCCACCCGACCTGCATCCCGGTCTCCGGCTCCCACCAGTCGAAGCTGACGCTGATGTCGGAGTCGCTGCGCAACGACGGCCGGATCTGGGTCCCGAAGAAGCAGTCCGACTGCACCAAGGACCCGCGCGAGATCCCCGAGGAGGACCGCGACTACTACCTGGAGCGGATCTACCCCTCCTACGGCAACCTGGTCCCCCGCGACATCGCCTCGCGCGCCGCGAAGTACGTCTGCGACGAGGGCCGCGGGGTCGGCCCCGAGGTCGACGGCGTCCGGCGCGGCGTCTACCTCGACTTCAACGACGCCATCAGCCGCATGGGCCTCGAGGGCATCAAGGAGAAGTACGACAACCTCTTCGACATGTACAAGCGGATCACCGGTGAGGACCCCTACCAGGTCCCCATGCGGATCTACCCCGCGGTGCACTACGTCATGGGCGGCCTGTGGGTCGACTACGACCTGGAGTCGTCGATCCCCGGCCTGTTCGTGACCGGCGAGGCGAACTTCTCCGACCACGGCGCGAACCGGCTCGGCGCCTCGGCGCTGATGCAGGGCCTGGCCGACGGCTACTTCGTGCTGCCGCACACGATCCGCGACTACCTCGCGGGCGGTCCGTTCGAGAAGATCTCCGAGGACCACCCCGCGGTCGTGGAGGCGCGGCAGGCGGTCGAGTCCCGGATCGACCACTTCATGAACAACAACGGCACCCGCAGCGTCGACTCCTACCACCGGGAGCTCGGCAACATCATGTGGGAGTACTGCGGCATGGAGCGGACCGAGGACGGCCTGAAGAAGGCGATCGACCTGATCCGCACCCTGAAGGACGACTTCTACCGCAACGTCAAGGTGCTCGGCACCGCCGACGGGCTCAACCAGTCCTTGGAGAAGGCCGGCCGGGTGGCCGACTTCTTCGAGCTCGGCGAGCTGATGTGCATCGACGCGCTCAACCGGCGCGAGTCCTGCGGCGGCCACTTCCGGGCGGAGTCGCAGACCGAGGACGGCGAGGCGCTGCGTCACGACGACCGCTACGCCTACGTGGCCGCATGGGAGTTCGCCGGTGACGGCGAGCTGCCGATCCTGCACAAGGAAGACCTGGTCTACACGGCCATCGAGATGAAGCAGCGGAGCTACAAGTGAGCGCGGGAACCATGAAGCTGACCCTCAAGATCTGGCGGCAGGCCAACGCCACCGCCCAGGGTGCGATGCACACCTACGACATCGACGGCGTCTCCGGGGACATGTCGTTCCTCGAGATGCTCGATGTCCTCAACGAGGACCTGATCGCCAAGGGCGAGGAGCCGGTCGCCTTCGACTCCGACTGCCGCGAGGGCATCTGCGGCACGTGCGGCCTGATGATCAACGGTCAGGCCCACGGCCCGGAGGTCACGACGACCTGCCAGCTGCACATGCGCTCGTTCAAGGACGGCGACGAGATCGTGATCGAGCCCTGGCGCTCGGACGCGTTCCCGGTCATCAAGGACCTCTGCGTGGACCGCGGCGCCTTCGACCGGATCATCCAGGCCGGCGGCTACATCTCGGTCAACACCGGTTCGGCGCCGGAGGCGCACTCGGTGCCGGTCCCCCGCGACGACGCGATGCGGGCGTTCAACGTCGCGACCTGCATCGGCTGCGGCGCCTGCGTGGCGGCCTGCCCCAACGGCTCCGCGTCGCTGTTCATGGGTGCGAAGGTCACCCACCTCGGCGAGCTCCCCCAGGGCCAGCCCGAGCGCGACAACCGTGTCGTCAACATGGTCGCCCAGCACGACGCCGAGGGCTTCGGCGGCTGCACGAACATCGGCGAGTGCACCGCGGCCTGCCCCAAGGAGATCCCGCTCGACGTGATCTCCCGCCTCAACTGGGACCTGCACGCCGCGATGCGCCACGGTCTCTGACCCACCCCCGATCGCCCCTCTGATCGCCGAGTCGGCGCAGGTTGACGCCTCCGGGCGTCAACCAGCGCCGACTCGGCGGCATTTTCGGGGACGTGCGGCGAATCAGCGGCGGCCGGCCGGCTCCGCGGCGTCAACCTGCGCCGACTCGGCGGACCGCGGGGCGCGCAGGATGCGCACGCTCCACCAGGCGAGGGCCACGGCGATCGCGAGGTCGACCACGATCAGCACCGTGTGGGCCACCCAGTAGCCGGTGGGCCGGTCCTGCCCGGCCGCGTGCGCGGCGGAGAGGTTCTTGGCGAAGGTCAGCCAGATGAAGGCGTTCCAGACGGCCAGGGCCATCAACAGCCAGCCGTGCCGGCGCTCGAGCTTCATGTCTCTCCTCGGGTCGTTGGCGGCAGCGTCAGGGGGTTGCGAGGGAGAAGTCGCGGGTCGGCTGCCAGCCGATCTGGTCGTCGTGCACGTAGAGGTGGAACTGGTCCACGTCGAAGCGGCACTCGAAGTCGTCGAGCTCCTCGAAGGCGCGGTCCAGGGCCGCGTCGTCGAGGTGGTGCGCCACCGTCACGTGCGGGTGGTAGGGGAAGGCGATGTCCACGTCGAGCGGACCCCGGCGTACGGCGTTGGCGAGCTGCTCGCAGGAGGAGATGCCCTCCGCGACCGTCACGAACACCACCGGTGAGACCGGGCGGAAGGTGCCCGTGCCGCGCAGGTGCACGACGAACCGCCGGGTGTCGGCGGCCACCTCGGCGAGGTGCTTCTCGACGTCGACGACGTCGTCCTCGCCGATCTCGGTCGGGGGGACCAGCGTGATGTGGGTGGGGATCATCGTGGCGGTGGTGTCGCCGATGGAGGTGCGGTAGTCCTGGAGCTCGCTCGCCCAGGGCTCGGGGATGGCAAGCGCGACGCCGATGGTGGGCATGGGTGCCTCCTCGTTCGTACCGTGCCGACCCTACTCGCCGGCCGTGACGAAGCCGACGCGCTCGTAGACGTCGCGCAGGGTGGCCTCGGCGACCTCGTTCGCCAGGTCCGCCCCGCGGCGCAGGACCTCGGTGAGGTGGGTGCGGTCCTCGAGCAGCGCGAGCGTCCGCTCACGGAACGGGGTCACGAAGTCGACTACCACCTCGGCGAGCTCCTTCTTCAGGTCGCCGTACCCGCGCCCGGAGTAGTCCTCCTCCAGCGCCTCCACGGACCGGCCGGTGAGCGCCGCGTAGATCGTGAGCAGGTTGCTCACCCCGGGCTTCTCCTCGGGGTCGAAGCGGATGACGGTGTCGGAGTCGGTGACCGCGGAGCGGATCTTCTTGGCGCTGGCCCGCGGCTCGTCGAGCATCTCGACGATGCCGGCGGGCGAGGACGCCGACTTCGACATCTTCGCGGTCGGGTCCTGCAGGTCCGCGATCTTCGCCGTCGCCTTGAGGATGTAGGGCTCGGGCAGCCGGAAGGTCTTCTTGTAGCGGTGGTTGAACCGCTGGGCCAGGTCGCGGGTCAGCTCGAGGTGCTGGCGCTGGTCCTCCCCCACCGGCACGTAGTGCGGTCGGTAGAGCAGGATGTCGGCGGCTTGGAGCACCGGGTAGGTGAACAGCCCGACGCTGGCCGAGCCCTCGCCGCCCTTGGCGGACTTGTCCTTGAACTGGGTCATCCGGCGGGCCTCGCCGAAGCCGGTCAGGCACTGCAGCACCCAGCCGAGCTGGGCGTGCGCCGGCACCTGGCTCTGGATGAAGATCGCCGAGCGCTCCGGGTCGATGCCCATCGCCAGCAGCTGGGCGGCCGCCCGCAGGCACCGGTCGCGCAGCACCTTGGGGTCCTGCTCGACGGTGATCGCGTGCAGGTCGGCGATGAAGAAGAACGGCTGGTGGTCCTCCTGCAGGTCCACCCACTGCCGCAGCGCCCCCAGGTAGTTGCCGAAGTGGAACGAGTCGGCCGTGGGCTGGATGCCGGAGAGCACGCGCGGCCGGGCGGGGGCGGTCGGGGTGGGCATGGGCCCATTCTCCCAAACCGCCGCCGCCGGCCGCGCATCGGCTCGGCGCTCGGCCGGGGCGGTCAGGTGAGCGTGACCGGCGTCGGCGTCTCCGCCACCCGACCCCGCTCGCGCAGCGGGGGGATGTTCTGGTTGTGGCGGAAGACGTTGTGGGGGTCCCAGACCTCCTTGATCGCCCGCAGCCGGCCGAACTTCGCCGGCCCGAAGGCGGCCTCGACGCGGGTGAGGCCCTCGTCACCGATGAAGTTCAGGTAGGCGTTGCCGGCCGCCCACGGCTTCATCGCCGCGACCAGGCCGCGGATGTGGCCGATGTTGCGGGCGTCCTCGGCGTGGTCGGGCGGCCACATCCCGAGGAAGTGCAGGTTGAACGGCGTGCGCCGCTGGCCGAACGCGGTCTCCTCCTCCCCCACCCGGGCCACCGCGCCGCCGCCGTGCATCAGGATCACCTGCGTGAAGGGCGAGGGCGCGGGCTGGGCCTCGGCCACCAGCGTCTCCACGGCGCGGTCGGGCAGGTCGGTGAGGAAGTCGGCGCTCCAGTAGTTGTGCAGACCCGGCGGGTTGGCCTGGTCCAGCAGCTGCTGGACCGCGGTGTACGGCATCGGCTGGACCAGGTCGGCGGCCGGGCCCAGCGCCCGCAGCGGCGCGAGCAGCCGTCGGCCGCGCTCGAGGTCGCCGGTCCAGCAGACCACCACGCCCACGGCGGGGTGGCCGCGGGCCGGCTCGGGCACGAAGTCCGCGGGCGGGGCGGTGATCAGGGCGACGGCCGAGCCGAGCTCCTCGGGGGCGCCGTCGACCAGCTCGCGCCAGGTCGTGATCACGTCGGCGGCCTGGGTACCCGGGTAGAGCAGCATGCCGCCGAGCACGATCGGGCCGATCTCGTGCAGCCGGAAGATGAACTCGGTGACGATGCCGAAGTTGCCCCCGCCGCCGCGCAGCGCCCAGAACAGGTCGGGGTTCTGCTCGCTGGAGGCGGTCACCCGGCGACCGTCGGCGGTCACCACTCGGGCCTCCACGAGGTTGTCGCAGGTGAGCCCGCAGCGCCGCTCGAGCCAGCCGCTGCCCGAGCCGAGCGCGAGCCCGGCCACGCCGGTGGTGGAGACCCGACCGCCCGTGACCGCGAGCCCGTGGGCCTGGGTGGCCGCGTCCACGGCGCCCCAGCGGGCGCCGCCACCGACCTTGAGCAGTCGCTCCTGCGGCCACACCTCCACCGTGTCGAGCGCGCGGAGGTCGAGGCAGGTGCCGCCGTCGACGACGGCGGAGCCGGTGACGCCGTGGCCCCCGCCGTACACCGAGACCGGCCGCCCCTCGCCGACGGCCGACTCGACCGCCGCGGCCACCTCGTCGGTGTCACGTGGTCTGAGGATCCGCTCCGGCGATCTGTCGATCAGCCCGTTGAAGACCCGGCGCGCCTCGTCATAGCCGGGCTCCCCGGGTCGGATGGTGGTTCCGGTGTAGGGCTGGGTCATCAGGACCCCCTCGTCTCCCCCGTTTTGAATTACACAGGTCACTCCATTGGAGTGCGCGCGCACCGCTGCGGTCCATGACCCGTTCGGGCCAAACGGTTTGCCCGGGCGGACCGGCCTTGGCAGGGTTCGGCCATGACGACGGCCCCCACCCTCACCGATGGCACCGTGACGCTGCGCGCGCACCGCGACAGCGACCTGCCCGGCGTCCTCGCGCAGTCGCAGGACCCGGCGTCGCAGGCGTGGACGGTGGTCCCGGCGCCCTACACCCACGACGATGCCCGCGAGTTCGTCTCGGGGATCGTCCCCGCCGGCTGGGCGGCGGGCTCGGAGTGGGCGTTCGCGGTCGAGGTCGAGGGCCGCTTCGCCGGCACGGTCGGGCTGCGCGACCTCGGCGGCGGCCGGGCCGAGATCGGCTACGGGTCGCACCCGTGGGTGCGCGGCCGGGGGGCGATGGAGCGGGCGCTGCGCCTGCTGCTGGCCTGGGGCTTCGACCAGCAGGGCCTGCGGACGGTGGTCTGGTACGCCCATGTCGGCAACTGGGCCTCGCGCCGGCTGGCCTGGCGGGTCGGCTTCTCCTACGACGGGCTGGTGCGCCGCTGGCAGCCGCAGCGTGGCGAGCTGCGCGACGCCTGGGTCGGCACGCTGCTGGCCGAGGACCCCCGGGAGCCACGGACGACCTGGCTGGAGAACCCGGTGGTGGACGGCGACGGGGTGCGGCTGCGGCCGTTCAGCGAGGCCGACGTGCCGCGGATCGTCGAGGGGCTCGGAGACGCGGAGGTCCAGCACTGGCTGGCGTTCATGCCCCGCGACCCGGGCGCGCACGAGGGCCGCGAGTACCTCGAGAAGGTCCGAGAGCGGCTGGCCACCGCCCACACGATCACCTGGGGGTTCTGCACCCCCGACGACGACCGGCTGCTGGGGGTCGTCGGTCTCTACCGGCTGACGGAGGAGGCCGAGCTCGGCTACTGGACCCACCCCGAGGGCCGGGGCCGCGGGCTGACCACGCGCGCGGCCGGGGTGGCCGCCGACCACGCCTTCACCACCCTCGGCCTGGACCGGCTGGCGGCCTACGCCTCGGTCCCCAACACCGCCTCCCGCAGGGTGCTGGAGGCCCTCGGGTTCCGGCCGGCCGGCGTGCGTCGCCGGGCCGCCCGCACCGGCGACGGGCAGGTCGTCGACCTGGCCGCCTACGACCTGCTGGCCTCGGAGAGAGCGCCCGGCCGAGCCCACGAGAGGATCCGCGCATGACCGCCGCGCCCACCCTGACCGACGGGACCGTCACGATCCGCGGCCATCGCGACAGCGACGCCGAGGGCTCCTACGAGCAGTGCCTGGACCCGCTGTCCCGGCGGTGGACGACGGTGCCGCTGGACAACACGCTCGAGGACTCCCGCAGGTTCGTCACCGAGGTGATGCCCCAGGGCTGGGCCGACGACTCCGAGTGGGGTTTCGCCGTCGAGGTCGCGGGGAGGTACGCCGGCACGATCTCGCTGCGCAACGAGGGCCACGACCGCGCCGAGATCGCCTACGGCTCTCACCCGTGGGTCCGCGGCAGCGGCGCGATGGAGCGGGCGCTGCGGCTGCTGCTGGAGTGGGGGTTCGCCGAGCGCGGGCTGCACACGGTCGTCTGGCGCGCGAACAAGGGCAACTGGGCCTCCCGCAAGGTGGCGTGGCGGCTCGGCTTCTCCTTCGAGGGCACGCTGCGCAGCTGGCTGCCGCAGCGCGGCGAGCTCCGCGACGCCTGGGTGGGCACGCTGCTGCGCGACGACCCGCGCGCGCCGCGGACCACCTGGCTGACGGTGCCGGTCCTGGAGGCCGACGGCCTGCGGCTGCGGCCCTGGCGCGAGGCCGACGTGCCACGCATCGTCGAGGCCTGCTCCGACGCCGAGACGCAGCGCTGGCTGGGCGACCTGCCCTCGCCGTACGACGAGGGCTCGGCGCGCTGGTGGCTCGAGCACAGCACCGAACGTCGCGCCCGCGGCGAGGCGATGGGGTGGGCCGTGGTGGACCCCACCGACGACCTGGCGCTGGCCTCGGTCAGCGTCTTCGACTGGACGCCGGGCGTCGAGCTCGAGGTCGGCTACTGGGCGCACCCGGCCGCGCGCGGCCGCCGGGTGACCACGCGCGCGGTCGCCGAGGTGGTCCGGCACGCGTTCGAGGAGCTGAAGGTGAACCGGGTCAAGCTCTTCGCGGCGACCGACAACCTGGCCTCGCGCCGGGTGATCGAGCACAACGGCTTCCGATTCACCGGCATCGAGCGGCTGGGGACCGTCGTCCGCGACGGGTACGCCGACGTCGCGCTCTACGACCTGCTGGCCGGGGAGTACGCCGCCGCCCGGCGGTGAGCCAGCGCCGACCAGACGAGGACCGCGATCCCCGCGGTCGAGAGCCCCGCGCCCACGAGCGCCGGGGAGCGGTAGCCGTAGCCGGCGGCGATGACCACGCCGCCGAGCCAGGCGCCGAGCGCGTTGGCGACGTTGAGCGAGGCGTGGTTCATCGCGGCGCCGAGGGTCTGGGCCTCGCCGGCGACGTCCATCAACCGCAGCTGCAGGTTGACCACGAGCACCGACCCCAGCGCGGTGATCAGGAAGACCACCGGCAGGGCCCACCAGCCGTGCGGGGCCGCGAGGAAGAACAGCAGCATGACCAGCGCCGAGCCGAGGGCCGAGCCCAGCAGCGAGCGGAACACCGACCAGTCGGCCAGCGCCCCCGCCACCCAGGTCCCGACCACCATGCCGAGGCCGAAGGACAGCAGGAAGACCGGCACCGCCGCCTGCGGCAGGCCACCGACGTGGGTCAGCGTGGGGGCGATGTAGGAGTAGACCGCGAACATGCCGCCGAACCCGATCGCGCCCGCGAGCAGCGTGAGCCAGACCTGCAGGCTGGAGAACGCGCGCAGCTCGCTGCGGCCGTCGGCGCCCGGCTCGGGCGGGTGCGCGGGCACGTAGGCCAGCACCAGCACCGCCGTGACGAGGGCGAGCACCGCGACACTCACGTAGGCCGAACGCCAGCCGACGCTCTGGCCCAGCCAGGTCGCGGCCGGGACGCCGACGACGTTGGCGACCGAGAGCCCCAGCATCACCATGGCCACGGCCCGGCCCTTGCGCCCCGGGGCGGCCAGGCTCGCGGCCACCAGCGAGGCGACCCCGAAGTAGGCGCCGTGCGGCAGGCCGTCGAGGAACCGGGCGACCATCAACACGTGGTAGCCCGTGGCGAGGGCGCTGAGCGCGTTGAACAGCGCGTAGGCCGCCATCAGCGCGAGCAGCAGCCCGCGGCGCGGCCAGCGGGCCCCGAAGAACGCGAGCACGGGGGCACCGACCACGACGCCCAGGGCGTACGCCGAGATCAGGTGCCCGGCCTGCGGGATCGACACGCCGACGCCGTCGGCCACCTGCGGCAGCAGCCCCATCGTGACGAACTCGGTCGTGCCGATGGTGAAGCCGCCCATCGCGAGCGCGAGCACGGCGAAGGTGACGTGCCGGGTGCCGGTGGCTCCGGTCGGGTCGGGCGCGGTCGTCGTCATGACGGAAGGGTGGACTTCCTGTTGGGTGGCAGGGCGGGCTGACGGCGTGCGCAGCGCTCCCAGTGTCCAACCCGGACGGCCCGACGCGCTATTCCGTGACGCGCACCTCGAGGTCGCTGTCCGCGGGCAGGTCCAGGCGGACGTTGCCCTCCCGGTCGACGTGCACGTCGAAGGGCCGGTCGCCGACCCGGAGGCCGCGGACGCTGAACGCGCCCAGCGCGGTCGACGTCCGTCTCGGGTGCTGGATCGTGCCGGTCGCCGCGTCGGCGCTCACGCCGGCCACCGCGACGAGGGCGGCGAGCGGGGCCGCCGCGGACCAGGCCTGGGGCCGGCAGGCCGCCGGGTAGGCAGCCGGGAAGGACACGTCGGCGGCCGCGTCCCCGCCGTACAGCTCCGGCAACCGGTAGGCCACGCCCTCGGCGGCGGCGAAGACGCCTTCGGCCAGGCGGGCGGCCTCCTCCCGGCGCCCCTCGGCGGCCAGGCCCCGGACCGCGACCGCGGTGTCGTGCGGCCAGACGGTGCCCCCGTGGTAGGAGAGCCGCGAGAAGCGTGGGGAGTCGGCGGACAAGGTGCGCAGCCCGAACCCGGAGGCCAGCCGCGGATCCGCGAGCACCGCGGCGACGCGGTCCGCGCGGCCGGGCTCCAGCACGCCGGTGCCGAGCAGGTGGCCGAGGTTCGAGGTCACCGAGTCCACCCGGCGCCCGTCCCGGTCGAGGGCGATCGCGACGTGACCGCCCTCGTCGGTGTCCACCCAGAACTCCAGGTCGAACCGCTTGCGCAGCGCCGCCGCCCACTCCGCGAGCCCCGCCACCGGCTCCTCGCCGAACGCCTCCAGCAGCGCGACGCCCTGGACCGCGGCCTCGTAGGCGTAGGCCTGGACCTCGCTCAGCGCGATCGGCGGGTCCGCGAGCCGGCCGTCGGCGAACTGCACGGAGTCGTGGCTGTCCTTCCAGCCCTGGTTCGACAGGCCGCGGCCGGTGTGGTCGACGTAGCGGAGCCAGCCGGACTCGCGCGACTGCGCCAGCATCCAGCCCAGGCAGGCCCGAGCGGCGGGCAGCAGCGCGCGCACCTCGGCCTCGTCGGCACCCCAGCGCCACGCCTCGGCGAGCGTGCAGACGAAGAGCGGCGTCGCATCCACGCTCCCGTAGTAGACCGGCGGCAGCACCTGGTCGCCCAGGTCGAGGTCGCCGCCGCGGACCTCGTGCAGGATCTTGCCCGGCTGCTCCTCGGTGGCCGGGTCCTCCGCGCTGCCCTGCCGACGCGCGAGCGTGCGCAGCGTGGAGAGCGCGAGGCCGCTGTCGAACGGCACGAGCATCCGGGCGGCCCACAACGAGTCACGGCCGAAGAGCGTGAGGAACCAGGGGCTGCCCGCGGCCAGGAACCGGTCGCCGCCGTCGGCGAGCAGCAGGCCCGCGAGGTCGGCCAGGCTCTGGGAGGCGGTACGCCGCACCCGCGTGTCCTCGGCGTCCACGCGGGCGCTCCACGGTGCCGGACGCCCCGGGCCGAACGGGCCCTGCTGGTCGGTCCGGGCCAGCAGCCGCACCCGCAGCGTCTCGCCCCGGGCGAGCCCGGCCCGCCAGGTGAACCGGCCGCCGGGGTCCACCTCGGCGCCCGGCTCGGCGACGACCTCGCAGCCGCCGTGCTCGGAGCGCCAGGCGAGGCCGCCCGGGACCGGCCGGGCGGCGGCACGCGGGGGCACTGCCCCCTGCTTCACCTCCGACATCGGCGCCAGATCGCTGCCGAGGTCGACGTGCAGCACGATCTCGACGGGCTCCTGGGCCGCCGAGGTGACCGTGAAGGTCTCCACCAGGGAGTCGGCGTCGAGCTCGCGGCAGTGGTCGACGGTCACCGTCGGGTCGGGGATGCGGTCCCCCAGGGACCGCGCCACGTGGGTGAACTCGTGGCGCTCCGCGCCGGCGGTGTCGGCGCGGACGAGCTCCAGCGCGGACCCGTCGACGGACACCTCCAGCCGGTCGAGCAGGCGCAGGTCACCGGCGTACCAGCCGCTCACCCCGCCGGGCCGCACCTGCCCGTCGGCCGAGGCCAGGACCAGGCCCGGCGCTGCGACACAGGAGGACAGGTCGTGCAGCAGCGGCTGCAGCCGGGGGCTTGTGGTGGGCCGATCGGGCTGGGTAATGTCCGTCACAGGACGAGATTTTAACGCTAAACATCCATCCGTGCGCAAGGCCGGGAAGGGGCTCCGATGACCGAGGACGAGACCGTCCAGGCCTCCGCCCGCGGCCCGCACCCCCACGGCCACGTGACCCTCGAGGACGTGGCCCGGCACGTCGGCGTCTCCGCGCAGTCGGTGTCGAACGCGCTGAACAACCCCGCCCGGGTGGCACCCGCCACCCGGGACCGGATCCTGGCCGCGGTCACCGAGCTCGGCTACCGGCCGAACCGCTCGGCCCGGGCGCTGCGCAACCAGCGCTCGCGGCTGATCGGGGTGAAGGTGGAGGCCTCGCGCGGCGACCGGGCCGCGCTGCTGCTCGACCAGTTCCTGCACGCGCTGGCCGAGTCCGCGGGAGCCGCCGGCTGCCACCTGATCCTCTGCCAGTCCGACGACGAGGCGGGCGAGATCGCGGCGTACCGCGAACTGCTCGACACCACGTCCGTGGACGCCTTCGTCCTGACCAGCACCCATGCCGGGGACGGCCGGGTGGAGGCGCTGCGACGCTGGGGCGTCCCGGTGGCCGCCTTCGGCCGGTCCTGGGACGGCGACGAGGACCTGGCCTGGGTCGACGTCGACGGCCGGGCCGGCATCCGGGCGGCCACCGAGCACGTCGCCGCCCAGGGCCATCGCAGGATCGCCCACGTGGGCTGGCCGCTCTCCTCCGAGACCGGCCGCGACCGGCGGGCGGGGTGGCGGGACGCCTGCACGGACCTCGGCCTGGACACCGTCCGGCACGCCGAGGTGCCCGACGACTTCGCCGCCGGCCGGGCCGCCACCCATCGCCTCCTCGACGCGCCGGATCCCGCGACCGCGCTGATCTGCGCCTCCGACACCATCGCCCTGGGTGCCTTGCGGGCACTGTCCGAGCGCGGGCTGCGGGCCGGCGCCGACGTGGCCGTCACCGGCTTCGACAACTCCCCCGCCGCCGCCCTCACGACCCCGGGCCTGACCAGCCTGCACCAGCCCCTCGAGCAGGTCGCCCACGACCTGATCGCCACCGTCGAGGAGATCCTCGGCGGCACCCCGTCCCGCCGGCAGACGCTGCTCCGTCCGGAGCTCGTCATCCGCGAGTCGAGCCTGCGCGGCGCAACCGCGCAAGACGCCACCCCCACGAAGGAGACCCGATGAACCACCGCCGCACCCTGTCCCTGCTCTCCCTCACCGCCGTCGGTGCGCTGGCGCTGAGCGCCTGCGGCGGCTCGGGCTTCAACGACAGCTCGTCGGCCAAGAGCGACGGCCAGGTCTCCGTGCTGATCGGCTCCTCCGGCGACGCCGAGACCCAGGCGGTCACCGACGCGGTCGCCGCCTGGTCGAAGTCCAGCGGCGTCAAGGCCAAGGTCACCGTCGCCTCCGACCTGGCCCAGCAGCTCAGCCAGGGCTTCGCCAGCAACAACCCGCCGGACGTCTTCTACGTCTCCACCGACAACCTCGCCGGCTACGCCGCGAACGGCTCCCTCTACGCCTACGGCGACCAGCTCTCCAACAAGGACCAGTTCTTCCCGAACCTCGTCGACGCGTTCACCGTCGGCGACACGTTCTACTGCGCCCCCAAGGACTTCTCGACGCTCGCCCTGGTCATCAACACCAAGCTGTGGAAGCAGGCGGGGCTCACCGACGCCGACATCCCCACCACCTGGGACCAGCTCGACGCCGTGGCCAAGAAGCTCACGAACGGCAAGGTCGTCGGCCTGACGTTCAGCCCGGAGTACGCCCGCGTCGGCGCGTTCTTCCCGCAGGCGGGCGGCTCGATGACCAACGAGGCCGGCACCCAGGCGACCGTGGACAGCCCCCCGAACCTGCAGGCGCTGGAGTACGTCCAGAAGCTCCTCAAGGAGGGCGTCGCGAAGTACTCCTCCGACCTCGGCACCGGCTGGGGCGGCGAGGCGTTCGGCAAGCAGCTGGCCGCGATGACGATCGAGGGCAACTGGATCGCCGGCGCGATGACCAACGACTACCCGGACGTCGACTACACCGTCGCCGAGCTCCCGAAGGGACCGGCCGGGCCGGGGACGCTCGCCTTCACCAACTGCTGGGGCGTGGCCCAGGACAGCGGCGACAAGGCCGACGCGGTCAAGCTCGTCGAGTCGCTGACCAGCGAGGACCAGCAGCTCAAGTTCGCGAAGGCCTTCGGCGTGATCCCGTCGCTGGAGTCGGCCGCCAGCAAGTACGCCGCCGAGGAGCCGCAGCTCGCCCCGTTCATCAAGGGGGCCGACTACGCCCAGAACCCGCCCTCGGAGCAGGGCGCGGCCGACGTGATCTCCGACTTCAACGCCCAGCTCGAGACCCTCAAGAGCAGCGACCCGAAGCAGATCCTGTCCACGGTGCAGGACGAGCTCCAGGCCGCCCTCGACTCCGACCAGTGAGCACGATCCTCCGCGGCCGCACGATCGACGGCTGGCTCTTCGTGGCGCCGGCCGTCGTCGTGCTCGGCCTGTTCCTCGCCTTCCCCGTGGTGATGGCCGCGTGGGTCAGCGTGTCGGACTGGCACGGGCACGGCAGCCCGTTCTCCTCCGACGTCGGCTTCGTCGGGCTCGACAACTACCGGGCGATCCTGTCCGGTGGCGGCCTGGCGGAGCGTGACTTCGGAACGGCGCTGCGCAACAACTTCTACTACGTCCTGATCGTGGTCCCGCTGCAGACCGTGCTGGCCCTGGCGCTGGCGGTGCTGGTCAACGCCAGGGCCCTGAAGCTCCGGGGCTTCTTCCGGACCGCGTTCTACTTCCCCTCGGTGACCAGTGCGGTCGCGATCACGGTGCTGTGGCTGTTCCTCTTCAGCACCACCGGACCGGTCAACCGGGTGCTCGGCTGGGTCGGCCTGCACGGACCGAACTGGTTCAACGACCCGCGGGGCGTGCTGCACCTGCTGCTCGGAGCAGTGGGCGTGGACCAGCCGCCGGCGGCGCTGGTCTCGCACGGCTTCCTCGGCGTCACCTGGTGGGACTGGTTCGCCGGGCCCTCCGTGGGCATGTCGGCGTTGATCCTGCTGGCGGCCTTCACCACCTCGGGCACGTTCATGCTGCTGTTCATCGCGGCCCTGCGCAGCATCGGCGACGAGATCGACGAGGCCGGGATGGTCGACGGCGCCAACGCCTGGCAGCGGTTCCGCCATCTCACGCTCCCGCTGCTGCGGCCGACGATGTTCACGGTGCTCACCCTCGGCCTGATCGGGACCTGGCAGGTCTTCGACCAGATCTACACCGGCACCCAGGGCGGGCCCGCGAAGACCACCGTGACCCCGGCGTACCTCTCCTTCCACACCGCGTTCGAGAACCAGCAGTGGGGCCAGGGCGCGGCGATCGCGTTCATCCTGTTCGCGATCATCGTGGTGATGACGCTGGCACAGCGGGCGATCCTGCGGGGCCGGTCATGAGCGCCACCGAGACCGACCTCGCCCTGGGCGGGGTCCGGCCCGGCGCAAAGAAGGCGTCCGGTCGTGGCGCGCCGGCCCGGCGGGCGGGCCGCGGGCCCGAGCTCGTGCTGTACGCCGTGCTGGTGCTGCTCGCGGTCGTCTACATCTTCCCGTTCCTGATCGACGTCGCGACCTCGTTCAAGAGCGAGGCCGACGCCGCCGACGACCCGCTCTCGCTGATCCCGCAGACCGCGACGACCGCGGCCTACCGGGAGCTCTTCCTCAACTCCGACTTCCCGCTCTGGTTCAAGAACTCCGCGATCGTGACCGTCCTCGTCACGCTCGGCCGGGTGCTCTTCGACTCTTACCGGCTACGCGCTGGCTCGGATCCCGTTCCGCGGGCGCTCAGGGCTGTTCGCGGCGATGATCGCGGTGATGGCGGTGCCGAACGTCGTGCTGCTGATCCCGAAGTTCCTGGTGATCAACCAGCTCGGGATGTACAACTCCTACAGCGGCTTGGTGGTCCCGCTGCTCGCCGACGCCGCCGGGGTCTTCATCATGAAGAACTTCTTCGAGTCGATCCCGGTCAGCGTCGAGGAGCAGGCCCGCATCGACGGCGCCGGGACGTTCCGGATCTTCTGGTCGATCGTGCTGCCGATGGCCCGGCCGGCCGTCATCACGATCTTCATCCTGTCCTTCCAGGGCTCCTGGAACGAGCTGAACCACTTCATCGTCGCCAGCAACGACCCGCGGCTGATGACGCTGACCAAGGGCGTCGCCCAGCTGGCGTCGGGCGCGCTCAGCGCCGGCACGCAGTACCCCGTCAAGCTGGCCGCCGCGGCGGTGATGACCATCCCCGTCGCGATCGTCTTCTTCGTCTTCCAGCGCAAGATCATGAACGTCAGTGCTGGTGCGGTGAAGGAGTAGGGCTCCCGGCGGCGTCTTCTCAGCGGTGTGGGGCGCCGCCGGGTACGACGAGGGCCGGGTCCCCACGGGGGGCCCGGCCCTCGCACATCTGCGCCGGCTCGGCGGTGTCTCAGAGCGAGGCGATGGCCTCGTTGAGGGTCCGCGACGGGCGCATCACCTTGTCGGCCAACTCGTCGTCGGGGCGGTAGTAGCCCCCGACGTCGGCCGGGCTGCCCTGGACGGCGCCCAGCTCCTCGACGATCTTCTGCTCGTTGGCGGCGAGCGTCTCCGCGAGGGGCTTGAACGCGGCGGCGAGGTCGGCGTCCTCGGTCTGGTTCGCCAGCTCCTGGGCCCAGTACATCGCCAGGTAGAAGTGCGAGCCGCGGTTGTCGATGCCACCGACCTTGCGGGTCGGGGACTTGTCCTCGTTCAGGAGGGTCTCGGTCGCCCGGTCCAGCGCGGCGGCCAGCACCTTCGCGGCGGGCGTGCCCGCCTGCTCGGCGTACAGCTCCAGCGAGGGGACCAGCGCGAAGAACTCGCCCAGGCTGTCCCAGCGCAGGTAGTTCTCCTTGAGCAGCTGCTGCACGTGCTTGGGCGCCGAGCCGCCGGCGCCGGTCTCGAAGAGGCCGCCGCCGTTCATCAGCGGGACCACCGAGAGCATCTTCGCGCTGGTGCCGAGCTCGAGGATCGGGAACAGGTCGGTGTTGTAGTCGCGCAGCACGTTGCCGGTCACCGAGATGGTGTCCTCGCCGCGACGGATCCGCTCCAGGGAGTACGCCGTGGCCTCGGCCGGCGCCATGATCTCGATGGTGAGGCCCTCGGTGTCGTGCTCGGGGAGGTACTCCTCGACCTTCGCGATCAGGTTCGCGTCGTGGGCGCGGGTCTCGTCGAGCCAGAAGATCGCCGGCGAGCCGGTCGCCCGGGCGCGGGTGACGGCGAGCTTGACCCAGTCGCGGATCGGCTCGTCCTTGGTCTGGCAGGCGCGCCAGATGTCGCCCGGCTGGACGTCGTGCTCGATGAGGACGTCGCCGTTCGAGGCCACGACCTGCACGCTGCCGGCCGCGGGGATCTCGAAGGTCTTGTCGTGGGAGCCGTACTCCTCGGCGGCCTTGGCCATCAGCCCGACGTTCGGGACCGAGCCCATGGTCGCCGGGTCGAACGCGCCGTGGGCGCGGCAGTCGTCCAGGACGGTCTGGTAGACGCCGGCGTAGGAGGAGTCCGGGATCACCGCGAGGGTGTCGTGCTCCTCGCCGTCCGGGCCCCACATGTGGCCGGAGGTGCGGATCATCGCCGGCATCGAGGCGTCGATGATGATGTCGCTCGGCACGTGCAGGTTGGTGATGCCCTTGTCGGAGTCGACCATCGCCATCGCCGGGCCGTCGGCCAGGCCGGCCTCGACGGCGGACTTGATGGCGTCGCCCTCGGGGAGGTCCTTGACCGCGCCGAGCAGCGCGCCCAGGCCGTCGTTGGGCGAGATGCCCGCCGCGGCCAGCGCCTCGCCGTACTGCTCGAAGAGCGTGGGGAAGAAGGCCTGGACCACGTGGCCGAAGATGATCGGGTCGGAGACCTTCATCATCGTGGCCTTCAGGTGCACCGAGAACAGCACGTCCTCGGCCTTGGCGCGGGCGATCTGCTCGGTGAGGAAGCGGCGCAGCGCGGCGACGTCCATGAACGTGGCGTCGACGACCTCGCCCGGCAGGACCTTGATCCCGTCCTTGAGCACGGTCTCGGTCCCGTCGGCGGCCACGTGCTTGATGGTCAGGACGTCGTCGGCCCCGAGCACGACCGACTTCTCGTTGCTGCGGAAGTCGTCGTGGCCCATGGTGGCGACGTTGGTCCTGCTGGCCGAGTCCCACGCGCCCATCCGGTGCGGGTGGGCCTTGGCGTAGTTCTTGACCGACGCGGGGGCGCGGCGGTCGGAGTTGCCCTCGCGGAGCACCGGGTTGACCGCGGAGCCCTTGACCTTGTCGAACTTGGCCCGGATCTCCTTCTCCCGGTCGTCCTTGGGGCTCTCCGGGTAGCTGGGGACGTCGAAGCCCTGCTCCTGCAGCTCCTTGACCGCGGCCTTGAGCTGCGGGAGGGAGGCGGAGATGTTGGGCAGCTTGATGATGTTCGCTTCCGGCGTGGTCGCCAGGTCGCCGAGCTCGGTGAGCGCGTCGTCGGCGAGCCCGAACTGGGCGAGGATGCGCCCGGACAGCGAGATGTCCCGGGTCTCGACCTCGACACCGGCCTTCGCGGCGTACGCCTGGACGATCGGCAGGAACGAGTACGTCGCCAGCAGCGGCGCCTCGTCCGTGTGCGTGTAGATGATCTTGGCCATGGGCTTCGGCGACTCCTGCGCATCGGGAATTATTTCTTGACGTCAAGATACCTGACGGGCTGAACCCGGCCAGCCTCGCACCCTCCCGTACCCCGATCAACGCCCCGGCCAACTCCCCGGTCAACGCCCCCGTCAACGCCCCGGCCGGGGCCCATAAACTGGTGCCGACCTCACCGGGGGGTCGCAGGAACGAGAGGCGCGCCGATGGCGGAGACGTCCACCACCACCCAGAAGCTGCTCGCGGAGGGGCTCGGCACGTTCGTGCTGGTCTTCTTCGGCTGCGGCGCCGCGCTGATCAGCGGCGGCGACTACGTCGCGACCGCGCTCGCCTTCGGGCTCACCGTGCTGGTGATGGTCTACGCCTTCGGCCGGGTCTCCGGCGGCCACTTCAACCCCGCCATCTCGGTCGGGGCCGCCCTCGGCGGTCGGATGGCGTGGAACGAGGTGGTCACCTACGTCGCGGCCCAGCTCGCGGGCGCGCTGGCCGCCGGGCTCGCGCTGTTCATCCTCATGCACGGCTTCCCGGGCTACTCCGCCGCGGGCAACATGGCCCAGAACTCGTACGGCGACGCCGGCACCGGCTTCGCCTGGTGGGCGGCGTTCCTGCTGGAGATGCTGCTGACCGCGGTGTTCTTGTGGGTGGTCCTCGCCGTCACCGACACCCGCAACGAGCACCCGGTGATGGCGCCGCTGGCGATCGGCCTCGCGTACACGATGATCCTGCTGGCCTCGATCGGCGCGACCGGCGGCTCGGCGAACCCGGCCCGATCGATCGGCGTCGGGGTCTTCGCCGGCACCGACGCGTTCGTCCAGCTCTGGCTGTTCATCCTGGCCCCGCTGCTCGGCGGCGCGATCGCGGGCGCGACGTACGCCCTGATGTTCGGCGAGGGCAGCGAGCCGGTCCCCGGGTCGGGCTTCAACCTCCCCTGGCCGCCCTCGGCCGCGGTGGCCGGCCACGGCGCTCCCGACCAGTACCAGGCCGAGTGGAACCAGGAGAACCCCACTGTCCAGGCCGAGGCGGCGGCCGCCCGGTCCGAGCCCTACACCCAGGCGCAGCAGTACACGGAGGCCCAGCTGGCCGGGCACGAGCCGATCATCGAGAACGGCTGGCAGTGGGACCCGCACTCCCAGGAGTGGATCCCCGCCCCCCAGCAGCAGGCCCAGCAGCACGCCCCCCAGCAGCCGCAGCAGGCCCAGCCGCCCGCGCAGCAGACGTGGCCCGACCAGGGCACGCACGCCCACCCGGAGGAGTAGGCCGCCCTCCGGCGTCTACCCGCGGCGCGACTGCCCGGTTGCCCGGCTGCCCGGTTGCGGAATGGCGACAGACCGCAACAATCCAGCCCCCGGACCTGCGGTCTCCCACCATTCGCCACCCCCGGCCGAACGCCGACCACCCCCGCCGGCCACCCCGCCCCACACCCCCGAGCCGGCGGTGAGACACCCCCCGATCCCGCGAGCAGACCGGTGGACAGCTCACCGCCGCCCGGCGTCGCCCCCCGGCCCGGCTGCGGAATGGCGACAGACCGCAACAATCCAGCCCCCGGACCTGCGGTCTCCCACCATTCGCCACCCCCGAGCCGAACCCCGACCACCCCCGCCGCTCACCCCCGGGCCGGCGGTGAGACACCCCCCGATCCCGCGAGCAGACCGGTGGACAGCTCACCGCCGCCCCGCGTCGCCACCGGCCCGGCTGCGGAATGGCGACAGACCGCAACAATCCAGCCCCCGGACCTGCGGTCTCCCACCATTCGCCACCCCCGAGCCGAACGCCGACCACCCCCGCCGCTCACCCCCGGGCCGGCGGTGAGACACCCCCCGATCCCGCGAGCAGACCGGTGGACAGCTCACCGCCGCCCCGCGTCGCCACCGGCCCGGCTGCGGAATGGCGACAGACCGCAACAATCCAGCCCCCGGACCTGCGGTCTCCCACCATTCGCCACCCCCGAGCCGAACGCCGACCACCCCCGCCGGCCGCGACCTCAGCCGCGCACGAACGACACCAGCACCTTGGCCGGCCGCACCCCCGCGCCCTCGGCCGGCTCGTCGAAGACGAGGCCGAGCCCGCGGGCGTAGTAGCGGTGGCGGACCGTGCCGGGTGAGGCGGTCGAGGTGACCTCCAGTTCGACCAGGTGGGTGTAGAAGCCGGACGGGACCGCGCGCTGCTCGTCGACCGAGAGCACCGTGGCGCGCTCCTCGGCGCCGCCGCCGCGCCGCGCGACGACGTACCCGTCGCCCAGCCGCGGGTGCGCCGCCATCACCAGGCCCGCCTCGGCACCGCCGACACCGGCCTCCCACGACGACCCGGCGACCCGCTGCCCGCGCCGGTCGTAGGACGTGGTCCGCCCGCCGAAGGTCCACACGTTGCCGGCGGTGTCCTGGGCGTACCAGTCCCATGCCTCGCTCACGACCCGCCGGTGCGCGTCCCGGGCGACCGAGTGGACCCCGGTGCACGTGACCCCGTCGACGACCCGGCGCCGCTCGCCGGCGGTCGCGACCGTGGTCGCCACCCGCGAGCCGCCGGTGGACCGATAGCTCCAGCGGCTGCCCGGTTCGAGCGGGAACCACGGGTTGTCCACGGCCCCGGCGAAGTCGGCGGGGTCGGGCGACGGGGTCGGGATCGTGAGCCCGTCCACTCCCGACGGCGCGATCGTCGGCGGGCCACCGGCGCAGGCGGAGGCCGACAGCGACAGCAGCAGTACGCCGCCCACGGCGGCGAGCGCGCGTCGTACGCCTCGGGCTGTCACGGGCGCCAGCATGGCGCACCCGCCCGCGGCCCGCGCGACCGGGAGCGCCAGGCCCGGAGCGCCAGGCCCGGAGCGCCAGGCCCGGAGTGCCCGGCCCGGAGCGTCCGGCCGTTCGCCGGCTCCGGGACCGTGCGCCGGGGGGCTGCTAGCGTCGGTGCGAATCCACCCGTCCGCCCGGTCCCACGGGCACGAGGTCCGACAAGGAGTCCACGTGAGCTCTACTCCCCTCAAGGTGGCCGTCACCGGCGCCGCCGGCCAGATCGGCTACAGCCTGCTCTTCCGTCTCGCCAGCGGGGCGCTGCTCGGCGCCGACCGGCCGATCGAGCTGCGGCTGCTGGAGATCACCCCGGCGCTGAAGGCACTCGAGGGTGTGGTCATGGAGCTGGACGACTGCGCGTTCCCCACCCTCGCCGGGGTGGAGATCGGCGACGACGCCAACACCGTCTTCGACGGCGTCAACCTCGCGCTGCTGGTCGGCGCCCGGCCGCGCACCAAGGGCATGGAGCGCGGCGAGCTGCTCTCGGCCAACGGCGCGATCTTCACCGCCCAGGGCAAGGCGCTCAACGAGGTGGCCGCCGACGACGTCCGCATCGGCGTGACCGGCAACCCGGCCAACACCAACGCGCTGATCGCGATGACCAACGCCCCCGACATCCCGCGCGAACGGTTCTCCGCGCTGACCCGGCTCGACCACAACCGGGCGATCTCGCAGCTGGCCGCCAGGACCGGCGCGCCGGTGACCGACATCCGGCGGATGACGATCTGGGGCAACCACTCCGCGACCCAGTACCCCGACCTGTTCCACGCCGAGGTCGGCGGCCGCAACGCCGCCGAGGTGGTCGGCGACCAGAGCTGGATCGAGAACGACTTCATCCCCACCGTCGCCAAGCGCGGCGCGGCGATCATCGAGGCCCGGGGCTCCTCCTCGGCCGCCTCCGCGGCCTCGGCCACCATCGACGCGGCCCACGACTGGCTGCTCGGCTCCGCCGACGACGACTGGGTGTCGATGGCGGTGGCCTCCGACGGGTCCTACGGCGTGCCCGAGGGCCTGATCTCGTCGTTCCCGGTCACGACCAAGGACGGCAGCTGGGAGATCGTCCAGGGCCTCGACATCGACGAGTTCTCCCGCGGCCGGATCAACGCCTCGGTCGCCGAGCTCGAGGAGGAGCGCGCCGCGGTCACCGAGCTGGGCCTCATCTGAGCCGCTGCCCCACGACGTACGACGGCCCGCCGGACTGCTCCGGCGGGCCGTCGTGCGTCGCGGGCTGAACTTCACACGGCCGTCACACGGGCTGGTTGGGGATGGTCCCGGCGAGCACGATCAGCACCACGCCGACCCCCGCCAGCAGCACGCAGTCGAACGCCCGGTGCCGCACCGCCAGCATCCCGGCGTCCCGGGTGGGCAGCACCAGCCGCGCCAGTGAGGCCAGCAGCAGCGCGCCGCCCATCCAGCGCACGCCGGCCCGCCAGTCCCCCGACCACACCACGCCGATGCCCACGGCGGTGAGCGCGAGCACGACCAGGTAGAACATGCCGCCGACCGTCGAGGGGTGGCGCCGCGGCGCCGCCGGGTCGTCGTCGACGGGGAGCTGGGGATCGGCCACGGTTCCTCCGACCATCAGCCCCTGGCCTTCTCGGCCATCGTGACGATGTTGGACAGCAGCATGGCGCGGGTCATCGGACCCACCCCGCCGGGGTTCGGGGACACCCAGCCGGCCACGTCCCAGACGTCGTCGGCGAGGTCGCCGGCGATCTTGCCGTCGACCCGCGAGACGCCGACGTCCAGCAGCGCCGCACCCGGCTTGACCATGTCGGCGGTGATGATGCCGGGCACGCCGGCCGCCGCCACCACGATGTCGGCCTGCCGGGTGTGGGCCGCCAGGTCGCGGGTGCCGGTGTGGCAGAGCGTGACCGTGGCGTTCTCCGAGCGGCGGGTCAGCAGCAGCCCGAGCGGTCGTCCGACCGTGAGCCCGCGGCCCACCACGCACACCTCGGCGCCGGCGATCTGCACGCCGTGCCGGCGCAGCAGCTCGATGACGCCCATCGGGGTGCAGGGCAGCGAGCCCTCCTCGCCGAGCACCAGCTTGCCGAGGTTGACCGGGTGCAGCCCGTCGACGTCCTTGTCGGGGTCGACCCGCGAGAGCAGCGCGAACTCGTCGAGGCCGGTCGGCTGCTGCACCAGGAAGCCCGTGCACCCCGGGTCGGCGTTCAGCTCGTCGATCCGGGTCTCGACCTCGGCCTGGGTCGCGGTGGCGGGCAGGTCGACGCGCAGCGAGGCGATCCCGATCTCGGCGCAGTCCTTGTGCTTGGCGTTGACGTACCAGTGCGAGCCCGGGTCGTCGCCGACCAGCACCGTGCCCAGCCCGGGCACGACCCCCTGCTCACGCAGCTTGGCCACCCGCTCGGCGAGCTCGGCCTTGATCACCTTCAAGGTGGCGGTGCCGTCCAGCTTCTGTGCGGTCATGTCCTCATCCTGTCATCGGTGGCACGAGAAGCGCCGAGTCGGCGCATGTTGACGCCCGGGGCACGCCGAGTCGGCGCATGTTGACGCCCGGGGCACGCCGAGTCGGCGCATGTTGACGCCGTACGGCGGGGTGGTGGCGGTCGGCGGGCACGTCGCCGGGTCTCGACACGCGCCGTCGCGACCTCCTTCGT